>JBOHZJ010000323.1:0-28395 GCA_050738395.1 Steroidobacter sp.
CTGGCCCTGGCGTTGTTATCCGGCATGAGCGTCGACAATTTTCTGCTGTGCATCGAGTCGCAGGACGTCGATACGCTGGTGCTTTTTCCGGGCGTCGGCCGAAAGACAGCCGAGCGACTGGTTGTCGAGATGCGGGATCGGGTGAAGGGCTTCGGTGAGATCGCGGGCGCAAGCCTCACTCCTGGCGGCGCGGTGGATTCCGGCGCACAAGCGGAAGCGTTCAGCGCGCTGATTGCTCTGGGTTACAAACCGGCTGAGGTCACGCGCTTGCTCAAGTCGGTGGACGCCTCGGTGAAGACGACGGAAGAGATCATTCGTCGGGCGCTGCAGTTCGCGGCGGCAAAATAGATGCAGCAGCCTGCAGTGAACGGCGGATGGCGGACGGCGACTCCATGATCGAACAGGACCGCATCATTTCCGGCGGCGCGCAGGTCGATGAAGAGGCTTTCGATCGCGCAGTGCGGCCAAAGCGTCTCGCCGACTATGTGGGCCAGTCGGCCGTGAAGACTCAGATGGAGATCTTTATCGAAGCGGCGCGCAGGCGACGCGAGGCGCTCGACCACGTGCTGATCTTCGGACCGCCCGGCCTCGGCAAGACGACGCTTGCCCACATCATCGCCAACGAGCTCGGCGTGAATCTGCGGCAAACATCCGGACCGGTGATCGAGCGAGCGGGCGACCTGGCCGCGCTGCTCACCAATCTGCAGGCGAACGACGTGCTGTTCGTCGATGAGATTCATCGACTGAGCCCCGTGGTCGAGGAGATTCTCTACCCGGCGATGGAGGACTTTCAGCTCGACATCATGATCGGCGAGGGTCCCGGCGCCCGCTCGATCAAGCTGGACCTGCCGCCGTTCACGCTGATCGGCGCAACGACGCGCGCGGGCCTTCTCACCTCGCCGCTGCGCGACCGTTTCGGCATCGTGCAGCGCCTCGAATTCTACGATCAGCAGGAATTACAGCGCATCGCGGTGCGGTCCGCCGCGATTCTGGGCGTGCCGACCGACGAGGGCGGGGCGGCCCGCATCGCGCAGCGCTCGCGCGGAACTCCGCGCATTGCCAATCGGTTGTTGAGGCGCGTACGCGACTATGCCGAAGTGAGGGCAGGCGGGCGCATCACCGATGAGGTGGCTCAGGCCGCGCTGGATATGCTCGACGTCGATCCGCTGGGATTCGACGTGATGGATCGCAAACTCCTGCTGACGATCATCGAGAAGTTCGACGGCGGACCGGTGGGCGTCGAGAGTATGGCCGCGGCGCTCGGCGAGGAGCGAGGTACGATCGAAGACGTCATCGAGCCGTATCTGATACAGCAGGGCTTCATCATGCGCACCGCGCGAGGCCGCGTGGCCACGCGCAATGCCTATCAGCATTTCGGCCTCAAGACGCCGGAGCGCGGCGGCAGCCTGGAATTATTCGGCGGCGAGTGATCGATGCAGGCAGCCGCTACTTTTTCCTGGCCGGTGCGCGTGTACTGGGAAGATACAGACGCCGGCGGGATCGTGTACTACGCGAACTACCTGAAATTCATGGAGCGCGCGCGGACCGAGTGGTTGCGGGCCATCGGTGTTGAGCAGACCGCGCTCAAAGAGGAACACGGGCTCATTTTCGTTGTCGTTGACGTCGAAGCGCACTACCGCAGCCCGGCGCGCTACGGCGAACAGTTGCTGGTCACGTGCGTGGTCGCTGAATCCTCGCGAGCCAGTCTGACGTTTGAACAGGAAATCTACCGCGGGCGCCTCGACGGCGATCGGTTGCTGGAAGGGCGGGTGCGCGTCGCCTGCCTCGACGCGGTGAAATACAAGCCGCGACCGTTGCCGGCGCTGTTACTGGAGGAAAAGAGCGAATGACGAGCAATCTCAATCCGCTGGATCTGGTGCTGCAGGCGAGCATCATCGTCCAGATCGTGATGGCGCTGCTGTTGCTGGCGTCCATCGCGTCCTGGTCCATCATGCTGCGCAAGCGCGCCGAATTGCGACGCGCGCGCGCCGATGCAGACCGCTTCGAAGAAGTGTTCTGGTCGGGCGGCGACCTGACCGCGATGTTTCGCTCCATCGATCAGGGCCGGCGCGTGACGAAGGGCATGGAAAGCATTTTCGAACAGGGCTTTCGTGAGTTCTCGCGCATGCGCCAGCAGGGCGGCATCGCCTCGCAGCAGCTGATCGAGGGTGCGCGCCGCGGCATGCGCGTTGCGCTCCTGAAGGAAAGCGATCGTCTCGAGACCGGCCTTTCGATGCTGGCGACGATCGGATCGACCAGCCCCTACGTCGGTCTGTTCGGCACTGTGTGGGGCATCATGAATGCATTCCATGGCCTGGCGAACGTGCAGCAGGCGACCCTCGCCATGGTTGCGCCAGGCATCGCGGAGGCGCTGATCGCCACCGCCATGGGCCTGTTCGCCGCGATTCCCGCCGTCATCGCGTATAACCGCTACGCCGATCAGGTCAGTCGCATCGAACTGCGTTACGACACGTTTGTCGAAGAGTTGTCGACCATCCTCCATCGCCACGCCTCCACGCCGCGAGCGGGACAGACCTCATCGGTCGAGGCGCACGCATGACCCCGTCGCCGACCCGGCGCGGTCGCCGGCTGATGGCGGAGATCAACGTCGTTCCCTACATCGACGTGATGCTCGTGCTGCTGATCATCTTCATGGTCACGGCGCCGCTTCTCACCCAGGGAATCAAGGTGGATCTGCCGAAGGCGGGCGCCGAGCCGCTGCCGGAAGATCTCATGCGCGATCACCAACCGTTGATTCTAAGCGTCGACGCCAGCGGCGCTTATTACCTCAATATCGGCGAGAACGAAGAGTCCTCGATTGACGACGACGCGGTGCTCGCGCGCGTCTCGACCGTGCTGCGTCGGGAACCCAAGACGCCGGTGCTGGTGAAGGCGGATCAGAACGTGCCTTACGGCCGCGTCGTCGCGGGCATGGTGTTGCTGCAGCAGGCAGGCGCGGAGCGGGTCGGCTTCATCACCGATCCCGCAGAGACGCGCACCCGACCCAAGCGCTGAGTGATGGCGGAGTTCATCAGAAAGCACTGGGCGTATCTCATAGTAGCGGTGCTGCTGCACGTGCTGTTTGCGGGCGTATTCGGCCTCACGATGATTCAGATGTCGCGCAATCCGCCGCCGGCTCAGCTTGCAATCCAGGCAGTCATCGTCGATCAATCCGTGCTGAGCCGGGCAAGCCGCCAGCAGGAACGGGAACGTGATCGTGAACGCGAGCAGGTGCAACAGCGCGAACGCGAGCAGGCGGCCGAACAGCAGCGGCGCGATCAGGAAGAGATACAACGTCGCGAAGCGGAACAACGCGTCGAGCAGGAGCGTCAGGTCGAACTGAAGCAGCGCCAGGAAGCGGAACAGCAGCGGGTACTCGAGGAGCAGCAGCTGCGCGAGCGCCAGGCAGCCGAGCGCAAGCGCGAAGCGGAAGCGCAGCGCAAGCAGCAGGCGGAAGCTGAGCAGAAGCGCGTCGCCGAGATCGAGCGTAAGCAGAAGGAAGAGACGCAAAAGCGCCGGGCGGCCGACGAGGCGCGCGCGCAGCAGGCCCGCGAGGCGGAGTTGCAGCGTCAGCTTGAAGACGAAGAAGGTCGCAACCAGGCGGCGAACTCAGGTCTGCTGAATCAGTACATCGCGATGATCGAACAGCGGATCGTGCGCAACTGGAATCGGCCGCCGTCGGCGCGACCCGGCCTGGAGTGCGAAGTGCGAGTCGCCCAGACGCCTGCCGGCACGGTGCTCTCCGTGCAGCTCGGGCGCTGCAATGGCGACGCTGCGGTCAGACAATCGATTGAAGCCGCGGTAATGCGTTCATCGCCATTGCCGCCGCCGCCCGACCCGCGCCTGTTCGAACGCAACCTGGTGCTGGTGTTCAAGCCGATGGAATGAAGTAGTGACGTGACTAGTGACAGTGACTGGTGAATAGTGACTAGTGAATAGTCGGATGGGCGCAGCGTTCGCGCCCGTTGAGGAGGATTATTGATGAAGATTGTCCGTTGGATTGCGTGTGCAATGGTCGCTGCCTTCGGCATGTCGGTCGCCCATGCGCAGCTCGTCATCGAGATCACTCGCGGCCAGGAAAATGCGGTGCCGATTGCGATCGTGCCATTTGGCTGGGAATCCACGGGCGCGGCGCCGTTCGACATCGCGGAGGTCGTCGCCGCGGATTTGCAGCGCAGCGGACGTTTCGCGCCGCTCGAGCGCAGGGACATGATCGATCGGCCCACGAGCGGCGATCAGATCCGTTTTCAGGACTGGCGCTATCTGAAGAGCGACTACATCGCGGTCGGCAAGCTCATCCCCGAAGGCGCTGATCGTTATAGCGCGCAGTTCGAGTTGTACAACGTCCTGACCGGCCAGCGTCTGACGGGCCAGCGGCTCACAGCGACCACGAACTCGATGCGCGCGGCGGCGCATCGCATTGCGGATCTGATCTACGAACAACTGACGGGCGTTCGCGGCGCATTTTCGACTCGTATTGCGTTCATCAACGCCGAAGGAACGCCGCCGCAGCAACAGTACAGGCTCATCGTTGCAGATGCGGACGGCGAAAATCAGCAGGTCATCGCGAATTCAAGCGAACCGTTGATGTCGCCCGCCTGGTCGCCGGATGGTCAGAGCCTCGCGTACGTGTCGTTTGAGAGCAAGGCATCCGCCATCTACGTGCAAACTTTGCGCACCGGCGAACGGCGCCGCGTCTCCGCGCGGGCCGGCATCAACGGCGCGCCCGCCTGGTCGCCCGACGGAGACACGCTTGCACTGACGCTGTCGCGCAAGGACGGCGATGTCGATGTCTACACGCTGAACCTGGCGCGCCAGGTGCTCACGCGCATGACGTTCGATCCCGGCATCGACACGGAGCCATCGTGGTCATCCGACGGACGCAGGCTCTACTTCATGTCCGATCGTGCGGGCGGACCGCAGATCTACATGATCGACGTCGACAGCCCACAACGCGCGACGCGTGTGACGTTCGAAGGCGCTTACAACGCGCGGCCGCGGATTTCACCGGATGGCAAGCAACTCGCGGTGGTGCACCTGGATCGAGGCAACTTTCGAATTGCGGTCGTCGATCTGACTTCAAGCGCGGTGCAGGTGTTGTCGCAGGGGCGGCAGGATGAGAGCCCGAGCTTTGCGCCGAACGGCGCCACGCTGATCTACGCGACGCAGGACCGGGGTCGCGGCGTGCTCTCGACCGTTTCGATCGACGGTCGCGTGCAACAGCGTCTGGCCACGAGCAGCGGCGACGTACGCGAGCCCGTGTGGTCGCCATTTCCTGCTTCGCGTTGACAGGTGACCGTTGACAGTTGACGGTCAGAAGAGATCCTCGGGCCGTCAACGGTCAACCGTACACCGTCAACCCTCGACTTGTGGCAGAATTTCGCGCTGTTTTCGCAGGTTTCAAAATCGATCGTCGGCTTGAAGGAGATGTGAATGCGTGTCCAGCAGATCATGCTGATCGTACTGAGCGGTCTCGCCCTTGCGGGATGTCCGAAGAAGCCGCAGACGCTTCCGGATGCTTCCAACACCTCCGAACCCGCAGATGCGACCACTGATCGCGCATCGCAGGGCGAAGTGTCTGAAGGCGCGCTGGGCGGCGAGCAGGCTGCGCTGGAGGAAGCCAGGCGGGCGGGGACGATCGTGTATTTCGACTACGATCGCGCGGAAATCAAACCCGAGTACGTCCCCATCGTGGCCGCGCATGCGAAATTCCTCAACGGCGCCAACACGCGCACGGTGCGGCTGGAAGGCCATTCCGACGAGCGCGGCTCGCGCGAATACAACATCGGCCTGGGCGAACGCCGCGCGCAGGCGGTGCGTCGTGCATTGATGCTGCAGGGTGTGACCGAAGCGCAGATCACGACCGTGAGCTACGGCGAGGAGCGCCCGGCCGTGCAGGGCGGCGATGACTCCGCTTACTCCAAGAACCGCCGTGTCGAACTGGTTTATGGGCGTTAGAGCTCACACTCGGGATCGAATCATGATTTCATTCCGATCGATGCTCGCCGTCTGCTTGTGCGCAGCGCTCGCCGGCTGCGTAACGACGCCGCCCGAGGAAGATCCGATCGTCCAGAAATTGACTGAATTCGATGGACGATTGCTGCGCATCGAACGCGTACTGGCGAATCAGAGCCTGCTCGACCTGTCGCAGCGGATCGAAGCGGTGCAGGCGGAGACGCGTACGCTGCGAGGTCAGCTCGATGAGTTACAGCACAACCTGGGTCGCACGCAGGAGCAGCAGCGCGAACTCTATGGCGACGTCGACCGACGGCTTGCTGCGATCGAGGGTTCAGGCCCAACCGGGGGCGTGAGTGCGCCCCCATCGCGCGCCGGTGGATTGCCCGTTCCAGAGGGCGATGACCGGGCGAACTACCAGGCGGCGTTCGATCTGTTGAAGGACGGCAAGTATCCGGAAGCGATCAGCGGCTTCAAACAATTCCTGACCACGTTCCCGGACAGCGGGCTGGCGGACAACGCACAGTACTGGCTCGGCGAAGCGCATTACGTCACCAAGCAGTATCCGGACGCATTGCGCGACTTCCGTACGATCCTCGAGAAGTACCCCGATTCGCGCAAGACGCCTGATGCGCTGCTGAAAATAGGCTACTGCAATTATGAGTTGAAGAACTGGCCAGAAGCGCGCTCCGCGTTGGGTCAGGTCGTG
Source organism: Steroidobacter sp. (assembly GCA_050738395.1). Taxonomy (GTDB): domain Bacteria; phylum Pseudomonadota; class Gammaproteobacteria; order Steroidobacterales; family Steroidobacteraceae; genus Steroidobacter. The sequence goes on from JBOHZJ010000323.1 coordinate 6,665, forward strand.
CAACGTTTCGGCGATACGACCGCGGCGCGCCTAGCGAGTCAGCGGTTGGCGAAGATGGATGGCGAAAGCCGATGAGCGACGGGCGTGACAAGCGCGACACTCCCTGACGCACGCCCGGCCGCGCGCCTCAAACTCACCGAAATCTTTCTCTCGATCCAGGGCGAAGCGGATAGCGTCGGCTGGCCGACGGTGTTCGTTCGGCTGACTGGATGTCCGCTGCGCTGCCAGTACTGCGATACGCAGTACGCATTCTACGGCGGCGAATGGTTCTCCATTGAAGACGTCCTCGAGCGAGTGCACGCATTCAATACGAAGCATGTCTGTGTGACGGGCGGCGAACCGCTCGCGCAGAAGCACTGCATCGAACTGCTGACGCGCCTGTGTGACGCCGGCTATCGGGTGTCGCTCGAGACGAGCGGCGCGATGGATGTCGCGAGCGTGGATGCGCGCGTCGTTCGCGTCATGGACATAAAGACGCCAGCCAGCGGCGAGGTCCAACGCAATCGACTGGAGAATATCGATCGGCTGCGCACCGACGAGCAGATCAAGTTCGTCCTGTGCGATCGGGCGGATTTCGAATGGGCCCGCGACCTGGTCAAGACCCGGCGGCTAACCGAACGTTGCACGGTGCTGTTCAGCCCGAGCTACGGCCAGCTCGAAGCGCGCGAGCTCGCGCAATGGATTCTCGATGAGCAGCTGCCGGTCCGCTTTCAGGTGCAGTTGCACAAGTATCTGTGGGGCGATACGCCGGGTCGCTGACGCATGTCCACACCTCGTGCAGTGATACTTCTTTCCGGTGGACTCGATTCCGCTACAACGCTTGCAATCGCGAGAAAGCAGGGGCTCGAGTGCTTCGCGCTGAGCGTCGATTATGGTCAGCGTCATCGAGCTGAACTTGACGCCGCGAAGCGAGTTGCAGCTGCGCTCGGTGCAGCTGAACATCGAACGCTGCGCATCGATCTGGGCGGCATCGGCGGCTCGGCGCTGACTGATGCAGCGATCGCGGTGCCCGAGACGCCGCAGATCGGCATTCCGACGACCTACGTGCCGGCGCGCAATACGGTCATGCTGTCGTTTGCCCTGGGCTGGGCTGAAGTGCTCGGCGCGCCACAGATCTTCATTGGCGTAAACGCAATCGATTACTCGGGCTATCCCGATTGTCGACCGGCGTTCATCAGCGCATTCGAGCGCGTCGCCAATCTGGCGACGAAGGCGGCGGTGGAGGGCGTGATGTCGTTCAGGGTCATCGCGCCGCTCATCGATCTCACGAAGGCGCAGATCATCGAACGCGGTCTGGAACTCGGCGTCGATTTTTCACTGACCGTATCCTGCTATCAGGCCGACCCCGAAGGTCACGCCTGCGGACGCTGCGATGCATGTCGATTGCGTCGCGAAGGATTTATCGCCGCAGGGGTCCCCGATCCAACGCAATACTTTCGATGAGAGGTGAGTCGTGAGTCGATCAGGGGACTCGGATCCAGAGTCTCTTGCGAATCACGACTCACGACTCACTTTTCCTTCGGGTATGATGCGCGCCCTTCTGGCGCCGGCCGACTGGCTGACCGGCTAACTGGCCGCCGGCCAGACAGAGAGAATCTCTGGCCAGGTTCGCCAGTTTGCCAAGTTAGCCGGTTGGCCAGCTTCGGGTCGGTAGCTCAATGGTAGAGCAGCGCCCTTTTAAGGCGTTGGCTGTGGGTTCGAGTCCCACCCGACCCACCATCCAATTCGGCGCTTTCGCCGCCAGCGCCTTGTGATTACCGACTGTCGGGATTATTGTCAGCGGCACGATCCCAGACGTGACCCGGCGCGGCGCGTCTTTCAAAAAATCAGCGGCTTAGGAGTCTTGCTTAAACGTTCGCATGATCGAACCGAACGACACGTTTCCGCCTTCCCAAACAGCTTTCGGCCTGAGCGCAGCGCCGTTTGCGGACTGCGCCGACGATGCATGCTTCTTTCCCAGCGATCAACACCTGCGAGCGCTCGAGTTCATGGGTCATTCCCTGTGGACGAAGGCGCGCCTCGGCGTCGTGACCGCGGATCATGGTTGTGGCAAGAGCTTCCTCATTCGCCGGCTGCTGCGAGATCTGGATGAACGCGTGGTCGTCGCGGCGGTGCAACGCGAGCAGATCGCCGCGCGCGAGTTTCTGCTGGAAATCCTGCGCCAGTTCGGTTTCCCGCTGGAAGACAACGACAAGACCGACCGGCGCCGGCTTCTGGAACGATTTCTTGCGCACCAGGCCGGCATGGGCCGTGTCTGCCTGCTGGTGATAGAGAATCTCCAGAGCATGTCGCCGCCGGTGCTCGAAGAGCTCCGCTGTCTGGCAGCCGTGGAATTTGACGGTGCACGTGTGCTCAAGGTCCTGTTGCTGGGTCAGCCTTCGTTGAACCTGGTGCTGGAGTCCCCGCGTATGGTCGAGCTGGGCGCCACACGTGCGCCGCACTTCTCCCTGGGGCCGCTGAGCGAAGACCAGACCGCAGCGTATGTCGCCCATCGTCTGCGAGCCGCCGGCGCCGCGAATCCCGATGCGCTGATGCCATCGAACTTGATGGCGCAGATTCACGCGTGCAGCCGCGGCGTGCCCGCCCATATCAACCGCATCTGCGAGCAGGCGCTCGCGTATGCCGCCGAAGACGAAGCGGGCCGAGTGACCGTAGCCGCGCTCGATCGCGCCATTGATCTCCTGGGTTGGAGCGGACGTCGCCTGACGCAGCTCACGAGCGCGGAGAAAGCGGAGGCGCCGGCCAGCGAAGGGGTTCGTCCGAAGCTGATCATCACGATGCAGGGTCTGCCCGATCGCGAAGTCACGCTCACTGCGGATCGGCTGCTGATTGGGCGCGGTGAGGAAGCGGACGTGCGCATCGACTCGGTATTCGTCAGTCGCTACCACGCGCTGATCGTGCACAACAACGGGCAGGACCTGATGATCGATCTGGGCAGCACCAACGGACTGCTCGTCAACTCACGGCGTATCGTGCGACGCGCGCTGCGGCATCGCGACCTGATTCAGGTCGGACCCGCACGAGTCATGTATCTGAACGAACACCTGACGCAGGGCGCCCAGCCCGATCCCGGCGAGACGATCTGCTTCGCGCGTCCGGGCTTTCCCGCGGCGGCGGGTGAGGATGATTCGGGCACGCTGCTGGCTTTCGGCAGGCTCGATACTTCGGGTTGAGTTTCCGGCCTCGTCGCGGCTTGCCGCGTTCAGGACCTGTCAGTAGAGTGTCGGCTCCCAGCGCTCGCGCCTTCCCGGATTGTTCCGCTGTTCCCACGCCCTCGTCGTGCGCGGAGGAAACGCGTGCGCGGCGGATTGAGAACTGGCTTAAGCGACAACAAGAGATTTCAAGCACGTGGAGCGGTGGCGCGTACATAAATTCGGCGGCTCGAGCGTCGCCGACGCGGTCTGCATGGAACGCGTGGCCCGCATTCTGGAGCAGGATCCGCATCCGCGATTGGGAGTCGTCCTGTCGGCGTGTCGCGGCGTAACCGATGCGTTGCTCACTCTGGTTGCGTCCGCTGAGAGGCAGGACGCCGCACTCCCGGAACGAATCGAAGAGCTGCGCACCCGTCACCAGGTAATCGCGGACACGCTGCTCGAAGGCGAGGCTCGCATCGAGTACCTGGTGAAGCTCGCGCAGGATTGCCGCGACATTTCCGGGATTCTGCAGACTGTTCAACTGATTCGCTCCGCCTCGCAGATCGTCCGCGATCTGGTCGCGGGCTATGGCGAAATCTGGTCGACGCGCCTCTTCGCCGCGTACCTGCGCCATCGCGGCCGACGCGCCGGGAAAGTCCTGTGGATCGATGCTCGCGACATCGTGTCCGTCGAGTGGGGCCCGCTTGGCCCGGCCGTGCGCTGGGACGAATCGCAGGCGAACGCCGATCGCATGACGCCGCGTGATCCCGCGACGCTGATTATCACCGGCTTCATCGCGCGGGATTCGAAAGGACTTCAGACTACGCTCGGCCGCAATGGCAGCGACTTCTCAGGCTCCATTTTCGGCGCGCTGCTCGATGCCGAAGAGATTCACATCTGGACCGACGTCGATGGGGTGCTGAGCGCCGACCCACGGCTCGTACCCGACGCCAAGGTCATCGATTCGCTCTCATACAACGAGGCGATGGAGCTGGCGTACTTCGGGGCGAAGGTGATCCATCCGCAGACGATGGCGCCGGCGGTGCGCAAAGGCATCCCGATCTGGATCCGCAACACGTTCGCGCCAGAGAAGGCCGGCACGCTGATCTGCGAAAGTCCGCAATCGCAGAACCTGGTGAAGGGCATCACCTGTATCGACCGGGTCGCGCTCGTGAATCTCGAAGGCGCCGGCATGATCGGCGTGCCGGGCACGGCGCATCGACTATTTGGGGCGCTGCGCGATCACGGCATCTCGGTCATTCTGATTTCCCAGGGCAGCTCCGAGCATTCGATCTGCTTTGCGATCCCGGAGGCCGAAGCGGCGCGGGCTGAGAACGTGGTGCGGCAGGCGTTCGATCGTGAATTGCGCGAAGGCCAGATTCAGAGCGTAGAGGTGGATGCAGGGTGCAGCATCCTCGCAGTGGTGGGAGACGGGATGGCCGGCGCTCATGGCGTCGCCGCGAAGGTGTTCGGCGCACTGGGAACCGCAGCCGTGAGCGTGCGTGCAATCGCGCAGGGCGCTTCCGAGCGCAATATTTCCGCCGTGATCGACAGCAGGCACTCATCGCGGGCGTTGCGATCCGTGCACTCGAGCTTCTATCTGTCGCCGCACACCATCTCGATCGGCCTGATCGGGCCCGGCCTCGTCGGCGGCGTATTGCTCGACCAGTTCGCTTCCCAGGTGCAGCGCCTGTCGCGCGATCTCAAGCTCGATCTGCGCGTGCGCGGCATCATGACGTCCAGGCGCATGCATCTGGCGGAATCCGCCGTATCGCTCGGCCGCTGGCGTGATGCATTCAGCTCACAGAACGACGCAGCGGATCTGACGAAATTCGCGGAGCACGTGCACGCGGATCATCTGCCGCACGCGATCATCATCGATTGCTCATCCAGCGCCGATATCGTCGCGCGCTACCCTGCCTGGCTTGCAAGCGGCATCCACATCGTGACGCCGAACAAGAAGGCGAACAGCGCGGACCTCGAGTTCTACACGCGACTGCATGAAGCCCGTCGCCAGGGCAATGCGCATTATTTGTACGAGGCCACGGTGGGCGCGGGCTTGCCTGTCATCCAGACATTGCGCGATTTACGCGACACCGGCGATGAGATCCGCCGCATCGAAGGCATGCTGTCCGGCACGCTCGCCTATCTGTTCAACGTGTGGGACGGCTCAGAGCCGTTCTCCTCGGTGGTGCGCACGGCGAAGGCGAAGGGCTACACGGAGCCCGATCCGCGCGACGACCTGTCGGGCATGGACTTCGCACGCAAGCTCATCATTCTGGGGCGCGAAATGGGACTGCGCCTGGAGCTTGGCGACGTACAGCTCGAAAGTCTCGTGCCGCCCGCGCTCGGTGCATGCGGTCCCGAAGAGTTCCTGGATCGGTTGCCCGAGTTCGACGCACCGATGGCGCAGCGGTTGAAAGTTGCACACAGTCACGGGCGGGTGCTGCGATATCTGGGCTCTCTGGATGCATCGACGGGCAAGGCCTCGGTGGGACTCGTCGAGCTCGATCGCTCGCACACATTTGCGAACATCAACCTGACCGACAACGTCGTGCGCTTCCTGACGCAACGCTACAACCAGAATCCACTCGTAGTACAGGGTCCGGGCGCCGGACCGGAAGTCACGGCGGGCGGCGTGTTCGCGGACTTGTTGCGCGTATGTGCTTATCTGGGTGCGAAGCTGTGACGCTCCGGGAGTCCGCCACCGCGTTCGCGCCGGCCAGCGTAGGCAATGTCGCGGTCGGCTTCGACGTCCTCGGACATAGCTTCCAGACGATCGGCGATCGCGTCACGGCTCGCCGCATCGCAGAGCCGGGTGTTCGCATCACTTCGATCGTTGGCGCGACGGTCGATCTGCCCCGCGATCCTGAGCGCAACACCGCCGGCATGGCGGTGCTGAGCATGGTGCGCGACCTGAAACTCGATTTTGGTTTCGAGCTTGCGATCGAAAAAGGCATTCCGCTCGGCTCGGGGTTGGGCGGCTCGGCCGCGTCCGCTGTCGCCGGCGTGGTTGCCGCCAATGCACTTCTGCCAGCGCCGCTGTCGCAGCTTGACCTGCTCAAGTTTGCGATGAAGGGCGAGGCGGTGGCGAGCGGGTCCGTGCACGTGGACAACATCGCGCCCTCGCTGTTCGGTGGGCTGGTCCTGACCGTCGGCATCGACAATCCGAACGTCAAGCAGATTCCGATTCCTGCGAGCGTACGTTGCGTGCTCGTGCATCCGCATATGATGTTGTCGACGCGCGCCGCACGCGAGATCCTCAATCGTTCGATCGATCTGTCGAATGTGATCTGGCAGTCGGCGAATCTTGCGGGTTTTCTGACTGGATGCTTCACGGGCGATCTGCGGCTGATCCGCGCTTCGCTCGAGGACGTCATCATCGAGCCGCAGCGCAAGGTGCTGATTCCGGGCTTCGACGCCGTAAAAGGCGGCGCGATGAACAACGGCGCGCTCGGCTGTTCGATCTCCGGGGCCGGCCCGACGCTCTTTGCGTGGTGCGAGACACAGGATGCGGAGCGCATTCGCGACGCAATGGTGGCTGGCTTCGCTGCGCATCGACTCGGCAGCGACGCATGGATTTCGACGCTCGAGCCGACGGGCGCACGCGTCATCGACTGACATGCAACGGGTTCGTACAGTAGTTATATGCATTACGTAAGCACACGCGATTCGCAGGAGCGGCTGCGCCTGAGTCAGGCGATCGCCCGAGGCATTGCGCCCGATGGCGGGCTGTACATCCCCGAGTCGTTCCCTCACTTCGTGGCGCGCGATTTCGAAGGCCTGACGGAGCTCGCGGACATCGGTGAGCAGTTGCTGGCGCCCTTCGCCGTCGGCGATGAGCTCGCGACTGAACTCGGCGACGTTTGCCGGCAAGCATTCGATTTTCCGGCGCCGCTCGTCACGCTGGAGAACGCGCCCGCGCCAGCATCGGTGCTCGAGCTGTTTCATGGTCCTACGTGCGCATTCAAGGATTTCGGCGCGCGCTTCCTGGCGGCGTGTCTCGAACGCATTCGGCGCCCAGAGCGGCGCAAATTGACGATCCTGGTCGCAACCTCGGGGGATACCGGCGGCGCCGTCGCGGCAGCTTTTCACAATCAACCGTGGGTCGAGGCGGTGGTCCTGTATCCGAAGGGCCTGGTGTCGGAGCGCCAGGCGCAGCAGCTCGCCTGCTGGGGCGGGAACGTGCGGACCTTCGCCGTGCGTGGCTCGTTCGACGACTGTCAGCGTATCGTGAAAGAGGCGTTCCTCGATCCGGCATTCGCTGAGACGCATCAACTTTCATCGGCGAACAGCATCAATATCGGGCGCTTACTGCCGCAGATGGTTTACTACGCCCGGGCGGGCCTGGAGCTGTGGCGCGAGACCGGGCGGCGTGCGAATTTCATCATCCCAACGGGCAATCTAGGCAATGCGCTCGCGTGTCTGTGGGCGCGTCATATCGGCCTGCCGATCGGGGAGATCGTCCTCGCGACCAACGCGAATCAATCCGTGACGGAATTTCTTCGTACCGGCGAGTGGGCGCCGCGCGCGAGCGTCGCGACATTGGCCTCGGCGATGGACGTCGGCAATCCGAGCAACATGGAGCGTCTGCGCATGCTGCATCCGGATTTCGAGGAGCTCGAGAGTCAGATCGGCGCCTCGAGCGTCGATGACATCGAGATTCGTGCAACCATTCGTCGCGATGCGCATGAGCTGAACCACTTGTGGTGTCCCCACAGCGCAACGGCCGCCAAGGTATATCGTCGTCTGTTGGCGCGCGGCGCACGTGGTCACTGGGTGATCGTCTCGACCGCGCATCCGGCGAAGTTCAACGAGATCGTCGAATTGCAGACGGGCCGCGAAGTTCCGGTTCCGGACGCGCTGGCGAAGCTGCTGTCACTGCCTCGTCAGGAAAGGGAACTGGAGCCGACCTTGCAGGCGTTACGCGCCGAGATGCAAAGACACTGATGTTCGCGCTTCCCGACAAGATTCCGATGTGGGCGTGGCCCGTAGCTGCTGCGCTTGCGCTGGCCGCGCTAGCCGCATGGGGATTCCTGCTGTTTCGCGCCTGGCGCACCCGCCGCGCCATCGACGCCGCGATCTCGAGCGTCGCCTATGAAATGCTCAAGAACGTCCTGCTGCCGAACGGCAACGGCGGTCAGATTCACGTGCATTATCTGTTACTGACGCAACGCGGGCTGCTCGTCGCCGATCTGCTCGACCGGCCGGGCGCCATATTCGGCGGCGATCAGATGCTGGAGTGGACCGCGATCGGCAAGAAGCGCCGCTATACCTTCGCCAATCCACAACATGCACTCTACGACCGGATGGCGGCCGTGAAGCTTCTGACGGGCGACGTGCCGGTGGAGGGACGTTTGCTATTCACGCTGCGCAGCGAGTTCCCGAAGGGCAAACCGCGCTATGTGGTGCGCATCGATGATCTTGCGGAGGATTTTCCGCTGGTGGACACAGCCCGCGGCAACATCACGGCCGCCTTCGGCGACGTCTGGTCAAACCTAAAAAAACACGCGGAACCGAATCCGCTGATGACCTAGAAAATATCAGCCGCGAAAAAGCACAAAAGGCGCAAAAGTCTTGCTGCTGTCGCCTTTTGAGCTTCTTGCGCCTTCGCGGCTATTCATTCCTTCTCTGAAAATGCGCAGCGACCACATGCGCGACGCACGCGGTCACGCGTTTGCCTGTGGCGATGTCGAGGAATTCGTTCGGGCCGTGGGCGTTTGATTGCGGGCCGAGTACGCCGGTCACCAGAAACTGTGTGCGCGGAAATTTCTCGCTCAACATGCCCATGAAGGGAATCGTGCCGCCGACGCCCATGTACATCGCGTCCCGGCCGAAGCACGCCTTCGAAGCAGATTGAATCGCCGCCTCCAGCCACGGTGCTGTGGAGGGCGCGTTCCAGCCGCCCATGCTGGAGTCCACTTCGAATACGACGTTTGCTCCGTACGGCGGATTGCGCTCCAGGGTTTCTTTGACCTCCTGAGCCGCGGCGTGCGGATCTACGCCAGGCGGCAAGCGGAACGACAATTTCAAGGCAGTGTAGGGACGCAGCACGTTGCCAGCGTCGCCGAGCGAAGGAATGCCATCCGCACCCGTCACCGAGAGCGTGGGTCGCCAGGTGCTGTTGAGCAGCAATTCATAAGGATCTGTCGTGATGGGCTGCGTCTTCGCAGCGAACGGCAGCTTGCGATGAACGTTGTCCCCGAGGGCTTTTGCCGCCGCACGCGCCTGTTTGTCCCGATCCGGCGGCGTCGGTGCGTGCAACGCCCTGGGGAGCAGCGCTCCGGTGCGGGCGTCCTCAACGCGCGCCAGCACATCGCGCGCGATTCTGAAGCTCGAAGCGACGATGCCGCTCGCCATCCCGGAGTGAACGCCTTCGCGCAGCACCTCCACGCGCAACGTACCGACGAGATTGCCGCGCAGCGAGGTCGTACACCAGAACTGGTCGTAATTGCCGCACTCTGCATCCAGGCACACCACGAGCGACGGCTCGCCAATCCGATCCGCAAGCGCGTCGATATACGCGGGCAGGTCCGGGCTGCCGCTTTCTTCACTGCCCTCGATGAGAATGACGCAGCGGGCATGAGGAATTTTCTGCTGCGCCAGGGCGCGCAAGGCGAGCAGCGAGCCAAACACGGCATAGCCGTCGTCGGCGCCGCCGCGACCGTACAACCGACCATCGCGAATGACGGGCGTCCATGGCGCGAGCCCGTCGGACCACCCAGTGAATTCGGGCTGTTTATCCATGTGTCCATACATGAGCACGCAATCGCTGGACGCATCCGATCCGGTCGCCGGGACGTCGATGAACAGCAGCGGTGTCCGCCCCGACAGCCGGATCGTCTCGATCTTCATACCGGGCAGTGCGTGCGCGTCGCACCATGCGCGCATCAGTTCAGCGGCTCGATCCATATGCCCGTGTTGTTCCCACTGCGGATCGAAGTGCGAGGATTTGTTCGGTATGCGGATGTATTCGCAGAGCGCCGGGACGATCGATTGGTCCCAGGCCTCGCCGACAAACTGGTTCAGGCGTTCATTGTTCATAGCAGGAAGAAGTGACTAGTGACTAGTGACTGGTGAATAGCCAGGCCAGGACCGCAGTCTACAACCTGCAATCCGATTCGGCTTCACTCGGACCACGAAGCCGGGTTGAGGCCGGCATGAACGTCCGCCTATTCACCAGTCACTTCCATCGAAACAGCGTGAGCGCGTTTCGCGTCGTAACGGCTGCGAGTTCCGCGGGCGAATCGCCTCGCGCGCTTGCAACGGCGTGCAGCACGTTGGGCAGATACCTCGGTTCATTGCGTCGACTCTGCGGCCGCGGCCGTAAGTTTCGCGGCAGCAGATAGGGTGCATCGGTCTCCAGCAGCAAGCGCTCCGCCGGGATTTCGCGGACGACCTCGCGCAAGTGCAGACCGCGACGCTCATCGCAAATCCAGCCAGTGACGCCGATGTAGAGATCGAGTTCCAGATACGCGAGCGCCTCGTCGACGCTGCCGGTGAAGCAATGCGCAACGCCGCCTGTCAGCCGGGGACGGTGCTCGCGCATGATCGCCAGAAAATCCTCATGAGCATCGCGCTGGTGGAGGAAGACGGGCTTTTGTATGTCGACCGCAAGATTCAACTGCTCGCGGAACGCCCGCAGCTGCGCCTCGCGCGGCGAGAAATTGCGAAAGTAATCGAGACCGCATTCACCGACTGCGACGACTTCCGGCTGTAGCGCAAGCAATTGCAGCTCCGCGAGTTGTCCTGCATCGAGGTCGGATGCGTGATGCGGATGGACGCCGGCAGTGCAGCGAAACTGCGATGGGCGCCGAGCGGTCAGGTCGATCGCCGCACGAGTGCTGGCGATCGAACTACCGGTGATCAGCATTCGTGTTACGCCGGCGGCCGCCGCGTTCTCGATGACTGCGGCGCGATCGTGATCGAAGCTGTCGTGGGCGAGGTTGACGCCGACATCGATGAGTTCGGGCGGATGCATTACGCGATCTGACTGGACAATCTCGGCTTTCCGATGCTGTGTTATCGTTCAGGCATGAATTGTAGTGCAAGGCTCGACGTGCCTGTGGCCGCGCGTGCGTGGCGTCGAGGCGCTCTGTACGGCATGGGTGTGATCGCGTCCGTCGCGCTTCTGAGTGCGGCTCGAGCCGAATCGCTCGAGGAACTGGACGACGCTGCGGCGCGCATGCAGTACGCGTTCTACACCGGCGACGCCCGGGCGCTGGAAGAGGTGGTCATGCTGATGGAGCGCACGGAGGCCGGCGCCGGCCTGGCCGCGTTGAAGTCGTACCAGCTCGCCTATGGTCACTGGCGACTGGCCGAAGTTCATGCGGCCGCAGGCGCTGCAGATCGTTCGCGCTCTGGTGCGCGCACCGCCGCTGTTCGGGCTGCGCAAGCTTGCGCACGACATGCGCGGGCGGCCGTCGTCGCCGATGGCCGCATGGCCGAGGCGTACGCAATCCACGCCGTGTGTGACGCATTTTCACCAGCCGTCGCAGAGGCCGGGACACAGAAGCGGTCGTGCAACGCCAGGTCACTGCGCACCGCGTTGTCCATCACGTCTGACAATCCGCGCATTGGTCTGATCGAGGCGATGTGCGTCAACCGGACGTACGATCCGGAAGACCTGCGCAGCGTTGTCGCGGCGTTCGAGGCCGCGCCGCCCAGAACCGCGGGCGAGCCGGATTGGGGGCACGCCGAAGTGCTCGCGATGCTGGGAAATGCCTATTTGATGCGCGGCGAGCCCGTTGCTGCACGCGATGCACTGGAACGCGCGCTGGTGATTGCGCCGGATTATCGTCGCGCTCAGGAGTTGTTGCAGACCGCAGCGACGCGTCCGCGGTAGCGCACCTCCGACTGATCGATCCTTATGTCAGCGCAGTTGCAATTGTTCGATGCACGCGAGAGCGCCGACCGCTGGACGGTGCGAATCAGTCGGCGCGCGCGCCGATTGTCCGTTCGTGTGTACCCCGGCGGACGCGTCGAAGTCGTGGCGCCGCCGGGTGCATCCGCTGCGACCGTCCAACGCTTCGTCGGCGTACACCGCCAGTGGATCGATCGCCGCATCGAAGATTTATCCGCATCTCGCGGAGTCATCGACGAAATGCGTCCTGGTTCGATCGATCTGCCCGCGCTCGACCGCCGCTTCACTGTTCGATACGAGCCGGGCGACGCCGCGGCAATCCGGGTGAGATTCAATGATGCGGATGCGCTCATCCTGAGCGGACCTGTCGATGATGAGCGCGCCGTCGCTGCGGCGCTGCGCGAGTGGGTGACGAGGTTTGCAATACGTGAATTGCGCCGAGAGCTTGCGATTGTTGCGCAGCCTGGCGGCTTTCAGTTCAGCCGCGTGCAGATTCGTCGACAGCGCACTCGATGGGGCAGTTGTTCGGCCTCGGGGACGATCAGCCTCAATGTCTGCGTGATGTTTCTCGCCCCGGCTGTGATGCGCTATCTGCTGATTCACGAGCTCGCGCATACGAAGCATATGAATCACTCGAAGCGATTCTGGTCGCTGGTCGAAGCACACGAGCCGGACTATCGACGTCTCGACCGCGAGCTGGTGCGCGGCTGGCGCTGCGTGCCGGCGTGGGTGTTTGGATGATGACCTCAGGGTGAACGGAGATTGGCGCAACCTGTTTTTTGGACGACACTACTGAACAGTCGGAATTTTTCTACAAACCCTTCACGCTCGTACACACCATGTCCTCTTCAGATACGTCAGATCCACCGCCCCGCCGTCCCGTCGATCTCTCCGATGAACAGGTTCACTGGGATCTGGGTGAGTCGAAGAGCTATGGACAGTATCTCGCGCTCGATCAGGTTCTGACGGCGCAGCAGCCAGTGTCGCTGGAGCACGATGAAATGCTGTTCATCATCATCCATCAAGCCTCCGAGCTGTGGATGAAGTTGTGTCTGCATGAGCTCACCGCTGCACTCGATCACATCCGTCGCGATGATCTGGGTCCATCGTTCAAGATGCTCGCGCGCGTGTCGCGCATCCAGGCGCAGCTGACCCAGTCCTGGGACGTGCTTGCGACGATGACGCCCGCCGAGTATTCGATGTTTCGCAATCAGCTCGGACGCGCATCGGGCTTTCAGTCGTTTCAGTATCGAATGCTCGAGTTCATCATTGGCAACAAGAACCCGGAGCTGACCGATGTGCACAAGCGCGATGCGGCAAGCTACGAAGCGCTGCAGCGAACGCTGCATAGTCCGAGTATCTACGACGAGTCGCTGCGACTTTTGAGCCGTCGCGGGTTTGAGATTCCCCGGGACTATCTCGATCGCGACTGGTCGCAGCCGTACCAGCCGAGCAAGCAGGTAGCGGCGGCGTGGCTGGCGGTGTACCACAGCGTCGATGACAACTGGGATCTCTACGATCTTGCGGAAAAGCTGGTCGATCTCGACCACAAATTCCAGCTCTGGCGTTTCAGCCACATGAAGACGGTCGAACGCATCATCGGCTACAAGCGCGGCACAGGCGGCACAGGCGGCGTCTCTTATCTGACCAAAGCCCTCGAACTGCGCTTCTTCCCAGAGCTGTGGACGATCCGGACTTCCATGTGAACCTGTCGAGTTGACGGTTGACCGTTGACGGTTGACAGCCAGATGCGCGTTGGCGCGTCGGAGTCCGCTCCTGCTCCGTTTCTGACCGTCAACTGTCAACTGTCAACGGTCAACGCGTTTCGGCGGCTGGCATCGGCGCCAGTCGCCGGCGCAGTTTCCACACCCGCCAGCCGAGCAGCGCAAGAGCGATGGCGAGATAGATCAGCGGCTCGCGCACATCGGCTTTCACCTGCCAGTAGTAGTGCCATACGCCCAGCAGCACGATCACATAGATCAGGCGATGCAGCGTTTTCCAGCGCTTTCCGAGGCGACGCATCATTCCGTTGGTGGATGTCACGGCGAGCGGAATCAACAACAGGAGCGCGGTGAAACCGATCGTGATGAACGGCCGTTTCGAGATGTCCGCCAGGATGCCGGACCAGTACATCCCCTGATCGAGAATCAGCCAGGTCAGAAAGTGCAGGAGCACGTAAGCGAAAGCATATAGACCGAGCATGCGCCGCAGTTGAATGAGCCACGGCGCCTTGAACCAGTCGCGCAGCGGAGTGACGGATAACGTGATGATGAGAAAGCGCAGTCCCCACTCACCCAGCGTGTCCTGAACTTCCTCTACCGGATTCGTCCCGAGATCGGAGCCGCCGAGCTCGAAAGCGCGCCAGAGGAGACTGGCCAGCGGCAGAAGACACATCACGAAAACCGCCGGTTTGATGTAGCGGCGCACAATGGCGGTCGACGGCATGCCGAATACAGGTTGACGGTTGAGAGTTGACGGCAAGAGGGCTGCGCTCCTTTTCTGACTGTCAACGGTCGACTGTCAACCGTCAACTTCGAAGCGCTTCAATAGAAGCGCTTCAGGTCCATGCCCTTGTACAGCGAGGCGACTTCTTTCCCGTAACCATTGAACATCAGCGTCGGGACGCGTGAATCGAACAAGCCGCCCCCGATGCGGCGTTCGCGCGCCTGGCTCCAGCGGGGGTGATCGACCTGCGGATTCACGTTGGCGTAAAAGCCGTACTCCTGCGGCGCGGAAATATTCCAGGCAGTCGGGGGTTGCTTCTCGGTGAAACGGATTTCAACGATGGATTTGATCCCCTTGAAGCCGTACTTCCAGGGAGTGATCAGGCGCAATGGCGCGCCGTTCTGATTCGGCAACGCCTTGCCGTACAAGCCCACGGCCAGAAGCGAAAGCGGGTGCATCGCTTCGTCCATGCGCAGTCCTTCAACGTAAGGCCATTCGAGGACGCTGGAGCGCTGGCCAGGCATCTCCGCGGGACGCAACACCGTCTTGAACGCGACGTATTTCGCCTTCGACGTCGGTCTGAAGCGCTTGAGCACATCGCCGAGCGGCACGCCGACCCATGGAATCACCATCGACCAGGCTTCCACGCAGCGTAATCGATATACGCGCTCTTCGAGCCCATGCGGCTTCAGAAGATCTTCGAGCGCAAATTTCCCCGTCGTCTCCGCCTCGCCTGAAACTGCGACCGTCCAGGGCGCCGGCTTGAAGCGTCCGGAGTTCTCCGCCGGTGCGCTCTTGTCGATGCCGAATTCGTAGAAATTGTTATACGTGCTGATGTCTTCGTAGCTGTTCGGCTTCTCATCCAGACTGTACTTCTCATTACGCCTGTATTTGAGGTCGGCGAGCGCTTCGGAGCGCTGCGGCCAGGCGACCCCGAGACCTGCCGCACCCGCTGCGAGCGCCGCCTGTAACAGCGTGCGTCGATTGAGAAAGACCTCTTCCGGCGTAATTGCCGACGGCGGGATGGCGGCAGTATCGCCCGGTCGGCGGCGTCGAATCAGCATCGTAGGATCCTCTGCGATCGGTGCGGTAGGGAAGTTAGCACGTTGGACTGTCTCTTTAACGCTGCGTTCACAGTGGTCCGATCAGAAGCGCGGCGGCCGGCGCCCGCTGAGGCGGTCCGCGGTATGTGGCGGCGAAACGCCGCCCGCGGCGCCACCTTTTGCCAGAAATGCGTCGGCGAATTGCCTCCTTCCTCCGGCAGCTTTGAGTGCTCACAGATAACGCGGAGGCTCAAGCCATGGGGATGCGACTGGATGCGGCGTCGGTGACTGTCAAAGCACTGATGATCGGGCTGATCGTGCTGCTGCTCCTCATCCCGCTCTCGATGCTGCGTGGGGTGGTGAGCGAACGATCGGCGTTACGCGAGCAGGCGTACTCACGAGTCGCGGAGGGGTGGGGTGGAAATGTTGCGCTCGGTGGACCGATGCTCATCATTCCCACTGAGCGCGTCGTGAACGATAAGGACGGAACGCGAGTCGTGCGTTGCGATCTGTATCTGCTGTCGGCGCTGCTGAATGTCGGGTCCACGCTGAAACTCGAGGCGGAGCCGCGCTACGTCGGCATCTACGCCGTGCCGGTGTATCTGGCGGATGTACATCTCACCGGCCGGTTTGACTTCGCTTCACTGCAGCCGCTGCTCGAAGAGCCGGGTGTGACGTACCTCTGGGCGCAAAGCAGATTGCGCCTGCCCCTGTCGCAGGTGAGGAGCCTGCGCGAGGTGCGAACGGCGCGCCTTGGAAGCGAGGATCTGAAGCTCGGCCCGGCAGGGCCTGGCGCATATCGCGGCGTCGATGCGCCAGTCGATCTGACTGAGTTGATGAAAACTGAATCGGCCGCGTTCGACTTTCGCGTCGTCGTGGCGGGCAGCCGCGAATTTTCAATCCTGCCGCTGGGAAGCACTACGACAGTCGATCTGACTTCGAACTGGCCGCATCCGTCCTTTCAAGGAGCCTTCCTGCCCGCGAACCGCTCGATCTCCGAAGCAGGCTTCGAAGCGCGCTGGCAGGTGCTGGAGTTGAATCGCTCGTACGCCCAGACCTGGATGGAGGGCGATGTCGACGAGGCGATGCTGACCGCGTCGGGCCTTGGAGTTGGACTGTACCAGCCCGTAGACGTCTATCAGCGAGGCGAGCGCGCGATCAAGTACGCACTATTATTCATCGCACTCACGTTCCTGACGTTCTTCACCTGGGAGCAGATCGCGCGCATCCGCCTGCATCCGCTGCAATATCTGCTGGTCGGCCTGGCCCTCAGCATGTTCTATCTGCTCCTGATTGCACTGTCGGAGCACATCGCCTTTGCAATCGCATACAGCATCGCCGCGATATCGCTCGTTGCGCTCATCGGCGCATACATCGCTGGAGCATTGCAGAGCAGCGTGCGCGGCGCCGTTGCAGGCGGCGCCATGACGGCTGTGTATGGTCTTCTCTATGTACTCGTGCTCTCGGAAGAGTACGCACTGCTGCTGGGCGCGATCGTGCTGTTCAGCGGGCTCGCCGCCGTCATGCTCGTGACGCGCAAGCTCGACTGGTATGCGGTCAGCCCGGCAGCTCCGCGAACTGAGGCAGATCATCCGTAATATCGAACCAGTCCGCTTTCGAGCCGACGAAAATGTGCGCCTGCGGACGGACGCCCGGATCGACATCGAGCGGTCCGGCAGGAACGATGACGATGCCGCGCTCGCGCGAAATGCGGGGCGCGGCGCCGCCGCAATGGTTGCAGAAGGCGACGGCGAAGTGCTTTGCCTCCGGTACTTTGTACTCGTCGAGCTGCGCCTCGCCGCGCGTGTATCGGAAGTCCTCGATCTTGCAGAGAAGGTTCGTGCCGTGCGCGGCGCTGCGGCCGCGACGGCAGCGCATGCAATGGCAGTTCAGCATGCGCAGGGCGGGGCCAGTGATTTCGTAAGCGACATCGCCGCACAGGCAACTGCCTTCGACCACGCCATCGCGAGCCGGGATCAACGATCGTGCGACGCCCGCCGCGTCAAACCCGGGCGGGTACTCTTCGTGTTGAGGCAGCGAGTCCGTAATCGTATACCAGGGCGCCTTCGACGCAGCAAAGACGTGGCTCTGCGGACGCACCTCTGGATCGCGAAGAAGGTTGCCGGCCGGCAGCAATGCAAGCTCCATTTCCTTCACGAGCGTCGGCGTCACCGCGCCGCACGTGCGGCAGAACGACCGTTGTCCTTTTTCGGACGACTGATATGTAGCGATCTCGCTCTCGCCGCTGAGCAACCGAAAGGCGCTCAGAGGCGCAGCCACGAACGTCGCGAACGCGGAACCATGATGCTTACGGCACATCGAACAGTGACAGTGGATCATCATGCTGAAGGGACCGTCCACTTGATATCGGACGGCGCCGCACAGACAACTGCCTGCGGTGGTCATGAATCCGGCACTCCTGAGGGTAGGGCGCTCGGCCCGGGAAATCCAGCGTAACAAGATGCAACGGCTTTGTGATAAAACGCAAACGCGATGAGCGTGATACCCGAATCCCTACAGCGGCTGAGCCTGCGCGAGCAGGTCGAATGTCTACTGCCTTCGTGGCGGAGCTGGTATCCGAGCCTGTTCGACGCCGCGGCCGATCTGGGGCTCATCCGCGCACGCGTGTGTTCGCCTGCTTCGCTCATGTTGTCGAATCGGCATGCGGCCGTGCAGAGCGAAGCGTTGCAGGCGTTCAAGGATCAATGGTCGGTGGAAGACGATCCCCAGGAACCGACCCTGCTCGAGCGCGTTCAGCGCAAGCCGCTGCACAAGACCAACAAGCACAAGCGGCCGCATCGACGCAGCTGACCTTTCGCAGCGCCGGCAAGCGCGGCCACAGACATTCGAGCGCGGCGCTGATCGCAGCCGGAATTTTCGCGGGGCGTGGTTTTGTCGCGGGCGCTTCCTCAATGTTTGCCTAACTTTGCATGACTTGTTTGTATGCGTCATCGCCGCACGCGGGGCATCACGCATAATCGTTGCTCACATGATTGCGCAACGTCGTCGAGGAAGCATGCAGCCCAGATCACTCGCCCGGACATTCGGCGCCGCTCTTCTGCTGCTCGCCGGCGCGATGGCGAATGCGCAGCCGCCGGAGAAGCGGGCGGCGGTGAAGGGCGGGCTTACGCCGGCCGACTGGGCTTACACGATCCCGGACGGCGTCACGAAGCGCGAGGTCACGTACTACAGCGACGAGGTCGGCTGCTATGCGGTGCTGTTCCTGCCGAGAAATTTCTCTGCAAACGGCAAGACGCCAGGCGTCGTGCTTGGCCACGGCTGGGCGGGCACGCACAATTCGATCGAGAAGTACGGCGCCCGTCTCGCCGAGAAGGGGCTGGTTGCGATGGTGATCGACTATCGCGGCTGGGGCCGCAGCGATGGCTTTGCAACGCTCGCCGATCGCGGCCCGGCCGAGCGCGCAAAGAACACTGACGACGTGCGCTACGTGCACACCAGCGCGGAAGTCGTCATCAAGCGAACGCGCTTGATTCCAATGAAGCAGGTGGAGGATGTACGCAGCGCCATTTCCTGGCTGCAAGGCGAACCTGGCGTTGATCCCGATCGCATCGGCGTGTGGGGATCCAGCTTCGCGGCCGGCAATTCGATTGTCGTCGGAGCCCTCGATGCGCGGGTGAAGGCGATTTCAGTTCAGGTTCCGGCGATCTCCGGCAAGAACGCGCCGACGGGCGCCATGCCGCTTGGCGGACGTTTGCTGGAGGATGCGATCATGCGCGCGCGCACCGGGCAGGGCGCGGAGTTCGAGACCGGGTTCTCGACCCGGCGTACGGTCGATGTCGAAACCAGTCAGATGGTCGCGGAGTATCGACCGTTTCGCTATCTGAAGGACGTCGGCGATCGGCCGGTGCAGTTCATCGTCGCCGCGAACGAAGAATTGTTCAGCAACAAGGACAACGCCTACGCCGCCGCAGAGGTGTTGACTGGTCCGACCAAGGTCATCGAAGTGCCTAATACGACGCACTTCGAGATGTACATCGATGCAGCATTCGAGATCAGCTC
This sequence comes from Steroidobacter sp., assembly GCA_050738395.1. Lineage (GTDB taxonomy): Bacteria > Pseudomonadota > Gammaproteobacteria > Steroidobacterales > Steroidobacteraceae > Steroidobacter. The sequence continues at coordinate 26,170 of JBOHZJ010000323.1, forward strand.
AAATGCCGCGGCGGACTGGTTCCTGGAGCACCTTGGAGCGGTGAAGTGACGCTTCGCCGTCCGACCTTCTCCCCACGAAGTCACAAGGTCGATGCCGCGAGCTCCGCGGCGTAGTTTGCGTACGACTCTTTCAGGCTTGCTGAATTCAGCAGCATCGTAGCGAGCACTTCATCGCCGCCGGGGCTGAACACGCGCGTGCGAACCCACATGCTCTCCGTGCGGCGGCTGCCGCTCAGCGCCGCCACCTCACGATCGATTTCGTACGCCTCGCCGACCAACAGCGGTCCGTTGATCATCCGGATCTCCTGATCCGCGAACAGGCCGACAACAGGGCCGCGAACGGGAAACGGATCGGCGTCCTTCGCATAGCCAAGCAGCACGCTGACCATCTCGAATGGAATGATCGGCCGCTTCCACGGCGAACTGCTTGCGCCATCCGCCGAGTACCACGGTGAGTTCTCGGTGATCACCCGAAGTTTTTCAGCCAGCGAAAACGGATAGAGCGCGCCCATGCGCTGCCGCGGATCCATGCGAACGGCGATGCGCCGCGAGCGCATTCCCACACGCACGTCACGCAGGATCACCAGCGATTCCGGCGGCGCAAGCTCTGCGATTCTCCGCTCGAGGGCGGTCGGTGGATTGACCGCGCCGATCGACGCTGTGCCGCGCAGAATTTCCACGCCGTCTTCGCGAAGCATCCGGATCGCAGCGTGGGTTGCATTGTCGAGCGGCTTGCTCAGATAGGCGCGGACCTGTTCACCCTCGTAGCACGGATTGCGGTAGTGCGCAGATAGGCAACCTTGCGCCAGCCACTGTGGTCCCCACGCCGCGACGCAGAGCGGCGCGAACTGGCTGAAGTGCGTCGGCCCTTCAATCGTGCCGCCTTTGAAGCCGAGCGTCTTCGCGGTTGCATCGTCGTGAATCGATGTATGACTGTCGTATTGCTGAGCTGCGAGCATCTGTCGCGGCGAACGCAACGGTCCGATCAACTCGTCGCCTGCGTCCTGAATCGGTGTGTCGAAGGGAAGGAGCATGGGGTTTTCTCCGTCACGGCGAACTGGCGAACTGGCCGAACCACGAGCAGCCGGAGGGGTGCGGCAAGAGCGATGGCTTCGGTATTCTGGTCTTCCCAATCGACCAGCTAGCCAGTTAGCCAGTCGGCCCGTCTACCGCTTCATCCGCTGAGCTTCGAAAAATCCGGCGCGCGTCGCTCGGCGAATGCTCGGAACGCTTCCGCGGCTTCGGCGGTCTTCAGACGCGCGCCGAATATTTCGCCTTCGCGCGCCATCACCGCGGTAATTGCATTTGCATCGCGCATCAGTTGCTTGGTGGCCCGCAGCGCTCCCAGGGGCTTTTGCGCCAGCGTCTTCGCCATCGCCAGCGCTTTCGCGCGCACCTCTGAGGCGGGCAACGCAAGATTCGCGATGCCGATCTGCGCCGCCGTGCGACCGTCGACCGCTTCGCCCAATGCAAACATGGCGTAGGCGCGTGCGTGACCGATCCGCGCGGGGATCAGCCAACTCGATGCGGCTTCGGGAACGAGCGCGAGATTGACGAATGGGGTCGTCAGCCTTGCGTCCTCAGCCACGTAGACGAGATCGCAGTGCATGAGCATCGTGGTCCCAACTCCGACGGCAAGACCTTGCACGGCCGCAACATAGGGCTTCTGCGCTCGCGCCAATGCGTTGAGGAACATATGGCCCTTCATTTCAGTTCGATCGAGCGCGCCTGAAGCGACTGCCGCGAAATCGCCCAGATCATTCCCTGCTGTAAAGGCGTCTCCCTCGGCTTCAAACAAAACGACTCTAACTGCGGGATCGCTTTCCGCGCGCGTCAACGCCTCACCCATCGCGGCGTACATCGCATTCGTGATCGCGTTCTTCTTCTCGGGCCGCGCGAACGTCACGCGCATGACGCCGTCTTCAGTGCTGACGCGGATGTGGTCGGTCATTCGAGGTGCTCCTGGGAGTTGGCCGGATTTGATTATTGAGCGCACCGTCGGCGAGTTAGCAGGGGGTACGTGGAGCCCAGATGACCCTTGAGAGGTCTGCTTCTCCGTCTCCGTTGTGCGTTGTGGGTTGTGCGTTGTGCGTGGTGCGCAGAAGCCGATGCTCGGTACGCGGAGCCCAGATTGCGACTCACAACGGACAACGCATCACGGACAACGCATCACGGAGAACGCATCACGGACAACACATCACGAACAATGCATCACGGACAACGCGC
>JBOHZJ010000324.1:0-17037 GCA_050738395.1 Steroidobacter sp.
CGGTCCCTTCGCCGTGTTGAACTGCTGGTCGCGCAATGCCCGAGCGACGTTGGACGGAAATTGCACGCGCGCCTCGGCCGTCGCCGTCCGCTTCGTTACGGATTTCTCGCCGACATCGACCATGGTGGGCGCGTTGGCGGAGTCGATGTGCGTGAACATTTCGCAAAGCTCCTGACAGACAGCGACTAGCCGCTAGCCTGAAAGCCAGATAAAGATGCGGGGCCCGTGGTTCAGCGCGGTTCTGCAGCGCTCCAGAAGTTTGTGGTGCATGTCTATCCGATTCTTTGTGGATTCTGGCTAGCGGCTAGTTGCTAGCGGCTCATCAGCGGCGCTCAGCCGCCGATGTAGTACATCTCGATCTTTCTCAGCGGCTGCTCACTTTTCAATGTGGCGCGCAGGTCGCTGTAACGGTCGCCGCGATGCAGCCAGGTATTGCGGATCAGCTCGCGCAGTTCGTCGTCGCTCGCGCCGGCGCGCAATGGCGCCCGTAAATCGAGGCCGGTGCGGGCGAACAGACAGGTATAGAGCACGCCTTCGGATGACAAACGCGCACGGGTGCAGGAGCCGCAGAATGGATTCGTGATCGAGGAGATGAACCCGATCTCGCCAGCGCCGTCGTCGAAGGCGTAGCGCTCCGCGACTTCGCCGCGATAATTCTCTTCGACCGGGTGCAACGGCCAACGCTCGCCGATTCGATCGACGAGTTCACGCGACGGCACGACGCGATCGAGGCTCCAGTGATTTCGATTGCCGACGTCCATGTATTCGATGAAGCGCACGATGACGCCCGTGCCGCGGAAATGATCGACCAGATCGAGCACAGTGTGATCATTGAGCCCGCGCTCGATCACTGAGTTGATCTTGATGGGCGTGAGGTCCGCGTCGATCGCAGCGCGGATGCCTTCGAGCACGCGATCACGTTCGGCGAAGCCGCCGCTCATCTGTTTGAAGATTTCGGGATCGAGCGTGTCGAGACTGACCGTGATCCGATGCAGCCCGTTCGCCTTCAATTCCGCGGCGTGCTGTGCAAGCAGTACGGCGTTGGTGGTGAGCGCTACATCCTGTACGCCCTCGAGCGCGGTAAGCTCGCCGACGAGCTCCGATACGTTGGGGCGCAGCAGCGGTTCGCCGCCCGTGAGACGCACCTTCCTGACGCCGAGTTGCACGAATAGCCGCGTCAGCCGCGTGATTTCTTCGAACGACAGGCGCTCGGTCGATTTCAGGAATCGGTAGTGCTCGTGAAACGTTTCCCGCGGCATGCAATAGGGGCAACGAAAGTTGCAGCGGTCCATGACCGAGATCCTGAGATCGTGCAGCGGCCGGCCCAGCGTGTCGTGTGGACGCGCCGTAACAGGCAGATCGATCACTTGCTTCTTCTCGGACATCGAAACGAGGTGGCTCACCAGCGATAAAAAGGGACGCTCGCGCCGCGAGGAACGACTTGCGGTCCGGGCGGCAATTCAACGAAGCCGTCTGTACCGATCAGCGATGTGAAATCGCCCGATCCACGGGTGGGCCGCGGCGCTGCTGAGCGATGGCCTTCGTCGTGTGCCAGTTTCACCGGCAGGAAGAACGTCAGCGCGGCTTTCACCTCGAAGCTCTCCGCGAGTGCGACCGCTTCGTTTGAGGTTGCGGCGCCGAGCGCAGCGTCAAGGCCAGGAAAAACATAGCGTGTGAGACACACGAGAGTGGACACGGGATTGCCCGGCAAAGCGTACACCGTCTTTCCGCCTGCGCCTACGCCAAACCACATCGGTTTGCCCGGCCGCTGCGAGACCCTGTGAAACACGAGGGAAATCCCCAGTTCTTCGAGCACTTGCGGTACGTAGTCGAATCGTCCCATCGAGACGCCGCCGCTCAATATCAAAACGTCATGATCGTCGAGGTGCTCGCGAAGACGTGTGCGCAGCGTCGGCAGATCGTCCGGTACATGATCCTGCGTGAGCTGTGAATAACCCCGTCGCTGCAGGGCGGTGAGCACGCCATAGGCATTCGAGCGATAGATCTGCCAGTCCTCGAGCGGCTCGCCTGGCTCGATGAGTTCATCGCCAGTGGAGATCACGACGATGTCAGGCGCACGTGTGACGCGTGCATGGGTGCGACCGATCGAGGCGATCACAGCGACTTCGGCCGGTCCGAGCCGCGCACCCACATCGAGCAGCGAATCGCCGCGGCGGGCATCGAGTCCGCGCGTGTGAATGTTGAGACCGCGCGCAGGCGCTGCATCCTCGCCGAGCTGGACGACTCCTTCATGCACCGAGAGCTTTTCTACCGGTATTACGCAGTCGCAGCCGACAGGCATGCTCGCGCCGGTCATGACCTCGAGGCAGGCATCACGATCCGACAAGGTCAGCGGCGCCGCGCCAGCCGCCTGCGTGCCTGCAATCCGAAAGGTGCGGCGGCCCTGCTCGAACGCCGCCGTCGCGAATGCCACGCAATCAATCGTGACGCGTTCGAACGCCGGCTGGTCGCGCGAGGCTAAAATCGCCTCGCGCAGGACGGCGCCGGTAAGCGCCTCGAGCGGCATTGTCGTTTCGGGCAGCAGCTGCACTTGTCTGCGGATTGCCGCTTCGGCTTCGGCAGGCGAAATCATGAGCGGCTCCAGGCATTCATACGGTGCAAAGTATGAACGGGGAGGAGCCGGGGCAGAAGCGGTTGGCGGTTGGCGGTTAGCGGTTAGCGGTTAGGCAGAGCGCGCCTCGCGCCATTCAGGCCAAGGATACTGATCATGGGATAGCGGTAGTCAGATCGCGCAGTGCGCCTCTGGCTAACCGCCAACCGCTAACCGCCAACCGCTGCTTTTCACCCACGCGCTTTGTAGATACGGACCTGCTCGTTGAACTTCCTGGCCTTGTCCTGCAGCTCCGCAACGGCCGCATTGTGCTTCTTTGCCTGCATCGTCTTGAGTTGCATGAGCTGTGCAGTGCCGGCGGCTTTCGATCTCGTTTCCTCCTGGAGACAATCGCCGAAGGCAGTGACTTCCTCGTTGTACGCCTTGAAGGCCTGCATGGCGGCGATCATGTCTGCCTCGGAGGCGGTCTTGCCGTCCGGGATCGCGGCGGGAGCTTTCGGGAATGCGCATTCTGCCTGCGCGGTGAAGGACCACGCGAGCGATGCAATGGCGAGAATTTTGAGCGTATTGATGTGCATGACCCAAGACCCACTGATGACTGAATCACCGCCCCGATCGGGCGGTCCCAGGGTGGTTGATCGGCGGGGCCCGAGATCACTTGAGGGCGGTGGCAGTCGTTCTTTACATAACCAGTCTGTCGCCGCCTGAAATGTGAACCCGTACGCAGGGGACTGGTGAGTCGTGAGTCCTGAGTTGTCAGAGTGGCAGTCTTCCGACCCACGACTCACGGCTCACCAAAACGAAAACGCCCGGGCGCTCGTGAAAGCGCACCTGGCGTTACGGCGCATGCGCGCCTCGTTGGATCAGCTCTTCTTGTCGCGCGACTTGTATGCCTTCACCTGCTCGTTGAACCGAGTTGCGTGCGCTTCCAGCTCCTCGACAGCTGCATTATGGCGCTTCGTATGAATAGCCTTGATCTGCGCGACCTGATCGGCGGGTGCGTCCGGACCCGCTGACTCGATGCGCGTATTCATCTCCATTTCCAGGCAGCTCAGGTACGCAGAGACCTGGCTGTTGTACTCCTTGACCTCCTTCATTCCCGAGACCATCTCCTCCTCGGTTGCGGTGGAGCCATCCGGGATGTTGGCCGGCGTCTTCGGATAGACGCAGTCCGCGCCGGCGGCGCCCATCGCAAGCAGACCCGTCAAGGTCAGCGCCAATCTGATTCGTATACTCATCGGACCCCCTGGCAGTGTTCCCGCCCTTCAGCGGATAAAAAGCTCGATCCCTGAGAGTAGTGGGATCGCATCGGCCGACATCTTAAATCTGGCCGGCGGCGCTTGGCTATGTTGCTGAAACGGGTCTGCAGTCCGCATCCGGGTCTGCGATCAGAGAAGAATGCAACGCGGCGAGCCAGGTTGCGAGAAACTAGTACATATATGTCTTCCTTCAGCCGCGCATGACTGCAGTCGAACTCGACGCCCTACGTCTCAGCCTCAGCATTGCGCTGCGCAGCGTGCTCGTGAGCCTGCCGTTCGCGATTGCAATCGCCTGGGTGCTGACGCGCCGAAGATTGAAAGGGCGCCTACTGCTCGATGCGCTCGTCCACCTGCCGCTCGTCCTGCCCCCGGTCGTGGTCGGCTATCTGTTGCTGTTGTTGTTCGGAGTGCGCGGACCGATCGGCGGATGGTTGGACGAGCAATTTGGCGTTCAGCTTGTATTCACCAGCGCCGGCGCAGCACTCGCGACGGCAGTCATGTCCTTCCCTTTGATGGTGCGCGCGATCCGTATCTCGCTCGAAGGAGTCGATGCGGGGTTGGAGGATGCAGCGCGTACGCTCGGTGCGGGACCCTGGGACCGTTTTCTGACGATTACCTTGCCATTGATGGCGCCGGGGGTTCTCGCGGGAGCTGTGACCGCATTCGCCGCGGGCCTCGGCGAGTTCGGCGCGGTCATCACGTTCGTGTCGAACATTCCCGGGGAGACGCGCACGCTGCCGCTCGCTCTGTACACGGCCTTGCAGACGCCCGGCGGCGACGCGCTTGCGGCGCGACTCGCGGCGATCTCTCTTTGCCTGGGCTTGATGGGACTCATCGCTTCCGAACTGCTCGCTCGTCGCGTGCAGCGAATGCTCGGCCGGTAGCCGCGCAAGAAAGCGGTTGGCGGTTAGCGGTTGGCGGTTGGTCCAGAGCCGCTCCCGCGCGTGCAGACTCGCGGTTCAGTCCGTAGTCCACAGGCTGTAGGCTGTAGCAAGAAGCGCGAGAGCGCTCTGACTAACCGCTAACCGCCAACCGCTAGCCGCTTCTTCAAAATGTTCAACATCCGGGCAGTCAAACATCGCGACGAATTCACACTGGACGTATTGATCGAGGTTGCGGACGCGGGCGTCATTGCGCTCTTCGGACGCTCGGGTTGCGGCAAGACGACGCTGGTCAACATCGTCGCCGGGTTGCTGGAGGCGGATGATGCACGCGTCGAAATCGACGGGATCGTGCTCGAAGACGCGCAGGAGCGCGTGCGCCTGCCCGCCGAACGAAGACGCATCGGCTACGTCTTTCAGGACGCGCGTCTGTTTCCGCATTTCGATGTGCTGGGAAATCTGCGCTACGGCGAGCGACGCGTACGCGATGGCGCGGCGCGAATCACGCTCGATCAGGTCGTCGCCTTACTGGGGCTGCAGGCGTTGTTATCGCGCCGTGTGCAGCAGTTGTCGGGGGGCGAGCGCCAGCGCGTTGCGCTCGGTCGCGCGCTGATGTCGCAACCCAGGTTGTTGCTGCTCGATGAGCCGCTTGCCGCACTGGACGCCGCGCGTCGCGAAGAGGTACTGCCGTATCTCGAAAAGCTTCGGGATGAACTCCGGATCCCGATGATTTACGTCAGTCATCAGTTCGAGGAGGTGCTGCGCCTCGCGACTCATGTCGTACTGCTGGAACAGGGCCGCGTCGTTGCGCAGGGCGCGGTCGACGTCGTGAGTCTTCATCCCAGGCTGCGAGCGATCGTAGGACCCGATGCAGTCGGCGCCGTCTTGCTCGGAACAGTCGAAGCCGCGGATGACGTGACGGGCCTTGCGGCATTGCGCGTCGGGGCGAGCGTGCTGCATGTCGCGTTACGCGGTATTCGTACAGGCGTGGCGGTGCGAGTTCAGTTGCTGGCGCGCGATGTGATCCTTGCGACATGTCGGCCCGAAGGCCTGAGCGTACGCAACGTACTCACCGGTACGATTGCACGCATCGCCGGCGACGATGCGGACACGGATCTCGTCTATGTGGACGTCGGCGGCGCTTCTGTCCTCGCACGCGTAACCCGCGCGGCTTCGACCGCGCTCGGGTTGCGCACGGGGACGCCCGTGTGGGTGTTGGTCAAGGCCGTCTCCATTCGCGGCCATACCTTCATTGCGGGAGCATCGTGAGCGTAGCGATGACCAGGATAGGAACGCGCAGCAGGGGAATCAGGCGCTCGCTCATTGCGGCTTTGTGCACCGTGATTGCGTTCACCACGAGCAACGCTGGCGCCGCCGAGGATGCTCCACCGAGGAGCCTGACGATATTCGCCGCGGCATCGCTCACGGACGCCTTGCAGAAGATCGGCGGCGAGTTCGAGAGCGCGAACGGGATCGCCGTGAAGTTCTCCTTCGCCGCGAGCTCAACGCTGGCGAGGCAAATCGAATCGGGCGCGCGAGTCGATGTGTTCTTCTCCGCTGATCAGGAATGGATGGATTATCTGGATGCGAGAGGACTGATCAGTCGCACTACTCGTCATGATCTGCTCGGCAATCGTCTGGCGCTCATCGCGCCCGCAGACAGCGCCGTTGCCATCCGGCTCGATCGCAACGCGCCATTGTTGGCCGCGCTTGGACGGCGCGGTCGCCTTGCGACCGGAGATCCGGACTCCGTCCCGGCGGGGAAGTACGCGAAGTCAGGGTTGGCGACGCTGCATCTGTGGAAGGACATCGAGCCGCGACTCGTGCGTGCGGAAAATGCTCGAGCCGCGCTGATGTACGTTGCTCGCGGCGAAGCTCCGCTCGGCATCGTCTATGAGACCGACGCACGCGTCGAACCGCGAGTGCGGATTGTAGATCTATTCCCGCAGTCCTCTCACGTTCCAATCACGTATCCGGTTGCAACAACGACGACCGCGTCCGCGCCCGCGCGATCCTTCGTGAACTATCTCAACAGCGCTCCGGCCCGCTCCGTGTGGCGACAAGCGGGCTTCATCGTCCTTGAATCAGGGATAGGAGCCGCGAAAGACCGCAAAAAAGAAAGGTGATCAGGAGGAGTCAAGTGTCGACAGGGCGCCCGGGCGAGCACGCGAACTTTCTTACTTCGAACGTACGACCACCGAAGTTGATCAGCATGCCATGCTCGATACGGCAGCCTTTGAGGTAACCGATGATCTGAGCCACGTGTTCAGGTATCAAACGCGTGACAGCCTTCAATTCGATAACCAACGACCTGTTCACGATCACATCGGCGACATAGCTGCCAAGCAGTGCGCCGTCTTCATCGAACACGCTGATCGGACATTGCTGATCTATGTTGAAGCCAAGTTTTCTCAAGCGATGAACTAGCGCATTCTCATAAATTCTTTCGAGATGCCCGTTCCCATGAAACACATGAATTGCATAGGCCGTTTCGCGCACGCGATCGGCAAGACGCATGATGTCATCCATGACTAACTCCTGAGGTCGAGTTTTCTACTCTTTAAACTTACATTCTTTTTTGCGGTCTTTCGCGGCTCTCCTATCTTATCGGTAGTTCTCTCGATTTCTGGATCGTCCGCAGCGCGAAGCTTGAATGTACCCGCGCCACGCCGGGCAGGCGCGTCAGGTGCTTGCTGTGCAGGCGCTCGAAATCTGCGGTGTCGGCTACGACCACGCGCACCAGGTAGTCGTAGTCGCCTGTCATCAGGTAACACTCCATCACTTCCGGAATCTTGCGCACCGCGTCTTCGAACTTGCGCAGGTCCGTCTCGTCCTGCCGGTCAAGCGTGATGTTGATAAATACGTTCACCGGGCAACCGGCCTTCTGCTGACTGAGCAGAGCCGTATACCCTTCGATCAATCCTGACTCTTCGAGCGCCCGCACGCGGCGCAGGCACGCGGACTCCGACAGATTCACTCGTTGTGCGAGCGTGCTGTTGGCGATACGGCCGTCGTGCTGCAGCGCCTGCAGAATGGATCTGTCGAATCGATCGAGCTTCATGACGCAAGAATCCTGCTGAAGGACTGTTAATAGCGGCAGATTCTGCCACGCCAGGCGGCTTTGTAGTCGAACTCCGCAGCTTTCTGCAAATGCTGCGAACTACAGTAGTGCGCATCAACAGCCCTGAATCCGAGGTCGTGCATGCGTATCGGCGTTCCGAAGGAAATCAAGAATCACGAGTATCGCGTCGGTCTCGTACCGGCCGGCGTGCGTGAGCTTGTAGCGGGTGGTCACGAAGTGCTGGTGCAGAGCACCGCCGGCGCAGGCATCGGCGTTGATGATTCCGCCTATGTCGCCGCGGGCGCGAAAATCGTCGCTGACGCAAAGGACGTATTCGGCGCGAGCGAGCTGGTCGTCAAAGTCAAAGAGCCGCAGCTTGCCGAGTGCAGGATGCTGCGTCCCGGGCAGACGCTCTTCACTTATCTGCATCTGGCAGCGGATGCCGAGCAGGCGAAGGCGTTGATGGCCTCCGGGGCCACGGCGATCGCTTATGAAACAGTCACGGCGCCGGACGGCTCATTGCCGTTGCTCACGCCGATGAGCGAGGTCGCGGGCCGCATGTCGGTGCAGGTCGGCGCGGCGTGCCTGCAGAAGGCGAATGGCGGATTCGGTGTGTTGCTTGGCGGAGTGCCCGGCGTGGCGCCAGCGAAGGTTGTGGTGCTCGGCGGCGGCGTCTCCGGAACCAGCGCAGCGGAAATCGCCGTCGGCATGCGCGCCGACGTCACTGTCGTCGACAAATCGCTCAGACGGTTGCGCGCACTCGATGTGCAGTTCGCCGGCGCGTTGAAGACCATGGCGTCGACGACCGAGGCGATCGAGTCGTTGGTCACCCAGGCGGATCTCGTCATTGGCGCGGTGCTGATTGCAGGCGCGGCGGCGCCGAAGCTGGTTACGCGCGATATGGTGCGCAAAATGAAAACCGGCGCCGTGATGGTCGACATCTCGATCGACCAGGGCGGCTGCTTTGAGACCAGTCGGCCGACCACGCATGCCGATCCGACGTTCACCGTGGACGGCGTCGTTCACTACTGCGTCACGAACATGCCCGGCGCGGTGCCGCGCACGTCCACTTTTGCACTGACGAACGCCACGCTGCCGTACGTCAAGGCGCTGGCCGATCACGGCGTGGACAAGGCGCTGACGCTTGATCCGTATTTCGCGCCGGGATTGAACGTGCACCAGGGCGCGATTACGCATGAAGCGGTCGCGCGCGCGCTCGGCCTGCCGTATCGGCCGAGGGAGTCGCTCAGGGCGAGCGCGGCCTGATGATCCTGAACCCTGGTCAACGCGTGATCGAGTCGTGCGTTGCCTGGGATGTTGAGAAATCTTTTCGACAGTCGGCGACGTACGAAGTCCAGGACGGACTTTTTCCACACCCGGTTGAATGATGAGTATCGCGTTGTTTACTGGGCAGGAGTGATCCGCAGTTGTACCCCTGACTGTGGGGGGGCGCCAACCGGCTCTCCGGTTGTGACGCCCTATCCCTCTGCCAGCCCGCTTTATGCGGGTTTTTTTTTTGCCGCGGCGTTTGAATCGTCGCACGCCATCCGCATACTGGCGCGATGTTTGATCGCATAACGCCCATCAACAAGGCGCTGATCCTCGCGAACATCGCGGTCTTCGCCCTGCAATATCTGCTCGGGAATTTTCTCGACATCCATTTCGCGCTGTGGCCCCCCGAGGCGGCGACTTTCGGCTACCCGGAATTCCGGCCCTGGCAACTGCTGACTTACGGTTTCATGCACGGCGGTCTGGCGCATCTGTTCTTCAATATGTTCGCGCTGTTCATGTTCGGTTCCGATATCGAACGTCTGTTCGGAGCGAAGCGATACCTCGCCTACTATCTGATATGCGTGATCGGCGCCGCTCTCATGCATCTGATCGTCGTGAGTTCGTCGGGGATGCCGCCGTTGCCAACAGTCGGAGCGTCCGGTGGGGTGTTCGGACTGCTGCTCGCGTTTGGCATGGCCTGGCCAAAGCGCACGCTCATGCTCATGTTCCCGCCGATCCCGATGCCCGCGTGGTTGTTCGTCACGCTGTATGGAATGCTCGAGCTCTATCTTGGCGTCACTTCGACCGCCTCGGGCGTCGCGCACTTCGCACACCTCGGCGGCATGGCGACCGGCTTCGTAATGATTCGCTACTGGCAAGGGCAACGACGACGTCGCTGACAGATCGTTGGACGCTCATCTTTTCTTTCTGCCCGATCCCGCGGAGCCCCGGATGTTTTTGTGGGGCGAACACGCGGAGCGGATCGCGTTCGCCGCCGCAGGCAAGCCGGATCGAATCCGCAGCATCTCGAGCAATTGCACACTGAGCGATGTCGACGGCGTTTGCGTACCGCTGCTCGATGCGCTGCCGTCCCTTGCCGCGTTCAGCGCGGCTGACCTGACCCGACTGCCGGCTTCGATATCAGTCTGGAGCCTGGCGGCGAAACTCGCGCTGGAGCTGGTGGCGCGCGGTCGCATCGTTCCCTTTGTTGAATCCGCCGACGAACACGTCGTCGCGCGCTGGCGTATTTCGCTCGCCGCGGCCGACGACGCGCAGCGCGTGTCCAGTCTCGCGAAGACCTTTCCATTCGCCGCGCACGCAGTGCCTGTCGAAGCCGCCGTGGCGCACTCGAGGCCAAAGAAATCCACGCGCACTGCAGTGCGCCGCGACGCGCTGCACGCCTGGGCGGCCGATGCGTTGCTCGAGCGCTTTCTGGACGCCAGCGCGGACGCGATCGTTCGTAGCGCAACGCGCGGTCATCGCACGGAGAGCTCGCGCCCATCGGCTCGAGCGCGTGCGCACATCCCCTGGGAGACGCGGCTCAAGAGCGCGTTGTCGACGAATGATCCGGAGTTTGCAGCTCAGGGATTTGCGGAACGATCGCTGGTCGACGAACTGCGTCGCTGGGTTCGGCCGCTCACGGGCGCTCAGCGCGGCGATGCGCGAGCGGCGTTTCGACTGCAACTGCCGAAGGCGGACGAAAGCGATCGCGCGGGCGCCTCATCGGATAGATTCACATTGCAGTTCCTCCTCCAGTCTGCGAGCGATCCGAGTCTGCTCATCCCGGCCGGCGACGTATTTCGCGGCGCCGCTTCTGTGCGACGCGGCGTGGCGAAGAGCGTGCGTGCTGCACAGGAGTCACTGCTTGCCGGGCTCGCAACCGCTGCTCGCCTCTTTCCGGCGATCGGTGTGAGTCTGAGCACTGCGCGGCCCGAACGGATTTCGTTATCGCAGTCGATGACGTGGCAATTTCTTCAGGAGGCCGCACCGCAGCTCATCGAAGCCGGCTTCGGCGTCCTTCTTCCTTCGGAACTCACCCGAACCGGTCAGCGCCGGCTGCGCATGAAGATGCGGCTCGGGGGCGCTCGAATGACGACGACAAGCGATTCCGGCGCGGGCCTCGCGCTGGATGAGATGCTGAAGTTCACCTGGGACGCGGAGCTGGCGGGTGAATCGTTGTCGGCCAAGGAGCTGCGGGAACTCGCGCAGCTCAAGTCGCCGCTCGTCCAGTTTCGCGGCCGCTGGGTCGCCGTCGAAGCTGGTGAAATCGCCGAGGCGCTGCGTCTGCTGGATCAGCGCGACGGTGAATTGGCGACGCACGAGGCCCTGGCCGCTGCACTGGGTGTTGCGCCACGCGGGGTCGGAACTTCGCTGGCGGTCGATGTCGCGGTTGAAGGATCGTTCGCGCAAACGCTCACGAATCTCAATAGCGCGCGCGAGACGGCCGAATTCACACCGCCTGCGACGTTCATCGGCGAGCTACGCCCCTATCAACGTCGCGGCGCGGCGTGGCTCGCGACCATGGCGCAACTCGGTCTGGGCGCCTGTCTCGCCGACGACATGGGCCTCGGAAAAACCATTCAACTCATCGCGATGCTGCTCGAGCAACGACAGTCGAATCCTGGCGGCCCGGTATTGCTCGTCTGTCCGACTTCCGTCGTTGGCAACTGGGAACGTGAGCTCACGCGCTTTGGTCCATCGATGCCGGTGGTGCAGCATTACGGCGCGACTCGTGCACGCGACATGGGAAGTTTCGCCGGGACGCTGGCGCCGATCGTGTTGACGACGTATGGGTTGCTGCGCAGAGACGTTGAACTCCTCGCATCGACCGCGTGGTCGGTCGTCGCGCTCGATGAGGCGCAGAACATCAAGAATGCCTCATCGCGCACGGCGCAGGCTGCGCGTTCGCTGCGTGCGCAGTTTCGCGTCGCTCTGACGGGCACGCCTGTAGAGAACCGGCTCGCCGAGTTGTGGTCGATTCTGGAATTCCTGAATCCGAGCCTGCTCGGACCACAAGCTGAATTTCGCCGGGAGTATGCGATCCCGATCGAGCGCTACGGACAGGCTGATGCGGCCGAACGGCTGCGACGCGTCACGCAACCATTCATCCTGCGTCGATTGAAGAGCGATCCCGCCATCATTCAGGACCTGCCGCCGAAACAGGAAATGAAAGTGATCTGCTCTCTGACGCGAGAGCAGGCGAGCCTGTATCAGGCGGCGCTCGATGATGCGATGCGCAGGATCGAGGAATCCGAGGGGATCGAGCGTCGCGGGCTGGTGCTGGCGCTACTGACGGCCCTGAAGCAGATCTGCAATCACCCGGCGCACTATCTGGGCGAGGCCGGGCCGTTGCATGCACGCTCCGGAAAACTGCAGCGAACCGTCGAGATGCTGGAGGAAGTGCTCGCGGCGGGCGATCGCGCTCTCATCTTCACGCAATACCGCGAAATGGGAGAGCGTCTGGTCACGGAGATCGCTCGCGTGTTCGGAGTCGACGCGCCGTTCCTGCACGGAGGTGTGGCGCGCGCCGCGCGTGATGCGATGGTGCGTCGCTTTCAGGAGAATTTGCAGTCGCCGGCGATCTTCGTACTCTCGTTGAAAGCCGGCGGCGCCGGGCTCAACCTCACTGCCGCCAATCATGTATTTCATTTCGATCGCTGGTGGAATCCGGCCGTGGAGGATCAGGCGACCGACCGCGCGTACCGCATCGGCCAGCATCGCACTGTTCAGGTTCACAAGCTGCTGTGCGCGGGCACGGTGGAAGAGAAGGTCGACGAATTGCTCGAACGTAAGCGAGATCTCGCGGCGAGCGTCATTGGCGGCGGCGAACACTGGATCACCGAACTCGACAACGCGGCCTTGCGCGATCTGTTCTCGTTGTCCGCCAACGCCGTCGTCGCAGGCGATGTTACGGACTCCGAAGAGGCGGGCGAGAGCGCCCGCACGACGCCTGCAAGAAAAAGACGACGCCGGAGCGCCCCGGCATGAGTCCTGAGCCTTACGACAAGCCGCCGAAACAGCCGCCGCCGCGCGAGGGCGTCAAAATACGCAGCCTCGGCGCGACCTGGTGGGGTCAGCGCTGGATCGGGGCGCTCGAATTGTTTTCGCGCGATTATCTGAACCGCCTCGGACGCGGCCGCACGTACGCACGCGCCGGGCGCGTGCACGACCTTTCGGTTGCGCCTGGCAAGGTCACGGCCAAAGTCACTGGCTCCAGGACCAAGCCGTATACGGTGACGATCGCCATGGACGCGTTCCCGGACGCGGACTGGGACATCGCGGTGCACGCGATGGCGCAGGAGGCGCGCTTCGCCGCGGAGTTGCTCGCCGGTCAGATGCCGCACGATATCGACGCTATATTTCGCAAGTGCAAGCGCAGTCTGTTCCCGCGCAAGAGTCACGACCTGCAAACCGATTGCTCGTGTCCCGACTGGGCGAGTCCGTGCAAGCACGTCGCGGCGACTCACTACGTGCTCGGCGAGGCCTTCGATCGCGATCCGTTTCTGCTGTTCGAGCTGCGCGGTCGCACACGCGAGCAAGTACTCGACGCATTGAGCCGTCTGCGTTCGGGCGAAGCGTCAGCGGAGCGCGACGCACCCGAAGCCAACGTTGCCGCCGGCGTGCCGGTGATCCCTGAGATGGCGGCGAACTACGACGCGCCATCCGCCGCGACGCCGATGCTGCGCTTCAATTTCGATCCGCCTCAGTCGCCCGCCGCAATCCTGCGATCGATTCCGCCGCCTCGCGCATGGTCCGAGGAAGTTCCGCCCGCGGAGTTCTTCGCGCATCTGTATCAACGCGCAGGCGATCTCGCGCGCCAGATGGCAGGACTTGAGGAGCCGCAAAGACCGCAAAAGAAGGATTGACCAACAGAGGCGTAGTAGGCTGCGCCGCGTTTGCTTCCACTGCGACCACTGTCACTCCTTTTCTTTTTTGTGGTCTTTTGCGGCAACTCCCATTCTCTATCTTGATCTCACCGCGCAGAGCCCCGCAGTTCCACCACCCGCCGACGCAAGTTTTCGACGTTCGCATCCTCCGGTGCGATTGGTGCACCGATCTTCAGCGTGATCTTCGCCCAGAAACGTCGCGGCCAACGCTGCCAGATCGACGGATACTTCCGCGAGAACATCGAATCCCACAGGCCTGACAGCGCGATCGGGATCACCGGAACCTGCGTCTGCCTCAGGATGCGCATCATGCCCGCGCGGAATTCACCGATCTCGCCGTCCGGCGTAAGTCGGCCCTCCGGAAAGATGCACACGAGATTGCCGTCGCGCAGTTCCTCCGCGACGATCTGAAACGCGCGCTCATAGACCTCGGGATCCTGCTTTGCAGAGGCGACGGGGATGGCTTTCATGCCGCGGAAGAGCTGACTCAGCACCGGAATCCGGAAGATGCTGCTTTCCATGATGAAGCGGATCGGTCTTGGGCACGCCGCCGAGATCACGATCGCATCCGCAAAGCCGACATGATTACAGATCAGGAGCGCCGGTCCGTCAGCGGGAATGCTTTCGACCCCGCGGCGTTCCAGTCGGTAGATGAAATGGATCAGCAGCCACGCCACGAAGCGCAGCAGAAACTCGGGCACGAGACCGTAGATGTAGACCGCGACAAACGCGTTGAGGATGCCGGTGGCGAGCAGGAGCTGCGGGATCGTCAGTCCGGCGTTCAGCGCCAGCGCGGCGAGCGCGGCGGCGGCGACCATGAAGACTGCATTCAGAATGCTGTTGGCGCCGATGACGCGCGACATTACTTCGCGCCGCGAGCGCTGCTGCACGAGCGCGTACAGCGGTACGATGAAGAAGCCGCCGAACACCCCGATCAGAGCCAGATCCATGAGGACGCGCCACATGCCGGGTTGCCGGATGAACTGCCCGGCGTCGACCCCGCTCGCACTCACGATCGAAGGCGACGCGAAGTACAGATCGATCGCAAACACGGTGAGCCCAATCGATCCGAACGGCACGAGCCCGATTTCGACCTTGTGACCCGAGAGCCGTTCGCACAGCAGCGACCCGAGGCCCACGCCGGCGGAGAACGCGACCAGCAGCAGCGTGACGACTTCCTCGCCGCCGCCCAACACGTCCTTCGAGTACAGTGGCAATTGCGCAAGCACGAGCGCGCCGTAGAACCAGAACCACGAGATTCCCAGGATCGACAGGAACACCGTGCGCGACTCGCGCGCCGCGCGCAGGTTGTCCAGCGTCGAGGTCCATGGGCGCCAATCGATGCGCAGCCCGGGGGCGGCCGGCGCGAGCTTCGGAATCGCCAGGCTGACGATGAAGCCTGCGGTCGCGATGACGATAAGCGTCGTCGTGATCATGCCGACGCTGGCGTCCGCGGCAAGCAATCCAGCGGCGAGCGTGCCGAGCAGGATTGCGAGGAATGTCCCCATTTCCACCAGCGCATTGCCGCCGACGAGTTCGGACTCACGCAGTACTTCGGGCAGCAGACCATACTTCGCCGGCGCAAAGAATGTGGAATGCATTCCCATCAGAAACAATGCGCCGAGCAGGACTTCCATACTGTGCGTCGCGAAGCCGAATCCGGCGACCGCCATAATGACAATCTCGGCCGCTTTTACGGCTTTCAATATGAGCGTCTTGTCGAAGCGGTCCGCGAGCTGTCCGGCCATGCCCGAGAACAGCACAAACGGCAGGATGAAAAGTCCCGCGGCGATATTCGTCAGTAACTGCGGTTCGAGCGCCGTGTACTTCGCCGCCTGATACGTCGCCAGGATGACGAGAACGTTCTTGTAGACGTTGTCGTTGAAGGCGCCGAGCGCCTGCGCGCTGAAGAAGGGCAGGAAACGACGCTGCGCGAGCAGGCGAAACTGTGTGCCCTGGGCCATCGGTTTATCCGGCGAGTTTTCGAATTATTCGATCTGAGCGTAGCGTACACGCTGGTCGTGGCCGAGACGCCACGACCGTTTCGCAATCCCTGAAAGGTGGGCGCCTTGACCTCGTCTCGCCCGGCGCGAGAATGCATCCACTCATATAAATGGCGACCCAAGTGTGATTCTCACGCAACTGCCCGATCTGCCGCCGCGCCCCGAGACCCCGCGCAATGCCGAGTTTCGCCGCCGCTTCTACAGCTGCTGGGGCCGGGAGAACTGCATCGTCTCGGGCGCTGCGCGACGCGCAGAATATGACACCTTTCGACAGATGCTCTCGATCAAGACGGTCGCGAACGGTCGCGAGCATTACTTCGTCGACGGCCGGCGCCTCACCGTGACGGATGAAACTTACCTGGTGCTCAATGAGGAGCGCGAGTACGGAAGTCTTCTCGAAGCGCCGCAGGAGGTGCACAGTTTCTGCATCTTCTTTCGCCCGGGGATGGCGAGAGAAGTCAGCGGCGAATCGCGCCTGAGCCTGAGCCGGGCCCTCGACGCAGAGGGCGAGCCGGCGCGCGCGCCGGTCGAGTTCGCCGAAAACCTGCGCCGCCACGACAAGACCGTGTCGCCGGTGTTGAACTTCATTCGACGGCACGTCGCGTTGGGTGTGGATGACGCCGGTTGGTATGAGGAGCAATTCAACTTTCTGCTTGCCCGCCTGATGCGCAACGAGCAGGACACGCAACGATTGCTCGAGCACATCGACTGCATCGGTGCGGCGAAACGGCGCGAACTCATGAAGCGGATCGGCTGGGCGACCGATTTCATGCATTCGAATCTGCAGCGCGATCTGTCGCTCGCGGACATCGCAATGGCGGCGCGGCTGTCGCACTTTCATTTTCTGCGCGTATTCCGCCAGGTCCATGGCGTCACGCCGATGAACTATCTGCGACAGCAACGCACCGAACGCGCGCTGGCGCTGTTGCGTTCGACGAAACTCGAAGTGAATGAAATCGCGGGGCAGGTGGGTTTGAGCCGCCTCGCATTGTGGCGAAACATGCGCGACGCCATGGGCGAAGGTCCGCAACAGCTGCGTCGGGAGTTCAGGAAATGCCATACGCCCGAGTTGGTCTGATCGCGGCCTTGCTGCTCGTAAGCGG
>JBOHZJ010000325.1:0-9523 GCA_050738395.1 Steroidobacter sp.
CCTCGGCGCCGATCCGTTGTGCTTCGGGCACGCGGCAGTTGCGGAATCGCAGCGTCGCGAGCGGATGCGGTGCGATCACATCGATCCGCTGCTCGATCTCGAAACCTGGAGCATCGGCATCGACCACGAACGCGCTGATCCCCTGCGCGGCGGTCGTCCCGTCCGGGCGCCTTTGCCCCGCAGTGGTCCGCGCGAACACACAATAGAAATCGGCGATGCCGCCGTTCGAAATCCACGTCTTCGCACCATCCAGGACGTAGTGGTCGCCGTCGCGACGCGCCGAGCACTGCATGGCGGCGACATCCGAACCCGCGTCCGGCTCTGACAGCGCGAATGCTGCGATCGCCCGCCCCGCCGCGACGGCCGGCAAGTAGCGCGCTCGCAGCGCGTCCGACCCGGCGATCGATATCGCGCCGCTGCCGAGGCCTTGCATGGCAAAGGCGAAGTCGGCGAGTCCGTCGTATTCGGCGAGCGTCTCGCGCACCAGGCAGATCGCGCGTGCATCGAAGTCGTCCGACGTACCGCCATAGGCCCGTGGCACGCAGTGGCGCGTGAATCCCGCATCGCCGAGGGCAGCGACGAGTTGGCGGCAGGCCGTGTCGATCGCGTCGCGCGATTCGTCGTCGTGGTCGTGCAGGGACCGCTCAGCCCAGGCGCGCACTTCAGGGGCGAGAGCGCGATGACTGTCGTCGAAGAAAGGCCAGGCGAGGTGCTGCATAGGTTAGCTCGAAGACGGCTCCAGTTCGTTCAACGCGGCCCGCAGCTGCTTGCCCTCCTCGTCCGCCAAGGCCGCAGAACGCAGGCGCTTGATGATCGCCGCGAGATCCGGTCGATCAGCGAGGCGCCGCACAGCATCGGTAACGATGCCGTAGTTCTTCAGTCCGCGTTCGTGCGTGTCGCTATATCCCTTCACCAGGCGCTGACACTCTGCGAGCTCGACCGCGGCGTCGTAGCCGCCCGACTTCAACGCCAGCGCATTGACGTGCGCCAGCCACGCGCCGATACGCTCTTGCTCGAGTCGATATCGCAACGTGCCGCGACGCCAGCGCCGCAGGCCCGACACCGCGTACAGCAGCAGAAAGCCGCCGAGATGCGCCGTCTGGATGTGCCTGCCCTTGCGGAACAGCGGTGCGAACAACCGCCGCGCCCTACTGCTCGCATGCAACCGCGCACCCAGTCCGGCCGGCAGCGTCTCGCACACTTCCTCGAAGCGCGGGTGCATGAACTCGGTCATGTACACGATCTGTTCTGCCTGCGCCTTCACCTCGTCGCGCACGCGGTTGAACCGTGTGCTGCGGGTCTTCAGATCGGCCACGCGGATCGTGTCCTCGTACGACATCCACAACGCCAGATGCCGCGCAACCGCTGCAGTCAGCGCGTAGCCGCCGCCCGCGCCTTGCGTGCGCTGATCGCAATCGCGGATCTCACGCAGCCGGTCGAGATAGAGACTCGCATACTCGCCATCCTGGTAATCCATCGAGCGCCGGACGCCTTCCTGCAGCAGTCCGTGCAAGTGCGCCGGAAACTCGGCTTTGATCCGCTCGTCGAGTTTTCGGCCGAGCTCGGTCGTCGGACCGCTGCTCGGCGGCACGAGACTCGTCATGGGTGAGCGCGTCAACGCCCGCTCGAAGCCCGCAGCGAAACCGGCGAGATTGGTCTTGACGGCCACGCCCGATTGCGTAATCGCCTGCTCATAGAGCGCGCGCGGGAATGGCAGGACGGCCGAAGCGGCGATGGCGCCGAACAGGATCGAGCTGATGACGCTGCCATGCTCTTCGGCCAGCGCCTGCATGTCGAAGCTGATCAGCCTCTTCGACTGCGCCTGGAGCGCTGCGAAGACGGCGTTGGCATCGACGATGCCGTCGCCCATGGCCGACTTCTCGGTGATGCCGTAGATGCGATGAGTCGAGGCGACGGTGGTCGTGCGATCCGGCGTCACCAGTCCGCGAACGACCGCGCGACCCGCTTCCATCAGCTCGGCGGCGACGACGAGATCGACATCGCCCGACACCGGCATCAGCGCGAGTACCGGCCGACGCGCCGGCTCGCGCGGCGGCGGGCTCATCTCGACGTAGTAGACGGTGGTCCCGGTTCGCTGCGCGACACCCGGAACCGAGGTGGCTTGCACGATCCAGCCATGCAGTTCCGCCACTGCGACCAGCCAGTCGGCCAGTACACCGCCACCCTGGCCGCCGAGCGCGGCGATCGCGATCGACAACGGCCGCGCGTCAGAAGGCATGGCGAAATCTGCGGCGCTCCGCGCGTCGTTGGAAGAAGCCGATGACACGCGCGCGCAGGCTCTGCAGCACGCGATCCCAGCGCGTGGGATTGAACACCAGTTGCGCGCGATAGAAGGACGGACACAGCACCGCCGCATGCGCCACTTCGCCGCAGACTCCGCAGCCGACGCAGGAGTTCTCGACGTGTGCGATCGGATCCTGGCGCAGCGGGTCGGGATTGGGCTTGATGGTCAGCGACGGGCACCCGGACAGGCGGATGCAGGAGTGATCGCCAGTGCACGTATCTGCATCGACGCCGAACCGCTCGCGCACCATGCGCGCGCCGGCGGCGACCGCCTTGTTGAATGCAGGCTTCTCGCGACGCTGCCGATTGAGCATACATTCGGACGCCGCCAGCACGACCTTCGGCCCCTTCTCCGGCGTCGTCATCGCCTCGCGCAGCACGTCGCGCATGCGGCCGACGTCGTACGTCCGGTCGATGACCCGCAGCCATTTCACGCCGACACCTTTGACAGCTTCGGCGATCGGATGCTTGGTGCTCTTCGAGCGGTTGTCGGCGCGCGAGGAGAGGATGTCCTGGCCGCCGGTTGCGGCCGAGTAGCCGTTGTCGACGACGACCAGCACGGTGTCGCTCTGGTTGAACACCGCGTTGCCGACGCCCGAGGTCAGCCCGTTGTGCCAGAAGCCGCCGTCGCCCATGACTGCGATCGCCCGCTTGTTGCGCGGCGCATTGAAGGCGGACGCGCCCGCCGCACCCAACCCGTAGCCCATCGTGGTGTTCCCCAGGTTGAACGGCGGCAGGATGGAGAAAAGGTGACAGCCGATGTCGCAGCTGATGTGCACCTGGCCGAGTTCCCGCTGCAATAGCTTCATCGCCGTGAAGATCGGCCGCTCCGGGCAGCCGGTGCAGAATCCGGGCGGACGGACCGGCAGGAGCGGCGCGAGCGCCTGTACCTCCTTGGGTAGCTCTGCGGGCGGCGGCGACAGGAGCGGCGTTGCGCGCTCGAGCTGCGCGGGCGCGTACACACGCATGAATGCACGCACGCCGCGCTGAATGACATCGCCAGTGTACTCACCGGCCTTCGGCAGCACGTCTTTGCCCACGACACGCGTGGCGATGTCCGCCTTGCGCAGGATCGTGTGCAGGTTCTGCTCGAGATACTCGGGCTGGCCTTCCTCGACGATCAGCACCGCCTTCTTGTCGCGGCAGAACTCGATGACCTCGCTGTCGACCACCGGATAGGTGACGTTGAGCACGTACAGCGGCAGCTGCGTTGCTCCGCTCGAGTCGGCGAGCCCGAGCAGCTCCAGCGCGCGGATCAGCGTGTTGTAGAGGCCGCCCTGCAGGATGATGCCGATGTCGCCGGCAGCGCCGCCGAGAAACTCGTTGAGCCGATGCTCGAGGATGTACTTCACTGCGGCCGGCCACCGCTTGTTGATCTTCTCGTGCTCGTGCAGAAAGCTCGCAGGCGGCAGCACGATGCGATTCACGTCGCGCACCGGACTGTCGAGCGCATCTTGCAGCGTGAACGGCGGCGACCGGTTGTCGCGAGCGATGAATGAGCCGTACACGTGGCAGGCGCGGATGCGCAGCTCGAGCATGACCGGCGTGTTCGACGCCTCCGACAGCTCGAAGCCGCGCTCCACCATGGCTACGATGCTTTCCAGGTTCGGCCGCGGGTCGAGCAGCCACATCTGCGACTTCATCGCAAAGGCGTGCGAGCGCTCCTGCATGATCGAGGAGCCTTCGCCGTAATCCTCGCCGATGATCACCAGCGCGCCGCCGGTGACGCCGCCAGACGCGACGTTCGCCAGAGCGTCCGAAGCGACGTTGGTGCCGACGGTAGATTTCCAGGTCACTGCGCCGCGGATCGGATAGTTGACCGAAGCGGCGAGCATCGCGGCGGCGGCGGCCTCCGAAGCGCTGGCTTCGAAATGGATGCCGAGTTCCTTCAGCAGCCCCTGCGCGTCGGACAGCACATCCATGAGATGTGAGATCGGCGCACCCTGGTAGCCACCGACGTAGCCGACGCCGGATTGCAGCAGCGCCTTGGTGACCGCGAGGATGCCCTCGCCGCGGAACTCCTGTCCGGCGCCGAGGCGCAGTTTGCCGACTTCGTGCGTGAAGGATCTTTCAGCCATCTTCAAGGAGCACTGTATCCTTGTGGTCGGCTCCTTCCAATACGAGGACGGCCTGCGTGTAGGGCGAGCGCCCTAATTCGCGTGTGAGTCCGGCGGCAGGGCGGCGCCATGTTCGAGCTGTACGTTTTCAGGTTCTCGCACTTTTCCGAGAAGGTGCGTTGGGCCCTCGACTTCAAGGGCATTCCCTATACGCCCCGCCATCTCTTGCCCGGGTTTCACATGCGAACCGCCAGAAACCTCGCGCCGCGCTCCGGTGTACCGATTCTCAAGGTCGACGACGTGGTGATCCAGGACTCGACCGAGATCATCAACTTTCTCGAGCGGAATCGGAGCCCGGCGCGCCACAAACAACAACGCGGTTGACTGACCACTGGCAAGAGCGCATCGCTTTTGCGAGTCGGGCGCCCGCGCGCCCCCAATAGCAATCTGCCTCCTCAGCAGATCGCGTGTTCCTGCTCTGGCGCCACGCCGGGATGACCTTTTCACATAGGCGTCCGCAAACCTGGAAAGACTCCCGCCGGTGAGTGCCTTGAGTTCCAGATCGGAGATCTTGTTCTTCGCTCGCATACCGGCTGCGAACTTTCGATCAAAAGGCGGATAGTCCCCTGCGCTCTCGACGGCAAGCATGCAAACCAGTGTGGCGACACCCGCCCCGCGAAAATGGCTTCCACGCAGCAAGTAGTTCTCGATGTGTTCGCTCTTCGCGGCTGCAGCCGGAGGAAGCGCGCGGGACAGCTCTGCGATCTGAAGAAGGTCAGCCGGGGAACACAGATGGACACCCATCGAATTGTTAGTGGCGAACTCGATGGGTGTCCAAAGTCGACGTCCCGAACTCGATGGGTGTCCAAAGTCGACGGCCTCATCGATATTTGTTTTAAGACGGCGAGCGGAAGTCGGACCGACTGACGCCGGTGAGATGCACGCAACTCCACTCCTCGGCGCCGGACTTAGGATATACGGCAAACGTCCGCAGCGGCGCCGCCAGGTTACTCGTCAAAGCGCTGCGTGGCTGGCGACCTAAGACGTTTTGCCGCATATCCTAAGTCCGGCACGGATGCGCACCTTACTCCAGCACAGTGCGGCCCTCCGGCTCACTCTATATATATGTGAGTGCGGAGCGTCTGGTTCATTCGGCAATCGACGCCGGCAATCGACGCCTGTCCCGGCTCTGCTTGCAGCGTTGCGCTTGCGCAGCGCGCGTCCCAATCGCCCTTCAGGGCAGTCGTACTCCGCGCGCCGATTTCGATCTCGTTCTGTAGGAGCGCAGTTCGCGCATTCTCCAGGAGTCGATCATGAAATGGGGCACATTGCTCACCCAGGCCGCCGCCATGCTCACCATGGCGAGCGGCGCCGCACACGCCGATCAGTTACGGGTCTGGGAGGAGACCGTTGGGCCAGTTCCGGAATTCCTCGTATCGTTGCAGGGAGGCCAGACCGTTTCCTTCCAGACGGTCAATCTCTCGGCTGACGCCGATCCCGTCCTGCACCTATGGGATCTCACGTTCAACGTCGAGATCGCGATGGACGACAACAGCGGCGGCGGCAAGGCCGCAGCGCTGCGCGCGAGGGCGCCGCACGCAGGCAACTACGCGCTGATCGTAAGGCAGCGCAACTTCATCTCCTCAGGAACGATGGACATCCTGCGCGATGGCGCGGCGTGGCGCACCAACGTGCTGGCCGATGGGCGCTACATCTTTCTGTTGAACCTGCAGGCGCAGGAGCAAGTCGTCGCGTTGCCGCCGCCGCAAGGCTCGCCGACGCATCGCACGTATCTGATCTCAGAGGACGGCCTCCATATCGAGTCGCGTCTCTCGGGTCGGCCGCGCTCGCGCTGGCAAGCGCCTGCGGGCATCTTCGGCGCGCGCACAATGCTGCTTGGCGTGCCGGATCCACAGCGGGGAAAGCCGATGCGCGTCTATCGCAATGATGCGCTGTTGCGCGGCGCCGATCCTGACGGCGATGGTCTCGGCGTGGGGCTAGAGACGCAACTGAAGACGTGCAGCTACTCGACCGAAGCGTTCGATGCATTCACGTGCGATCGCGCGCGCGACCTGCGCGACACCGACAGCGACGGCATCTCCGACGGCTGGGAAGTGCTCGGACGCGACTTCAGTCCGACGGTGTACGTCGCGTTGCCCACATGGGGCGCCGATCCGCGCCACAAAGACATGTTCATCGAAGCGGACTACCGTCGCCTCACGCAGGCGGAGAACGATGCGCAGACCAATCAGATGATGCCGGCGAGCGTTGCGGTCGCGTTCGCGAACGCCTATGGCGACATGAACACCACAGACCCGCTCATCCGGCTATATCACGCTGCGCTGGCCGGCAATCCGGACCAGAAGCCGGGCATCAGCGTGCACATCGACACGGGGCGCAAGCCGGAGTCGCCCGCCCACGCTGGCGTCTATGGCGATTGGGGCGGCTACAGCGACATCGACGCCGTCATGGACGCGAACGGCAACGTCGGGGGTCAGAATCCAGGCGCGCTGTGGAAGACGCACATGCATGCGTCGCGTCGCGGCATCTTTCGCTACGGACCCGGTCACATGAGCGGCGGCGGTCAGTGCGCGGTCGGCAGCGTGTTCTGCGGCTACAACTTCAACAGCGCGTCGAATGCGATACACGAGATGATGCACGCGAATGCGCTCGATCATTCCGGCCCCGATCGCATCGATCCAGCCGCAGCGAACTGCAAGGCGAACTATCCGAGCGTCGTCAACTACGCCTACGCCGGAAATCTGTTGCTGTCCGATGGCCGCAATCGTCCGGCGCTCAACAACACGGCTCTCAAGGAGTGGCAAGCAGTCGCGCCGAGCAACACGGACTACATCGCGGACTTGCAGCTGGTGTTCAAGTATCTGGTCGACCCGGTCAATGGGCACGTCGACTGGAACCGCGACGGCGTGTTCGCGCCCGCGGGATCGACAGTGCGCGCCTATTCGAACTACGCGCCGGGCAACGCCTGTGAGTTCACGCGCGCTAATCAAGTGACGTTTGGCGCCACGAATGCGACGACGACGGCGATCACGCGCGTTGGCCGTCACTCACTACTGTTCTGGGTCGACGCAGCAGGAGTACTGCGCTACCGCGATTCGACGTCCACGTGGGCGTGCGGTCCGACCGAAAGCAACTGCGCGGGCAGCTCCTTCGGCTCACCCGTGGCGGTGTCGTTCGCTGCGCCGGTGCTCAGCTTCGACGCCGAGGCGGTGAACATCGACGGCGTATACCAGGTCTCGATCGTTGCGATCACGAACGACAATCGCATGCGCGAGCGACGCCTGCTCCTGCAGAGTAATGGCTCGCTCACAATGAGCCCCACGACCCTGGTGCTCACGACGGGTGGCGTGCCTGCAGGCGAACCGTCACTCGCCGAGACGCGCGACGGTCTCGGGATTTATCTGGTCTACAAGGGAACCGACAACATCGTTCGCTGGCGCTTCCGCAACACGCAATCCTGGGGTCCGGTCACGCAGGCGACGAACGAGCAAGGCGCGCGACTGGTGACAGCGCCAGACGCTTCACCGGGCGTCGCCGCCGGCTATTTGCCGTCGACGCCAAACAGCGGTGCGGGAGTACATCTCGCGTTCTCGGACAGCGATGGAATCCTGCGCTTTCACACGCTGAATGCGAGCAACCAGTGGGCGCGCACGAATCTGCTGCGAGAGTTCGTGAGCGGCTCGCGCGGCCGGCCCGCGATGGCGTGGGTTCCGATCTCGACGGGGCTCGATGCGCCGGGCCAGTTCTACGTGCTCTATCGTGACGCTGGCGACATCTACAAGATGATGCGGACGTACTTCGATCAGGCTGCCGGCGCCATACGCATCGGCCTGCTGTCGGACTTCGACAATCCGTGGCTCGGCGGCGCGACGATCGACGTCACGGCCTCGGGAAGCAGCGGCGATGTGCACTTGTGGGCGGCGCTCGCATTCACGAACGGCAACGGCCCGAATCTGTTGTTCCGACCGCGCGCCGACGGCGTAGTCAACGTCGTCCAGAAGAATCACGACGACTGGACCGCTGTGAGTTGGGCAGTGTGCAACTACGTGGTGAATCCGGACGGCGCGCAGAGCAATCCGATCGTCTGTCCGGCCCGTCCGTGGACGCCGCTCTGAGCCTAGGGAAGCTCAGATTTACCCGTCTACCCTGACGCTGTATGAATACTGATGCCCGAAAGACAACGGTCATCGAAGACGTGCAGGTCATTTGGATGGCGGTTAGTCACAGGATCCTCAGCGCTCAACGCACTGCGAGGCGCGTGTGATCGTCCGCGCCTTGCAGCGCCCGCTCGAGAATGGCCTCGGCCCGCCGCCGCGTTGCTTGCGCGGCGGTCGGGTCTCTCGCCGACTCGGCCTGCGCAACGATCAACATCGCCTCTGCTACATCGGCGCTGCTCTCCGGTGCGATCGAGCTCCTTTCGAACAGCTTGACGGCCTGCCTTGAAGTGCGAGCCGCCGAGTCCGCATCGCCCTGCGCAAGCTCGATGCGCGCTTGCGCCGACAGCAGCCCACCGCGCTGGGCCGTGTAGTACTTCGAATCCGTTCCACACCGCGCCAGCGCATCGCGCACGTCTGCGAGAGCCTCATCGAGCGCGCCCTGCGCGAGCCGTATTTCCGCGCGCACGAGCAGCAGGTCGATCATGTTCGACGAGCCCGGAGCTTCCGTTTGCGACAGCAACGCGAAAGCGGCGTGCTGCGCCTCATTCGCCGCCTCGATGCGTCGTGCACGCAGCAGGGCCCGGGCGAGCTGCGTGCGCGCGCGACCCGCCACCGTTTGGTTGCCGCCGGCGTCGGCGTCGCGCACCGCACGTTCGATCAGCTGCAGCGCGACCTCGTGCTCGCCCATCCGGCTCAGCATTTCACCGTAGCGAAAGCCGAGCGTCGGCATGAGCGAGGGACTGTCGGGCAACGCGCTCCAGCCTTCCAGCGCGCGCGCCGCAGCGTCGCGACCGATCGCGATCTGACCCATCCGATAGTGACTATCGGCGAGCGCCACCTGCCCGATCAGACCGGGAAGACTGTTGTCGCGGCCGTAGCGATGGTCCAGTTCGCGTCCCAGCAAGTGGTAGCGATGCGCCGCCGGCAGATCGCCGAGCCAGGCGTTGAAGCCGGCAAGCATGCTGATGATCCCGGCGTAAACGT
>JBOHZJ010000326.1:0-13593 GCA_050738395.1 Steroidobacter sp.
GCAATCGGCTGCGCTTCAACGGCGCACTGTTCAGCCAGGAGTGGGAAGATTTTCAGTTCTCGCTGCTGGGCGCCAACGGTCTGACGGAAATCAAGAACGCCAATCAGGCGCGCATCAACGGTCTGGAAATGGACATGAGCTGGGCGGCGACGAACCAGCTGACTTTGAGCGGCGGCGCTGCCTTCCTGGATTCCGAGTTGACGGAAAACTACTGCGGCTTCGTCGACGCCAATGGCAATCCGGAAACGAATTGCCCGGACCCGGAGGCGCCCGACGGTACGCAGCTGCCGGTGACGCCGAAGTTCAAGGGCAATCTGACGGCGCGCTACAAGTTCCCGCTGGGCAGCTTCGATGCGCACGTGCAGGGCTCCTTCGTCCACGTAGGCAAACGCAAGTCGGATCTGCGCCTCGTGGAGCGCGACATCCTCGGTGACCTCGACAGCTACAACGTCGCGGACTTCTCCGCCGGCATGGGCAATGGGACGTACAACGTTGAACTGTTCGTCAGCAACGCCTTCGATGAGCGCGCGGAGATCGGCAAGTTCGCTCTATGCGCAGAGGCAGTTTGCGGTCCGCAGACGTACATCGTGACGAATCTGCCGCGCTCGTTCGGCGTGAGGTTCGGGCAGAAGTTCTAGAGCCCAGGCGTACAGCGGCCCGCGTTCTGCGCGGGCCGCTGTAGGTCGGCCGATCGATGTTCCCGACAGGATCGGCACTCGCTACATCCATGTAGGTCGGCCGATCAATGTTCCCGAGAAGATCGGCACTCCCCACATCCTTCGGGTGAACCCGTCCTACGAAGATTGGATGGTCTCTTGCGGGACGCCACACTGGTTATCTACGGGGGAGTTCTCGATCGAAGAAGTCGAGCATCAAACGCGCGATCTCCTCGCCCTTGTCCTCGAGCGCGAAGTGACCAGTGTCAAGCAGGTGTAGCTCCGCTTGCGGCAGGTCTCGCAGGTACGCGCGCGCGCCGTCCGCCGGGAAGATCTTGTCGTTGGCTCCCCAGACGATCAGGGTCGCCGGCTGGCGTCGCCTGAAGAACTGGTGGAAGCGCGGATACAGCTTCACGTTCTTTCGGTAGTCGTAGAACAGATCGAGCTGGATCTCCACATTTCCGGGCCGCTCGAGCAACGCCTGATCGTGCAACCACGCGCTCGGGTCGATTCGCGAAGCATCCTTCACGCCGTCGATGTACTGCCAGCGTGTGGACTCGAGCGTAGTCGCGTTCCGCAGCGCATCGCGATGCTCCTGCGATCCGCTCGCCCAGTAAGCCTTGATCGGATCCCAAAACTCTTTCAATCCTTCCGCATAGGCGTTCCCATTCTGTACGACGAGCGCAGTCACGCGCTCGGGATGCGCAATGGCCAATCGGTAGCCGACGGGTGCGCCGTAGTCCATCACATAGAGCGCGTAGCTTTTCACGTCGAGCCGGGTCAGCAACGCATCCGTCAGCTCAGCGAAGCGCTCGAAGCTGTAGCGAAATTGCCCGCGATCCGGCGTCTCGCTGTGTCCGAAACCGGGGTAGTCGGGTGCAATCACGCGGTAGCGATGCTCCAGCGCCGGAATCAGCTTGCGAAACATGTTGGATGAACTCGGAAATCCATGCAGGAGCACTACGGCGGGAGCGTCGGACGGACCCGCCTCCCGGTAGAACACATCGACACCGTCGATCTCCAGGGTGCGGTAATGAATCGTGGACTCGGCCGGCCGCGCGACTGCCTCGTCGGTCAGCGGTGCTCGCGCGAGAGAGAGGGGCGAAAACAGGAGCGAGAGTGCGGCGATGGCGAGGGGGCTGCGGATCAGTGACAAGGGATGCATAGTGGATTCCTCTTTAAGCGGTAACTAATGACAGCGTTCTTTATACGTTACATCTATGTAACTTTTAAATAACTTGTTCAATGGTTACTATAGCGCCAGTACATCAGGATCCGAGCCCACGAATGCCCCCGCTCTTCATCGGCAGCCATCTCGCCGTCGATTTTCTGAATACGGCTCTCGCGCCAAGAGGGCAGGAGATCGAAACGATCGGCGACGGCCGCGCGTATCTGCGCTGGATCGTCGGCGCCGGGTTACTGACGGAGGCCGAAGCGTCACGTCTGCTGCGTCGTTTTGGCGTCAGGTCGCTCGATCTGGCGGCGGCCGAGGCCAGGCAGGTGCGCGAGTGGGCGCGGGTCTGGCTCAGCCGCTGGCGCGCCGCGCCTGAGGACGACTACGGCGATGAAATCGCCGTTCTGAACAAATTGCTTGCGCGTGAGACGCGCCATGATGAAGTCGTCACGGCCGAGGAGGGCCTCAGCGTGATCGAGCGAGCTCACATCGAGAGCGCCGACGCACTACTCGCACTGATTGCCGGGCAGATCGCCGCGCTGATCACTCAGGAGCAACCATCCCTGCTCAGGCGCTGCGCGGGTCCAGCGTGCACGCTGTGGTTCCTGGATCGGACCAAAGCGCACCGCCGCCTGTTCTGCAGCGCCGCCACGTGCGGAAATCGCGCCAAAGTGGCAGCGTTTCGTGAACGGCAGCGCGGATGAGGCCGCGTAGAAGCCGCTGTTATGATTCCGTATGCGCTCCAGACAATCGCCCCGTGAAAAATCAATTTACCGTTGAATCGCTCGCATGAGCTGGCGGGCATGGAGCGTTTTCGCGTCTTTGTGCGTGATCTGGGGCATTCCGTATTTCCTCATCAAGCTCGCGTTGGTGGACCTGTCGCCGGCCTGTGTGGCGTGGACCCGCGTCACGCTCGGAGCGTTGATTCTGGCGCCGGTCGCATGGAAGCGCGGCGTGCTGCGGCCCGCGTTCGCGCACAAAGGCGCGATCTGCGTCTTCGCCGTCGCGGAACTCGTCATTCCGTTCTTCCTGATCGCGTTGGGTGAACAGTGGATCAGTTCTTCACTGGCCGGGATTCTGATCGCGACCGTACCGATGACCGTGGTGGTGTTGGCGCCGCTGCTGGGAGTGAAGGAACCGCTCGGCGCTCGTCGTGTGACTGGACTGGCAGTCGGGTTCTCTGGTGTGATCGCACTGCTTGGACTGGATGCAGGGCATGGGCCGATGCTCTGGGCTGGCGTCGCTGCAATGCTGGTTGCTGTCGTCGGCTATGCCGTGGGCCCGCTCGTGGTCCAGCGTCATCTCGCGGATGTGGATGAGCTCGGCGCAGTGGCTGCGAGTCTTGTCGTGGCTTCAATCGTGCTGGCGCCCATCGCGGTCATTACGGCGCCGGATCGTGTTCCCTCTGCACTCTCCTTGAGTTCGGTCGCGGTACTGGGGTTTGTCTGTACGGCGCTCGCTCTCTGGCTCTATTTCTGGCTGATCAACGCCGCCGGCGCGGCGCGCGCTTCTCTGGTCGCGTACATCAATCCCGCGATCGCCGCGCTGCTCGGCGTATTCGTGCTGAACGAGCCGTTCGGAGCCGGGTCGGTCGTCGGACTGCTTATGATTCTCTTCGGCTCCTGGCTTGCAACCGGCAGGCCGAAGCAAGCCGTGTAGAAACACGCTCAGGAAGTTCTGCGAAAAGTCAGATTGATGCGGCTATCGCCCGTGAGTGGATGATGGCCGTGCTTGATTGGCAGCACGCCGTGATAGCGCAACCGGGCCGGTCCGCCCCACACGACGACGTCGCCATGTATCAGCGGCACACGCATCGGCCGGTCGTTGCGACGCAGGCCGCCGAACAGAAACACAGCCGGAACGCCCAGCGATGCCGACACGATGGGGTGACCAAAGTCGCGTTCATCCTTGTCCTGATGCAGCGTGAGTCGCGCGCGCGGTTCGTAACGATTGATCAGGCACGCATCCGGCTCGAATCCAGCGAAGCCAGCGCTTGCCGCAGCCTCTCGCGCGAGTTTCATGAACACGGCGGGCATCGCGGGCCACGCCTTGTCACTTTCCGGATCGAGCCTGTCGTACCGATAGCCCGTGTGATCCGTCACCCAGCCACGGGCGCCGCAATTCGTCATCTCCACGGACATGCGAAAGCCGCCTGGTGTAACCATGTGTCGGAGCGGCGCCTGAGCTGTGACGTCGTGCAAGCCCTCGAAAATTGCAGCTTCATCGCGCAGTGTGAAGCTGCGCAGCACGACGGCGCCGGCGCACAGTTCCTCGCGGCGGGTTTGCTCGTCAGGCTCGAACAAGTTCAGTGTCATCGGCTCACGTCGCATCGTGGAAGATGACGCCGAGGGTGTAGCGATGTCCCGAACGCAATCGGCTCACGCCATGACGCATATTGACGCGATACACGCCGCGGCTTCCCTGCACTGGCCGATGATGGACGGCGAACACGACGGCGTCGCCCTGTCTGAGCGGAACCACCTGCGGGCGTGATTGCATACGCGGTCGTTGCTCGGTCAGCACGAATTCACCGCCAGTAAAATCCCTCTCAGGCTCGGATAACAGGATCGCAACTTGCAGCGGAAACACGTGCTCGCCATACAGGTCCTGATGCAGGCAGTTGTAATCGTCCTTCGCGTATTGCAATAGCAGCGGCGTCGGGCGCACCTGCCCCGCCCCATGGCAACGCGCTATGTAGTCAGGGTGCCGCGCCGGGTAGCGCATCTCGAGGTTCATGGCCGCGTTCCATCGGTTCGCGATCGGCGCCAGGTGCGGATACAACGAAGTTCGCAGCGCTGCGACAGTGTCGGGCAGCGGATAGCTGAAGTACTGGTACTCACCGCGGCCGAAGCCATGCCTGCTCATCACGACGCGGCTACGGAAGATCCCGCTCGTTGAGTACAACGCCGCAAGTGCGTCGCATTCCTTTCTGGTGAGAAGACCTTCGATCATGGCGCACCCGTGCGCATCGAGATCCTGCGACGTCCGTTCCCAATCGCCGCCATCCACTCGCGCGGATATCTCGCCAGCAGATGCAGGCGTCCGCTCGTTCCGCATCACTGCGTTCATGATCATTGCGTCATGTCTCCACGATCGTACCGGTGCAGGACTGTATGCTCGATGCAGCGCTGCTGCGCTCCGGAGCTTGCGGTCAAAGTCCTCGAGGAAGAAATCATGTTGCACCCACGAGCCCGTCGCCCCCGGCGGCTGATGGTCGCCGCAGTCCTGGCGGTTGCGATCGATCTTTTCGCAGCAGACGCTGCGCCGGCGTCTCTGGCGGTTCTGGACATCGAGCTTACTGGAGACCTCGGCGGCCCGGAACTCAAGGAGCAGCACGCGGTGCGCGCGCGGACGGCCAGTGCGCATCTGCGCTCGGAACTGGCGCGCACGCATCTCTATGTGGTGGTGGAGAATTCGCCGGCGAGGGAGCTGATCGAGCGCCTGGCGTCGGTGCAGTACCTGCACAAATGCAATGGTTGCGAGTCCGACATTGCCCGACGCCTCGACGCACAGCAGGTGCTGGTTGCGTGGATACACAGAGTGAGCAATCTCATCCTGACGCTGAACTATGAGATCCGCGACGTCCAGACGGGTGAGACTCTGACACGATCGTCATTCAGCTTTCGAGGCGACAACGACGCGGCGTGGACGCGAGCCGTCGAGTATCTGGTCAGAGATCTGGAAGAGCGTTCCCGCGCGCGGGAGTAGTCCGTTGTGAGTTGTGAGTTGTGAGTTGTCTGCAGAATGGTGCTTCTCTGTGGCGCACAACGGACAACGCAGAACGCAGAACTACTCCCGCAGTCGTCGTTCCATGAACGTCAGATCCAGCCAGCGGCCGAACTTGAATCCGACTTCGTGCAGGCGTCCGGCCTCGACGAAGCCTGCTTTCTCGTGCAATCGAATGCTGACCGCGTTTTCCGCCTCGATGCCGGCGATCATCAGATGCAGCCCTTGCAAGCGGGCTCTGTCGACCAATGCGTCGAGCAGAAGTCGCGCGATTCCCTGGCGGCGGTGCGCCGCCGATACGTAAATCGAATTCTCGACCGTGAATCGATAGCCGTACCACGCCCGGAAAGGCCCGTAGCTGCAGAATCCCGCGACCCCGCCCTCATGAATCGCGACGAGGACAGGGTGGCCCTTCGCCTGCTTCGTTTCGAACCATTGTCGTTGTTCGTCCGCGGACCGGGGCGTCTCGTTCCAGACCGCTGTCGTCGTCAGGACTGCATCGTTATAGATCTCGAGAATGCCCGACATGTCCGAATCGAGGGCGTCTCGGATTTGCATTTGCAGGCGCTCCGGGGTTGGATGATTGATGGCGCCAAGCTAACGGCACATGATTGCTCGACGCAATAGAACAACGACAGGAAGCGAATGACGACTGCACTTCAACTGCGCACCTGGCACAAGTGGCTGGGCCTCGCGATCGGCCTGCAGGTGCTGCTCTGGTGTGTCAGCGGCCTGTATATGGTCGCCGCGGATATCGATTTCATTCATGGCGATTCGCTGGTGCGCAACGAACGGCCAGCGCTTGCGCAAGCTGAAAATCTCATCCCGATGGGTTCGCTGCTCAGGAAGCATCAAGGTCTCTACGGCGCGAAGCTGCGAGTACTGCCCGATGCCGACCAGCCGGTTTACCAGCTCGGAACCCGGGAAGGCCCGGTCACGATCGATGCGATCACGGGCGAAGCGCTCTCCCCTTTTCCGCAGCCGCGCATCGAGCAGTTGGCCCGTTCCTATTACGCAGGCAGCGGGCGCCTCGCGAGCGCGGAGCTCATCGATCATGTGCCGGTAGAAATCCGCGGTCGCCGGCCCTACCTGTGGCGCGTTGATTTCGATGACTGGCTCGACACCAGCTTCTATCTGGATGGCGACACCGGCGTGCTCGTCACTCGCCGTCATCGACTATGGCGCATCTTCGATACGTTCTGGATGTTGCACGTCATGGACTACGGCTATGAGCGTGACGACGTCAACAACGCGCTGCTGCGCGTCACGTCCGCGATCGGGGTGATCTTCGGCGTGACTGGGATCTGGTTGCTCTTCTACAGCTTTCGCAACGGCTTCCGCCGACCGGTGCGCATGCGGCGGCCGTCATGATGCAGTTCATACGCAAGCTGCATAAGTGGGTCGGCCTGATCACAGGGCTGCAGATGTGTTTGTGGCTCATCAGCGGGTTCATGATGAGTCTTCTCGATCATCACGTCGTTTCGGGAGACAGCACTGCGGCAGTCAGGCATGTGGTCGATTTGCTGCCGGCGGACGCGACGATCATCGAGCCAGGGTCGCTTATTCAGCGACACTCGACAGGAACCGTTCGCGAGATTGAACTGAGCCGACATCTCGGCCAGTGGGTCTGGCGTGTCCGCACCGATGCACGCGTCGCTCTCTACGATGCGCACACGGGTTCAGCCGTAGAGATCGGCGAGGCGCAGGCGCGGCAGATCGCACTCGACGGGTACGCCGGCGGCGGCGAGCTGGTGTCCGCCGAATTGCTGTCCGAACCAACGATCGAAGCGCGCGAACACGATGCGCCTCTGTGGCGCATCGATTTCAACGATCCGCAGCACACGCGCTACTACATCTCGGTTGACGGGGGCGGAATCGTCGAGCGCCGCACCGGCGATTGGAGGATCTTCGATCTCTTCTGGATGCTTCACACGATGGACTATCGTGGCCGCGACGACTTCAACAACCCGCTGGTCATCACGTTCGCATTCGTGTCGCTGTGGCTGGCGCTGAGCGGCGTCATCCTGCTGTTTCGCAGCTTCCGCCGCCGTCCTGAGAATGGATGAAGAGAAGAGCCGCGAAAGACCACAAAAAGGAAAGTGCACTGCTAGTCAGAGGCCCAGAAGGCGTCGCAGCTCCCGTTCGCCTTCCGTCCACTTACATTTCTTTTATGCGGTCCTTCGCGGCTCTCCTTCCTAAGTGCTCTTGCCAGAGCCGCTGCGTACGAAATTGAGCGCTTGTCCCATCTGGCTGAGGAACGCGACGGAGGCAGCGAGGATGGCGGAGACGATCTTGAGCTGATCGCCGGCTGTCCAGCTGAACCACAGTACGGCGATCAGCGCGAGAATGAGAATGGCGGCAATGACTACGGTGCGCGTTTTCTTGCCGGACATGCGCGCGGCGTCGCGCTGCCATTCCGCCAGATCCTTGCTCGTTTCCGCGGTGCGTACGAAGGATTCGAAGTCCGGATCGACAATCTTGGGCCAGGGATCGAACGCGACCAGACCGCGCGCGACCAGCCTGTCGATCACGACCTGGTTGCGTGGATTCGCCAGGCGATCGGTCGCGAGCTGATACAGGAGCAGACGCTCTGTGCGCGTGCATAGCTTCCAGATGCGGTGATGATCGACTGCGGCCAGATGCGGATGGCGTCGCGGTCGTTCCGCTTCCTCGACGTCGCGGCATTCGAGTTTCTGCAGCACGTTGTCCCAGCGCAGCGCTTCATCGAGCGACAGAGCGTGATCCGACCCGGATTCAGGAAAGCGCTCGGGATGATAGAGCCGCTCGATCGGCGAACTGCGCGAGACGATCAGGATCTGGATGTTCGCGTCATCCACGAGCCGTTCGAGCACACCGAGAATGTCGGGTCGTCGTTTCGCATCGGTCAGTGCGATATCCAGGTTCGTCAGGACGACCGGACCGGTCAGGCTCTTTGCCGCTTCCAGTTTCGTGTAGAGCGCGTTCGTGGCGAGATTCACTCGCGTAACGGACAGCGCTGATTCCGCATCGCTGCTGCGCGGACGCGCCGCTGCCAGAATTTGCTCGACGGCCTCCGCGGTGAGACCTCGCGTATGGAAGACCGTGCTGCGCGGCGCGGGTGCAGGCGCCGCCGCAGGTTCATGCACGTGCGCACCTGAGGCGCGAACGCCCAGCAGGCGGCGCGACGCGAACACGGCGAGCAGCCAGGTGATGATGAAAGCGGCGCCGATCGACGTCGCCCGTAGCGCTGAACTGGTCGCGAGGTCGAATCGTGCATCATCGTCTGCGATGCCCGTGCGCTCGCGTTCGAGCAACTCGATACGAACGACGACGGGCGGGCCGCCGCTCGCCCGGAAAGTGCATTGCTCGCTGCCAGTCGTCGATGAGCACTCCGGATTCGCCCCCCGGGTGACGCCGAGCAGGCGGATGCGGCGCTGCTGAGATTCAGCCTGCGCAGCGGCGTCCCATGTTTCACGACGCCAGAAATCAAGATCGCGCCGGGTGATCAGGGCGCCGAGCGGCGACGGTCCGAAGACGCACGTCGTCCAGCCAGCGAAGCCCGGCTGTGGATTGCGGGAATCGCAGGAGCCGGAGGTGAATCCGGGCACTCGCATCGTGCGCGAGGGCAGCGCCAGCATCCAGGGCTCCGGGAAAGCGCCTGCCCGGACAGCATCGCTGGACAACCAGCGCCGCAGATCGCTCGCGATGACGTCGCGCCGTGCTTCGATGTCCTGATTCGCGTTCACCAGCGAATCGCGCAGCAAGCCCTGCACCTGCACATCGTGATACGCAAGAGCCATCCACGCCGCGGGCACTGCCGACACCAGCAATAGCCAGATCGCAATGCACGCACTATGGCTCGCGCGCCTGTGCTGCACGAAGACCACGAAGAATGCGACGGCGAGAACGACCCACATCACCCATGTAATCGGACTCAGGCGCATGCCGGCGCCGAGCGTGTAATCGGTACTGAGTTCGTAGAGCGTCACCAGCGCCGTCGCTCCGCCGAACAACGACACACCCCAGCGTGCGTAGCTGCACGAGCCCCCGACACGGTGCCAGAATTTCGCAGCGAGATTGCGCACGCCCTTGCGACTGCGCTTGAACCACAACCACAGCGCCAGAGCCGAAGCCGCGAGGATGATGAGCATCGCTCCGGAGAATGCAGTCAGCGCAGTGAACACGGCATGCCATGGCAGATCACCGGCTGACTGCGATGAGTAAAATACGACCACGCTCCAGGGCGCATCCTTGATCGGCTCGTGATAGAAGCGGTGCGCCGAACCGACGTAGTAACCCTTGAATGCCGCGCTCTGCCCGATCGCCGCCAGCGCCTGCAGGTGTGGGTTGTGTTCTGTCTCGACGAAGAAGTTTTCCGCGAGGCTGCGAGTGTCGTCGCTGTGAAAGACGACCACGCCGCTGCGCTGATCGATCACGGCAAACTTGAGCAAGGGCGGCGACACCGACGCAGACAGACTATGCACACTCAGACTGCCGGTGATGATTCCGCAGAACTGAGTGGTCGCTCCCTTGCCACACGTGCGCGGCACGGCCATCTGCAACACACGCGAACCGTCGCCGCCGCTGAAGATCCGTTGCGCGACGTACGAATCGGCTTTGCTTGCGTTCGGCGACCACCCCTGCCCGCGCTGCAGGGATCGAAAATACTCGCGGGTCCCATAGTTCGCGTCCGGTTTGATGATCGGTGCGTCGTACACCGTGTATCGCAGGCCCGAGCGCGTGCCATTCTCATCAGTCGCGAACACTGACGAGAACGGCGACCAGGCGCCAAACTCGTTTGCCGGTCCCACTGGATCGGCCT
Source organism: Steroidobacter sp. (assembly GCA_050738395.1). Lineage (GTDB taxonomy): Bacteria > Pseudomonadota > Gammaproteobacteria > Steroidobacterales > Steroidobacteraceae > Steroidobacter. Next base: position 10,358 of record JBOHZJ010000326.1, read on the forward strand.
TGAGCGTGCATGTCGGATCGAGGTCCGGATTGCAGTTCGAAATCCTCGCTGCGACGTAATGCGCCCGGCTCTCGGCGCCCTCCGCATCGATCGGATCGGAGCGGATCGGCGCATCGCCCTGTTTTATCCAGGCGCTTTTGTCATCTCCCGCGCCAGGCGGATAGAGCGGCCGATAGCCGGCGAGCAGCTCTCGCCCGTGACGCAACTCGTCGCGCAGCGTTGTGGATAGTTCGTGTGCGTAGGTCTGGGCTGCGTCATCGGCCCAGGACAACACTCCCTGATAACTCCAGACCCACACCGCCGAAATCGCAAGCACCGCCGGAACCAGCACGATCGAAATCAGACACGAGATCGCCTCCATCCATGAGATCGGTTCATCCGGCGACTTGGCGCGCAGATTGGCGAGCGGCCAGATGAGCAGCGCGAGCAAAACGAGAATAGTGAGAGCGAATCGTCCGCCCGGCTCGATAGAGCCTGCAACGTTCGCGCGCAGATCATCGCGTTTGAATCCGACCAGATACAGTCTTTCCTGTCGAACCGCCGGGCGACCCGCGTTCTTGTCGACATAAATTGCATAACCAGGACGGAGGACTTCGACGAACACGCGATACTGTTCGCCTGCCAGCTTCTCCTTGAACACGGTGGGCTGCGACGGCATTCCGGGCGCTTCGCTCTTTGCTCCCGATTTATCGGCTGCGCCCGCGCCGCTCGCGCCATTGAGCATGGGCGCGACATTCGTCACGCCCAGCCGACGTATGCGCGCTGCGTGCACCTGCACGTCGCTCGATTGCGTCCCCACGCGCCGCGTTACGGATGCGACGACCGTCCCATCCTCCAGCGCAATCAGCACTTCGTCAAAAAAGCTCTGCGAGATGAAGTTCTCGATGGTTGCGGCCATCGCGCCCGTGAAGCCCACCATATTGAGCTGGCGCCGGTCTGTCGTTCCGCTCTCGCCGGTCGCCGCACCGCAGAAGAATGCGGTGAACGGGGCGCCGGGTTGATAGGCGCGCAGGACGAAACCATATTGCTTCACGCCAGGCGCCCCGCCGCCGCAGGCACGCGCGTACAGCTCGTGATCGACGCTGGCGAGGCCCACCGCGGGACCCTGCAACGCGAGACGTCGCGCGTAGGCGCCGCGCTGCTGCTCGCAAGGTTCGCTCTTGTTCGCTGCGCGGCCCGGGCTCGCAGCCATCCCCATGAACGTCGCAACGCACTTCTCACCCGCAAGCTCGGACGGCATCAGCCGCAGTTGGTTGGTCAGCGTGCGCTGCAGATTGTCGAGCTGATTGCCGATCTCATCGAGCACCCGAAATGCGCGCTCCTGATGGAACGTGCTGGCGCTCACGAATCGCATGGCGTAGCCGGCCGCGACCACAAACAACGCTGCGCCCGCGACCACGAAGAGCAGCCGCGCAAGCGGCAACCTTCGGCGCGGCGGCGAAGCAGAAGCGGTTGCGCTAGCGGCGACATCCATGACGCGCGGCCTCGATGAACACAGGTATCGCTAATGTCCGGCGTGCAGACGACGCGGGCAATTGGACGAAGGGGAGTGCGTAGAAAGGAGCCCCTCACCCGCGCGGACGCGCGACCTCTCCCACAGGAGAGGTATAAGAGAGAGCAGGCTGGCGCGCGTTGCCTGATTCTTCTCCCTCTCTTTTGGGGAGAGGGATGAGAGAGAGAGAGAGAGAGAGAGCAGGCCGGCAGGCATTGCGTCATTCTTCTCCCTCTCCCGTTGGGAGAGGGCTGGGGTGAGGGGATGCGGCGCACGCCGCTCGCCGCTCCGCTCACAGCGTCTTTAGATACTCCAGCAGCGAATCCTTCTCTGCCTCCGGCAGGTTCGTGCCGAACGAATGCCCGACGTTGCTGTTCGAGCGTTCCGTTACATCGTGCTTCGTACCGACCCGCTCGGCTTCCGGTCCGCTGGTCACGAAGCCGACGTTCGCTGGATCGTAGAGATCGTAGCCGCGCCAGAAAATGGTCGGCCGTTCGTTCGGCGCCTTGAGCAGATCGCGCAAGGTCGGCACAGAGCCGTTATGGAGATACGGCGCGCGCAGCCACAGGCCGTCGAGATACACAGCGTTGTAGCCGATGAGTTCATCTTCGACGAGGCCCTTGCGCTCGATGCCGAACTGCGTCACGGCGCGATTCGCGGCGATTGCATGTTCCTTCTTCCAGGTCCACAGCCGCTCGGGATCGGTGTCGACGCCTGCGAGCGGCATCCGTGCGCCCGTGCGTTCGCTTGCATGGCAGCCGGCGCACTCGAGGTCGAACACGGCCTTGCCGGCTGTCGACTTCGCGACATCGAGTGCGAACGGATACTTCGGCGGGGCCTTTTCGGATAGATAATCCTGCAACCAGTTCACCTCGGCGAGAAATTCATCGTTGTCCTTCGGCGCCGCACCGAGCAGGCCAAGAGCCGAATCGATGATGACCGAATACTTGTCGTGGCTGTCGCCCGCCCAGTTGAGCGTGACCTCCTCGCGATCGTATTTCTTGAGATTCCAGATCGAAGGGATGTCGGTCGGTCCGATGGTGTCGTCCATGGGGACTTCAATCATGAAGTACTTGGTCAGATTCATCGCATCGTCGCGGCCGCGGCCCCACTCCGGGAAGTCGTGGCGATACAGCCAGGCGAACTGCGTCTCGCGCTCGAGCAGCCGCTTCTTCGTGATCGGAATGAGCACGAATCGATAGATCGCCGCATCGATCCACGACAGATCCGTGACGAGATTGATCTCCCGCATCAGATTGTCGGCGTTGAAGCGCGGGTCCTTCGCGCAATCGACCAGAAAACGAAACACGGCGGCGAGATTCAACGTGTGTCCGGGTCCCGCGGTCACGAACGTGGGTGTTTCAGTTTCCGTGGCCCGATAGTTCGTGGTGTGGCATCCGGCGCAGTTGTTTGCGACCCGGGCAAAGCCGATCACCTTCTTCGTGAAGCCAATGGGAAGCTCCTGTCCCTGCTCCCATGAAACGCCGAACGAGGCGAAGCCGTTAGGACCCGGAATTTTCTCGGGGAACATGCGCGGCAACACGTAGAAAATCCAGTAAGGGATGCCGGCGTCGCGCTCCGCCCCGATCGAGCCGTATTTGAAGCGCATCTCCGGATCGCCCGTGATCCATTCTGGTTGGGGTTCCTCGCGAAAGAACTCGTACCAGGTGAAGAGGCCGCCGGCGGCGATGAGAACCACGACGACGATGAAAACCTGCAGCGCTTTGCGAGTGAGTCGTGAGCC
>JBOHZJ010000327.1:0-25163 GCA_050738395.1 Steroidobacter sp.
CGCATAACGTGACCGCTCGTGTTCAAGAGTTACCCGAGGAGAGTTGTCATGAAATCAAGTTTACTTCTGATATCCGCGATCGTCGCGACTACGGCGGGATTGAGCGTCTCGAGCAATGCGCTCTCGAGTCAACCTGACGCGCAGGCGCAAGCGGCCGCATTGCTGCGTCCCTCGGATACCCCTGTACCTGAGAGCGCGCGCGACTACGGAAACGGATCGTCGCAATCAGTCGCGGTGGATGCGCACGCACATGCGGCAGCTTTGCTCAGCGGGCTCCGTACTGGGCAGGCAGCGAAGTCTTCGGTGCGGATTGATCCATCACGAGCTGCGCGAACGTCGCCGGATGCGCAAGCGCAGGCTGCGGCGCTGCTCAGCGGCGCGCGGATCATTGTCGTTGACACTGCGCGGATCACTGCGACAAGTGAAAAGTTGGGCGAACACCCTGCTGTTGTTGTCGCGCAAACCAGGAGCACGCGCGCCATCGATCCCAATACGTTCATCGTGGCGCATCCGGCGCGTCTGCAGCTGATTGCGGCATCGCCGACCGAGAAGCTTGCGCAGCACGCCCAGGCCGAGGCGGCTGCGTCGACGAAGCTAACGCGACCGCGCCCAATCAGGAGAGGATTGCTGACTGGAAGATTCGGCCAGTAAGTGATTTGTCGCGAGGGATGCGTCAAGGAGTGCTTTAATCCATCTTGTCTCGTCTGGACGATCTCGATGGGCGAGGGCGCCGATCCGCAGCGGCGCCCGTCGGGACACGCACCGATTTCTGCGTAGAAGCCTAGTTTCTAGGTGACTCGGCGGACTCGGCTTCTCATGTATATATGTGTAGCTTGCGAACAGGAGCTTTGGATCTACGCAGGGAAGCGAGTCATGACGTACGCGCGCAAGACGCTGGTTCGCTCGAAGACACGCCGCACTACCACCTAAACTGCTCCGTGCGTTTTAGGTGGTCCCGCCGTCCATGGCGGTTGCACGTCGTTGCACGCTGCGTGCGGCGTGCGGCGTGCGGCGTGCGTGGCTGTGCGGAGTTGATGAGTACGCACGCCGTGGCTATTTAAACTGTCGCGGCGAAAGTTCTTGGAACGGAGCGGATCGTGCCCCCACGCCGGATCGTCTGCCTTTTGCTCCTCCCGAGCGCCACGGTCCGCGCGGACGGTCCCGTCGCCACCGTGCGCGTCGCCTTCGATCGCGACGGCATCACCGCCACCCGTGTCCACGGCTTCGCCGACAAGGCCACGGGCCGCAAGGTCACGGCGGACGACCCGGTGCGCATCGCCTCGATCTCCAAGCTGGTCACCACCATCGGCGTCATGCGGCTGGTGGAGACCGGCAAGCTCGATCTGGATGCGGACGTGTCCGACGTGCTCGGCTGGCGCTTGCACAATCCGGCTTTCCTGGACACGCCGATCACCCTGCGTGTGCTGCTGTCGCATCGCTCCAGCCTCACCGACGGCGCCGGCTACTGGCAGACGCCGCTGGGAGGAAAACTGCGCGACATCGTCGAGGATCCACGCGCCTGGGACACCGCGCATGCGCCGGGCACATACTTCCGCTACACCAACCTCAACTTTCCGCTGGTGGCGCAGATCATGGAGCACGCGACCGGCGAGCGCTTCGACAAGCTGATGGAGCGTCTTGTGCTGCGGCCGCTGGGCATCGACGCCTGCTTCAACTGGGACCGCTGCGACGCAACCACCGCCGCCCGCGCGGTGGTGCTGTACGACGCCGACGGCAAGCCGGTGAAGGACGACAACCACGGCGGCAAACCCGACTGCCCCGTGATGCCGGCCAGCGACGGCAGCTGCGACCTATCGCGCTGGCGTGCCGGCGAGAACGGCGCCCTGTTCTCGCCACAGGGCGGCTTGCGCATTTCGGCCAACGGCCTGGTTCGCATCGGACGCTTGCTGCTAGGCAACGGCAGTATCGACGGCAAACGACTGCTCGAGCCCGCATCCGTGCAGGGGATGATCGCCCCGCAATGGCAATACAGGCCCGGCAACGGCCTGACCTACGAGGAAGACACCGGCGACCTCGACCACGGCTTCTTCTGCCGCTACGGCCTGGCCGTGCAGACGCTGGCCACGCCGGTGAAAGGCTGCCGCGACGATCCGTTCGGCGACGGCGCGGTGCACGTGGGCCATTCCGGCTCTGCCTACGGACTGCAGGCCGGGCTGTGGGTGGACCGCAAGGGCGGCGCCGGCGTGGTCTGGTTCGCCACCGGGATGCCGGACGAGCGTCTGGGCGGGAAATCGGCGTTCAGCGCTGTCGAGGAAGTTCTGGCGCACTAGACCAGATAGTGCGCGTGACCGGTGCCGGGACGTAGCTTCGTAGGTTTTCTGTGCCGGGCAGTGGATGCCGTCCGAGGCTTCTTGCGTTTTGTGTCGAACCCACGAACCCACGAACCCACGAACCCACGAACCCACGGCCCGGCGCCCCCAAGCCCGAGCACTGTGACCATCCGCGCTCGACGATCTTGAGAGAAGTAGCCGAAGCCCTTCGGACCGCCGGGAGCGGCGTCACGGACATCGAATCCGTTGTCGCCATGACTCCAGTTTCTGCCCGGTGAATCGCCGACGAGTTTGGCGGCATGAACGGGCTCGTCATCGCGTTGGTTGAGCAACTCTCCGCCTCGATGCTGGAACCGCTTGGCAGGCCGCCGACTGAGACCTCCTTCGAAACACAGCTGCTCGAATTCGCCAATCGCGTGGCGGATGCATACTCGTTTTCGCACCTGCGAGGTCTCTATCGGATCGCCCTCACCGACGCCGTCAGACACACCGGCACTGGGCGCATCTTCTACCAACGCGGCCCAGGCTTGCTGACGGCTGAGTTGGCCCGTTTCATTCACGGCGCGCAAAGAGCCGGCGTCATTCGCAACGCAGACAGCCGCCAATTGGCAAGCCACTTCATGGCCCTCCTGAGAGCTGGTCTGGATCTAGCCGACACTTTCCCGTCAGACATGTCGAACAGGCCGCCCCGCAAGAAAGGTGACGTCTCACGGGCAATGAACTTGTTCTATGCGGGGATTCGAGCGGGAGAAAGAGATGCGTCCACTGATCTCTGGAATACGGGCGCTGGCCTCTAATTGGGATGCCGTTCCGCGCGGAACCACCGACGGCCGTTCGCACATCGAAGGCGTCCCGAACGAATTGGCGATTGAGATCGACGCCAACGGATCCCCGGTGACTGTCCAGGAGGCGGATTGGCTCGTGTGTTTTGTCCCCGGCCTGCAAAGACAATGGCGGCGCCGCTACACCCATGCGAAACACAAGCACGTGTTCGCGCTACGAATCGTCGACGAAGGAACATGAAAGCGCGAATCCAATCCGTGCGCCGCGATAACTCTCGGCCGCGAAGCTTGCCCAACACAACGTAGCCGGTAGCAGCAACAGCAACGGCGAGCCGTATGGAGTATTGGCCAGGACGTTCAGGAAGTTCTTGGGAAGTTCTTGGACACCCATCTGACTCACTCGCGTGTTTGAGCACAACAAGATGGGTGTCCAATGCCGCGCACTCGAAGGAAGGGACAGCTCCCAAAAAATCTGTCCCTTCGCTTTCTTGCGTTATCGATGGCGATCAGAACGCGTGACCGGCGCTGCGCACGGCTCGGATGATCATTTCGCTCACGTCCACATCGGCAGGCTGGGAGATTGCATAGAGCACGGCGCGTGCGATCGCGTCCGGCGTCAGCGCGATACTGCGCAGCTGCTTCACGGCGCTCGCCGTGCTTTCGACGGTGATGTCCGAGCCCAGCTCTGATTCGGTTACGCCCGGCGAAATCAACGTCACGCGCAGCGTGTCCATCTCCTGGCGCAGTCCTTCGGTGATCGCCCGCACCGCATATTTGCTGGCGCAGTACACGCCGAACTGCCCTCCAACTTACTGAAGATCGGGCGGCTTAAGCCGCACCCTTCTGATGCTCGAGAGATCGAGCAGCTTCTTGCCGCGGCCCGGCAGAACCTGCAGGACGCTCGCGTTACCAGCATCAGCCCTGAACGCGATGCGACGCGGCATACAAGGCCATCATGCAAAGTGCGCTCGCCGCTTCGACGAGAGCCTGGGCGCGTTGAGAGCCGCTGCCACGCAACTCCTGAGACGTCGCGGGCGTCTTCCGCATCGCAATGGACTGAATCCGTCCGGCGCAGCGAGCTGATTGTTGCAGCGCGCTGAATTGCCGCATAGCACACGCGCATACGCCGGGAAGCCTCCGCGCTCATTCGCCGCCGCGTAGCGGCTGACGCAATGGCTTTCCCGTCACAGCGGGACTACGCTCTCGCAGCGCGATCGGCGCGTGGACGCTGGAGTTGCTCCAATGATCCGCATGGTGCTGTGTTTCGCGGTGATGCTCGGTGTCTGGCTGAATCCGGCGCCGGCGCTGGCAGCTGCAACGGTTAGCGAGGCGGACTTGCTGGCCGAGCACCTGTTGTGGGCGGTCGGCGGCAGGTCCGCGTGGACCAGTGTGACGAGCACCATCGTCTATTCCGATCAATACCGACAACACGACGGAGCTGCCGTCGGCGCAGTGAGCACGATCGATTACGAGCAGTCGCGCCTGCGGATCGACACCACGGGAAGGAGTCTGCCGCAGGTCCGCATCATCGACAGCGAAGGCGATCGCAGCTGGCGCGTCGATCAACAAGGCCGGCTCGAGAAGGTTGCAGAAGATCTGTTGGCGCGGGACCTGCGCCGCTACACGGGGCACGTCTATCAGACTCTGCAACGGATCGCCATCCGCGATCCCAAGCTCAGGCTCGCGATCGGTCGCAACGGCAGCCTCGAGGTCTACGAAAGCAGTACCCGCATCGCCTGGTACCGGCTGGATGCGCGCGGCGAGCCCTATGCAATGGGAGCAAGTGACGACAAGGTCGGCGTGATTTGCGGTCCGTGGGAGCTCGAAAAGCGAGGTATTCGCTATCCGCTATGGGTGTCGCGCCCCGATGGCAGCTGGCGGGCGATGCTGAAGTCGCTGGTCGTGAATGCCCATTTAGACGACGAGCTGTTCACGCCGTCGCTCGCTGCCGACCAATGACCAGGGCGCTCGCAGTGCTGCTGGCGGCCGTTCTGGCTGCGATCCTGGCGGCGAGGCTGCTGTACGGCGCTACGGCCGGAATCGACACCGCGTTGAAGTTGCAACCCTGGACACAGAACAGCATGCAGTTCGTCGCCTGGGACGATGAGTGGTGGACTGCCTGGATTCGCGATGACAGGTTCGAGCTGACACCGCGCGCGGAGGGCAAATGGCGGCGCCACGTCAATGCGAGCCTTGCGTTCATAGATTGGGAGGGCAAGCCGTGGCAGGCAAAGATCGAGGGCCAGCAATTCCTGCTGGCTTACCGCGGTGACTGGAAGGGGCGCATCGAGCGAGCCAGCGCCCTGCGGTATCGCGATTGGCGCGGTCATCACCAGCTGCGAACCGTGGCACAATTGAGTCGCTGAACGGTAGCTCGGAACAGTTCGACCTTCGGGATTCGCCCATGCGATCGCGCATAGCGTGGAAGGCGAGAATAACGAGAAGAACAGCGCCACAGCCTTGCGGGAACGCACTGGGTTTCCGCCGGGTGAGTGCGGCAACCACACTCTGCCGACAGCTCCTCGGGCGAATCCTCCGGGTCGGCGCCGGGCTCCTGGCGAGCCTGCCATGGGCGCCCGTCGGGCTCAGCGCGTCGGCCTTCGACATGCGCGAAGGCGTTACCGACATCAGCCGGCGCGTTCAGGCGCTGCATCATCTCAGCCTCACGGTGTGCGTGGTCGTCGGCGTCATCGTCTTCGGCGCGATGTTCTACTCGATCTTCGCCCATCGGCGCTCGCGACGGCCCCAGGCGGCTGACTTTCACGAGAACAAGCGCCTCGAAGTGATCTGGACATTGATCCCGACGGCGATCCTGATCGGCATGGCGATCCCCGCGACGGCCACGCTGATCCAGATCGAGGACAACAGCGATGCGGATCTCACGGTGCTCATCACCGGCTCGCAGTGGAAGTGGCATTACCAGTACGTCGACGCCGGGTTTGGCTACTACAGCAATTTCGACATACCGCGCAGCCAGATCGACAATCTCGAAGCGAAGAGCGCGCACTATCCGCTGGAAGTGGATCGCCCGCTGGTGCTGCCCACGCACAAGAAGGTCCGTTTCCTGACCACCTCGCGCGACGTCATTCATTCCTGGTGGGTGCCGGACTTCGCGGTCAAACAGGATGCCGTGCCGGGCTTCATCAACGAGGCCTGGACCCGCATCGACAAGCCGGGCCTGTATCGCGGCCAGTGCGCCGAGCTGTGCGGCAAGGATCACGCGTTCATGCCAGTCGTCGTGGAAGTCCGGCCGGAAGCGCAGTTCGATCGCTGGCTGGCCGGCCAGCGACAGGCCTTGTCGCTCGCGTCGGAGGCGGCCGTCGCCGCGCGCAACAAGCATTGGGAGATGGCCGAGCTGCTGCCGCAGGGCGAGCAGGTCTTCTCGAAACATTGCGCCACCTGCCATCAGGCAAACGGACTGGGCCAGGCCGGCAAGTATCCGGCGCTGTCGGGCAGCCCGATCGTGACTGGCAAGATCGAAGACCATCTGGATCGGGTGATGAACGGCAAGGCCGCCACCGAGATGCAAGCCTGGGCGCCGCAGCTGTCCGACCTGGAGATCGCCGCGGTGATCACCTACGAGCGCAACTCCTGGAGCAACCATACGGGTGATGTGATCCAGCCGCTGACCGTTTACTCGTCGCGCTAGTTTTGCGAGCAGGTGAAATCCCATGCACGCGCATGCACATACGCAGACCGGGCAAAATCCCCTGATCGCTTTTGTCGCGCGCTGGGTGCTGACCACGAACCACAAGGAAATAGGCACCCTGTATCTCTGGCTCAGTTTCGTGCTGTTCTTCATCGCCGGCGCGATGGCGATGCTGATACGCGCCGAACTGTTCCAGCCGGGCATCCAGCTGCTGCACCCGGAGTTCTACAACCAGATGCTGACGCTGCACGGCCTGGTCATGGTCTTCGGTGCGGTCATGCCGGCGTTCGTGGGACTGGCGAACTGGATGATCCCGATCATGATCGGCGCGCCCGACATGGCGTTGCCGCGCATCAATAATTTCAGTTTCTGGCTGCTGCCGTTTGCGTTCGCCATGCTGCTGTCGTCGCTGTTCATGGAAGGCGGCGCGCCCAATTTCGGCTGGACGTTTTATGCGCCGCTGTCGACCACGTACGGTCCGCCGAGCACCGACTACTTCGTGTTCGGTGTCCACTTGATGGGCGTCTCCTCGGTGCTGGGGGCGATCAACATCATCGTCACCATCCTCAACCTGCGCGCGCCGGGGATGACGCTGATGAAGATGCCGCTGTTCGTGTGGACCTGGCTGATCACCGCATTCCTGCTGATCCTGGCAATGCCCGTGCTGGCGGCGGCGGTCACGATGGTGCTCACCGACCGTCACTTCGGCACGAGCTTCTTCGAGGCGTCCGGCGGCGGTGACCCGGTGATGTTCCAGCACATCTTCTGGTTCTTCGGGCACCCGGAGGTCTACATCATGATCCTGCCGGGCTTCGGCATCGCCTCGCAGATCATTCCGACGTTCGCGCGCAAACCCCTGTTCGGCTATCGCTCGATGGTGTACGCGACTGCGGCGATCGCATTCCTGTCCTTCATCGTCTGGGGACACCATATGTTTGCGACCGGCATGCCGCTCGCTGCCGAGTTGTTCTTCATGTACGCGACGATGGCGATCGCGATTCCCACGGGCGTGAAAGTGTTCAACTGGGTTGCAACTATGTGGCAGGGCTCGATGACCTTCGAGACGCCGATGCTGTTTGCGCTCGGCTTCGTCATGATGTTCACGATCGGCGGCTTCTCCGGGCTGATGCTCGCGCTCGTGCCGGCGGACTTCCAGTATCAGGACACGTTCTTCGTGGTCGCGCACTTCCACTACGTGCTGTATCCGGGCGCGATCTTCGGCACGATGGCGGCGGTCTATTACTGGTTGCCGAAGTGGACGGGCCACCGCTACGACGAGCGCCTCGGCAAGATTCACTTCTGGGCGGCGACGATCGGCGTCAACCTGACATTCTTCCCGATGCATTTTTCGGGACTCGCGGGCATGCCGCGGCGGGTGGTTGACTACTCGCTGCAGTTCGCCGATTTCAATCGCGTGTCCTCGATCGGCGCAGCGATCCTCGGGCTGACGCAACTGCTGTTCCTGTACATCGTGATCAAGACGATTCGCGGCGGCGCGAAGGCGAGCGATCAGGTCTGGGAAGGCGCGCGCGGGCTGGAATGGACGATTGCGTCGCCGGCGCCGCACTACACGTTCCAGGAGCCGCCGGATCTCGCAGCGGTCCTCGAGCCGCGGGCGACGTACTTGGCTGGATCGACCGGCACGGGAGCGATGCAGCGATGACAGCGTCGCGCAACAGCTCGCGCAAGCATGCCATCGCGCTACTGCTGGTCGCCGTGGGCATGTTCGGATTTGCTTTCGCGCTCGTGCCCCTCTACGAGACTTTCTGCGAATGGACCGGACTCAACGGCCGCACCAGCGTTCGCGCCCGTGCAGCCGAAGGAGCGCCCGCTACGGCTGCTCGCGAAGTGACGATTCAGTTTCTCGCGCAAGCGGGCAACGGCCTGCCTTGGGAGTTTCGTCCGGTCGACAAGGAATTGCGGGTGCGGCTCGGCGCGCTCACTACCACGCGATTCTATGTGCGCAATCGCGCCAGTAGCGAGATAACGGGACAGGCCGTGCCGAGCGTCGCACCGGGTCGAGCTGCTCCGTATCTCAACAAGCTGGAATGCTTCTGCTTCTCGCAGCAACGGCTGGATGCCGGTGCACAGACGCAGATGCCCGTGAGCTTTTACGTGGCCACGGACCTGCCGCAGCAGATTCGCACGCTCACCCTCTCATACACTTTTCTTCCGGTGGCAGGTTCGTGAGCGAGACACCCCGATACTACGTGCCACACAGCAGCGTCTGGCCGATCGTCGGCTCGGTCGCACTGTTCCTGACGGCCTTCGGCGCGGCCACGCTGATTCAGCAGAGCACCGGCAAGGTCGCCTCGCCCGGCTCCTTCGGCGCGCCGATCTTCTACACGGGACTCGCCGCACTGGCGGTCATGATGTTCGGCTGGTTCGGCACGGTGATCAAGGAGTCGCTGCAAGGGTTGGTCAGTGCGGAGCTCGATCGTTCCTACCGCCTCGGAATGCTCTGGTTCATCGCCTCGGAGGTGATGTTCTTCGCCGCCTTCTTCGGTGCGTTGTTCTACGCGCGGGGCGTGTCCGTGCCGTGGCTGGCGGGCGCCGGCCATAAGCTCGAAACGCATCTGCTGCTGTGGCCCGATTTCGCCGACACGTGGCCGTTGTTCATCACGCCGGGCGGGACGACCACGCAGGCGATGCAAGCGTGGGGATTGCCTTTCATCAACACCGTGATCCTGGTCACGAGCAGCGGCACGATCACGCTTGCGCACTGGGCGCTCAAGAGAAATCGCCGCGCAAGCCTGAAACTGTGGCTGGGCGTCACGATCGCGCTGGGCGTGACTTTCCTGACATTGCAGGTGGCCGAATATCTGCATGCGTTCCATGAGCTCGGGCTCGGGCTGGGATCGGGAATCTACGGTTCGACGTTCTTCATGCTCACCGGGTTCCACGGCGCCCACGTGACGCTGGGCGCGATCATGCTGACGATCATGATGCTGCGTGTCCTCAAGGGCCACTTCACGCCGGCGAATCATTTCGCGTTCGAGGCGACCAACTGGTACTGGCACTTCGTGGACGTGATCTGGGTGTTCCTCTTCACGTTCGTCTATTGGTTCTGAGAAGTGAATGGTGACTCGTGACTGGTGACTGGTTAAGAGGCGCAGACTCGGGCGTTGGGCAGAGCGCGATCCCGACGGGACGCCGCGCGCACCCTCTTGCAAGTCGCTATTCACCAGTCACCAGTCACTTCATCTGCAAGAAGCCCCATGCGAGCAACACGAGCAGCAGGACGGAGAGCGCCACGCGAATGCTGAGCGAGATCACGGTGCGCTCGGATCGACCGCGGTCACGCACGAGAAAGAACAGTCCGGCGCCGAGGCTGACGAGTATGCCGAGCATGACCACGAGAATGAGCAGATTGAACATCGCGGATGTCCACGCCGGGGTTCGGTTGCGTCGCAACAGGTTTTGCGACGGCGAGGCTCATCGAAGCAGGACGATTACATGACGTCAAGAACCGCCGAAATCAGGCTGACGGTCGATCTGGATCCCGACAACGTGGCGACGCGCATCCAATGGCAGGCCGCGGAAGCCCCTGGCGGCGGGCCGGCCGCATGTCAGTCGATGATGCTCTCGCTCTGGGACAGCGGGCGCAAGACGACTGCAGCGATCGATCTTTGGACGCGGGACATGACCGTCGACGACATGAACGTCTTCTTCTACCAGGTGCTGCACAAGATGGCCGATACGTATCTGCGCGCCACCAAGAACGAGCCGATGGCGCAGACGATCCATGAGTTCGGCAACAGGTTCGGCGACGGTCTGGGACTGCGATGAGCTGACCGTCTCTGCGTACGGGCCAACGAGGCGAGTGAGGAACCAAGTGGGCGTTTCTATCGTGCCTGCATTGCGAGCGCTGAAGCCGGCGGTGCTGACGATCGCCGTCGGCCTCGCTGGCGTGCTGATCGGCTTCTGGGCCGACGCCGCATTCTTCCCGGAGACGAGCCCGCGGCAACCGATCGATTTCAGTCACAAGATTCACGCGGGCGACAACTCCATTGCCTGCATGTACTGCCATGTACAGGCGCGGCGCTCCGTGACGGCCGGCGTGCCCAGCGTCAACAAGTGCGTGAGCTGCCACGGGATCGTGGCGAAGGACAAGCCCCAGATCAGAAAGCTCATGGATTACTGGGCGGCTCAGCAGCCGATTCCGTGGGTCAAGGTGCACGACCTGCCAGACTTCGTTTACTTCCCGCACAAGCGTCACGTGCAGGCCGGTGTCGCATGCCAGACCTGTCACGGGCCGGTGGAGACCATGCAGCGTGTGACGCGCGTTGCACCCATGAAGATGGGCTGGTGCCTCGATTGCCACAAGGATCACGAAGTGCAGAACGGGCTCGATTGCTGGACCTGTCACAAGTGAGTTGAGGTACCGCGATGGCGAACATGGACCGCAGAGATTTCCTCAAGCTGGTCGGCGCGGGCGGCGTCGGCGTCGGCGCGGGTTTCCTGCTGGCCGAATCGATCAAGCATCCTCGGGAGCATCTGATTCCTTACGTCGTGCCGCCGGAGGAGTTCAGCGCGGGAATCGCCACCTGGTACAACAGCGTGTGCTTCATGTGCCCGGCAGGCTGCGGGATTTCGGTGCGTACTCGCGAGGGGCGTCCGAAGATCATCCAGGGTAATCCGTCGCACCCCGTGAGTCAGGGACGGTTGTGCGGACTGGGCCAGGCCGGCGTACACGCGTTGTACAACCCCGATCGACTGACGACGCCGCTGCTGCGAACGGCCGCGCGCGGCACGGGCGTCTACGAGCCGACCACCTGGGAAGACGGGCTATCCAGACTCGCCGAGCGTCTGCGCCCGCTGCGTGCCAACGGTCAGGGCGATCGCGTTTGCCTGCTCAGCGAAGGCGTGCGCGGACATCTCGCGCTCGTCTTCGAACGCTTCATGGAACAGCTCGGCTCGAAGCGTCTGCTCCATTACGATTTCGCTTATCCGCATACGCTGTATGCCGCCAATCAACGTCTGTTCGGCGAGCAGCAGCTGCCGTATTACGACCTGAAGAACGCGCGCTATCTGCTGTCCTTCGGCGCCGACTTTCTCGGCGCCTGGATCTCGCCGGTACATCACACACTCGGCTACGGCCACAGCCGACAGGGCAGGTCAGGTGTGCGGGGACGCTTCGTGCAGATCGAGCCGCGCATGTCGCTGAGCGGCGCTGCTGCCGACGAGTGGATCGCGGCACGGCCCGGCACGGAAGGGGTCCTGGCGCTCGGGCTCGCGCATCGCATCGTGAGCGAGGGGCACTATCGTGGCGCCGATCGCGATGACTGGTCGAACCATCTGTCGCGCTACTCGACCGAGCGAGTGGCGAGCGAGACCGGCGTTGCGCAAGACACGATCGAGCGGCTCGCCGATGGCTTCGCGCAAACGCAGCCGAGCCTCGCCATCGGCGGCGGCGCGGCAGGCGATCACACCAATGGCGTCGACATCCTGATCGCCGTCAACACGCTGAATTATCTGGTCGGCAATCTCGGCGCCCAGGGTGGACTGGTGTTCAACCCCCCGCCGGTCGTCGACTCCCCGCGGCGCCAGGCCGGCTATCGCACGATGCTCGAGCTCGCGCAGGACGCGGGCGAGGGTCGGATCGATGTGCTGATCGTCAGCAAGACCAACCCCGTATTTGCGTTGCCGGCGGCCGCGAAGTTCAAGCAGGCGCTCGAGCACATACCGCTGATCGTCAGCCTGTCGAGCTTCATGGACGAGACGACCGCGCTCGCCGATCTCGTTCTGCCCAGTCACACGTATCTGGAGAGCTGGGGCGATGATTTCCCGGAGCCCGGCGTCGGCTTTCCCGTCGGTGCGATTGCGCAGCCCGTCGTCTCGCCGCTGTACGACACGCGCGCGAGCGGCGACATCATCCTCGGTGTCGCGCAACGCCTCGGTCTCGGCGACGCACTGCCCTGGAAAACCATGGAGGACTGTCTGCGGCAGGGTTGGCGCGAGATTCATCAGCGCGGCGCCCCTGACAGCAACGCCGAAAGTTTCGCAACGTTCTGGGACTCGGTATTGCAGGCCGGTGTGTGGGGCCAGGATGCGCACCGTGGGACACCTTCGGTTGCTGTTGCCCCGAGCGTGATCGATGGGCTCAACGTGGAGGCGGCCCCCAGGGAGGGGGCGAGCGCTGCGTATCCGTTCTACTTCCATCCGTATCTGTCCGTCGCTCTGCACGACGGTCGCGGCGCGAATCTTCCCTGGATGCAGGAGTTGCCGGATCCGCTGACGAGCGTGGTCTATGGCTCGTGGGTGGAGTTGAATCCCGTCACTGCGAAGCAGCTTGGGGTGAGCGACGGTGACGTCGTCGAGGTGGAGTCCATGCACGGTCGCATCAGCGCCCCGGTCTGCGTTTATCAGGCCATCCGCCCAGATGTCGTGGCCATGCCGATCGGTCAGGGACATGGCGAGTACGGCCGCTATGCGCAGCGCCGCGGTGTCAATCCGATTCAGATCCTGGCTCCCGAGACCGAGCCGTCGACCGGTGCGCTCGCCTCGAGCGCGACGCGGGTGAGGCTCGTTGCCACCGGACGACGAGTGCAATTGCTCAGGACCGAAGGCACGGCGCGTGAGTTGGGTCGACACATCATCCGGACGACGAGCGCAACCGCGGCCACGGATCACGGCGCCAAGCTCCGCAACATTCCGATCAAGGTGGTGTCCGCATGACGGCCAAACAGGATGTGCGCAAGCCAGAAGAGCCCGAACGCGGCCTCGCCGAGAAGTGGCGGGAGTACCGCAAGCCCGGCTACTACGAGGAGCTCGACTACGCCTGGACCATGACGATCGACCTGGATCGTTGCACCGGCTGCGAGGCGTGCATGACCGCCTGCAAGGCCGAGAACAACCTGCCGATCGTCGGCGAGAAGGCTTTCGCGCAGGGTCGCGAGATGCAATGGATCCGCATCGAGCGTTACTGGGAAGGCGAGTATCCCGATGTAAAACTGCGCTTCATCCCCGTGTTGTGCCAGCACTGCGAGGCTGCGCCGTGCGAGACAGTCTGTCCGGTCACGGCCACGTATCACAACCAGGACGGCCTCAACGTGCAGGTCTACAACCGCTGCATCGGCACGCGATCGTGCGCAGTGTATTGCCCCTACGAAGTGCGCTACTTCAACTACAACGATCATCGCTGGGATGCGCCGCTGGAGCAGCAGCTGAATCCCGACGTGACGGTGCGCGAAAAGGGAGTCATGGAGAAGTGCACGTTCTGCATTCAACGCATTCGCCTGGCGAAGGATCATGCGAAGGACGATGGCCGGCGTCGCGTGCGCGACGGTGAGATGGTCCCTGCCTGCGTGCAGGCCTGCCCGGCCGAAGCGATGGTGTTCGGCGATCGCAAGGATCCCGCGAGTCGCGTGTCCGCCTCGATGAATGACGCGCGGGCGTACCGTGTACTGGACGACCTGAACACCCGGCCGTCCGTGATCTATTTGAAGAAGGTGACTAGTGACTCGTGACTGGTGACCAGCCAGAAAGGGCTGTCCGCTTTCGCAGTCACTGGTCCCCAGTCACGAGTCGCTTCATTGATGAGATGCAGTCATGAGTGAGCCTGAGCTGCGTTACGCCGACGTCAATCGCGACGTCGTGCGCTCGCTGGTCGAAACCGGCCCGAAGTACTACATCGCGCTCGGGTGTGCGATCGGCCTGACTATTGTGTGCTTCCTGTTTCCATGGGCTTATCAGCTCTACTTCGGTATCGGCGCGGCCGGTATGAACCAGCCGGCGGTGTGGGGAACCTACCTCAGCAGCTTCATTTTCTGGATCGGTCTCAGCCACTCCGGAACGCTGCTGTCCTGCGTGCTGTACATCACCCGCAGCTCGTGGCGCAAGGCGATGTATCGCAGCGCCGAGGCCATGACGCTGTTCTCACTGATGGTGGCCGCCACCATGGTGGCGGTGCACCTCGGTCGTCCATGGTTCCTCCATTGGACCTTGCCGTACCCCAATCAGATGGAGCTGTGGCCCAATTTCCGCTCGCCGCTGCTGTTCGATGTTACGGCCGTCGCGACGTACCTCACGGGCAGCTCCGTGTTCATCTACATGGGGTCGATCCCCGACTTCGCCGCGGTCAGGGACCGCACCAGCGGTTGGCGGCGCCACATGTACACGCTGCTGTCGCTCGGCTGGCGCGGCACCGACACCGAGTGGCACCGGTTGGGGTGGGCATACACGTTGCTGGCGGTGCTCATCATTCCTCTGGCCGTTTCGGTACACAGTATCGTCTCCTGGGACTTCGCTTTGTCGATCGTCCCGGCAATGCACCAGACGATCTTCGCTCCATACTTCGTCGTCGGAGCTATCTATTCGGGCACCGCCGGCATCGTCACCGTGATGTTCCTGCTGCGCAAATACATGGGCTTCGAGCGCTACATCACGCAGCTGCACTTCGACAATCTGGGCAAGCTCCTGCTCGCACTTTCGCTGCTCTGGACCTATATCAACGTGCTCGAGCTGTTCACCGGCTGGTACAGCGGCGCATCGACCGAGCTCGAGGCCCTCAAGTACAAGCTGTTCGGCTACTACGCCCCGCTGTACTGGGAAATGATCCTGTTCTGCGCGCTGGCGCCGTTGCTGCTCAGCTCGAGGCGCTTCAGGACCTCGATGGCGCCGATGCTGTTGCTGTCGATCGCGATCAACATCGGCATGTACACCGAGCGCTTCCTGATTATCGCCACCTCGCTGACGCGGAAATACCTGCCGGGTTCCTGGGGGCTGTACGTGCCGAGTCTGGTCGAAATTTCGATCCTGGTGGGATCCGTCGCGCTGTTCTCGACCCTGTTCCTGCTGTTCGTGAAGATCTTTCCGAGCGTGTCGATCTACGAAGTCAAGGAGACCTTGCCAGAGGCGGCCGAAGTTCCTCAACACGACGCGCGCGAGGCAGGAGGCGCCCAATGGCAACCAGCTCGATAGGACTCTTCGGCGATCCTCACGGTGCGCTGGCCGCGGCCGCCAAGCTCAAGGGGGCTGGTTTCGCCACACCCGCCGTCCTCTCACCCATCCCGCTCGAAGGAGCGGACGAAGTTCTCGGCGCCAAGAAATCGGTCATCAAGCGCTTCACGTTCTTTGGCGCCATTCTGGGCGGCCTGTCCGGCTTTGCACTCGCGGCCGGCACCGCGGTGCTCTACCTGCATCCGACCGGCGGTCGGCCGATCATTCCGTTTCCGCCGTTCCTGATCATCGCCTACGAGATGACGATCCTGTTCGGCATTCTGGCGACGGTGATCGGCTTTTTCATCAGCGCGCGGCTGCCCGCCATTCGCGACCGCGCTTACGCGCCCGAAGCGGCTGTGGACAGGTTTGCCGTCACCGTGAGCTGCGACGACGACGAACGCGCCGAGCGAGCAGCGGCCATATTGCGCGATGCGGGCGCGGAAGAGGTTCGCAACGTGCAGGAGCAGCGACCATGAAGCACATCCGCGTCGCAATCCTCGCGCTCGCGCTGCTCGTTCCGGCGACGTCGGGATGGGGCTTTCCCTGGAACAAGGACATGGTTGATCAGCCCGCCGAGAAGCCACAGAAGTCGGCAGCACCACCGCCGCCCAATTCGGTACCGGTCACGGGTCGCGAAACCTTGCCCGCACCAACGACGGAAAAAGAGCTGTTCAAAGCCAAAGACGCAGCGGCGACGGTGTCGAATCCGGTGCCCGCGACGGCCGACTCGGTGGCGCGCGGCGCGTCCCTGTACCGGATGAACTGTGCGGTCTGCCACGGCGAACAAGGTCGCGGCGATGGTCCTGTCGGACGCAAGTTCGATCCTGCGCCGGTCGACCTGAGCAAGGACTACACGCAAAGTCAGGCCGATGGGCAGCTGTTCTTCACGCTCACACGCGGGCGAGTGGCAATGCCGTTCTATCGCGACGCCCTGAGCCAGCAGGAGCGCTGGGACGTGGTCAACTACGTGAAGAGTGAATTCGGCAAGCAGAGCGGACTGCCATGACGATCGAGACCGTCACCGGCGAATACCCGGCGCCATCGCGGCGGCGCGCCGTCGTGCTGTGGGTGCTGACCGGGTTGTTCGCGCTGGGCGTCGCGAGTCTCGTGTTTCCGCTGCGCAGCGAGGCAAGCGAGCTGGATTTCCGTTTGCTCACGGTCACGTTTCTATATCTCATGGGGATCAGTCAGGCGGGTGTCGTGTTCTGCGCGATGATGCGCCTGATGCGCGCCCGATGGGCGAGGCCTTACTACCGTCTCGCTGAGCTGAGTACGATCGCATTCCTGCCATTCGCGCTGATGATATTTCTGCTGATTTACGGGTCCGCCCGCAACCAGCTGTTCTATTGGCTCACGAACGCGACCGAAGGACATTCGAGTCCCTGGCTGAGCGGTCCATGGCTGCTGATCCGCAATCTGTTCGGGCTGCTGCTCTTTTACGGCCTGAGCGCGGTCTACGTGATCAAGAGTCTGAAGCCGGATCTGACCGCCGCACAGTCCCGCCAGGTCGACGTTGTCGCGGTCGAGCGGCAACTTTATCTGCTGTCGCCCTGGATCCTCGTCGCCTTCGTCATCTGCAATACTTTTATCGCGTGGGACTTCGGCATGATGCTGATCCCGCACTGGCACAGCACTGTCTTTCCGATCCATTTCTGGTTCGGCAATCTGTTCGCCGGCACGGCTGCGCTGATCCTGTTTCCGGCGCTGCTGGGCCGGTCGCATTTCGGGCCGGATCAGATCCGCAGCCTCGGCATGCTGCTCACCGCTTTTACGCTCATGTGGCTGTACTTCTTCTGGGCGCAGTTCTTCGTGATCTGGTTCGGCAATATACCGCGTGAGTTCGAGCCCCTGTGGCGGCAGATGTACGGGCACTACGCTCCTTATTACTGGAGCATGATGACAGGCTGTTTCTTCCTGCCGTTTGCGGCGCTCATCTTTGCTGTCGTGAAGCGCTCGCTCGCAGCGATGTGCGTCATCGCCTTCGGCGTCAACGCAGGCATCTGGCTGAACAAATACCTGATCGTGATGCCGGCGCTGGCGCCGGACGATCGGCCGTTCGACAGCTGGCTCGACGTGAGCGTCGCGCTGGGTCTCGCGGCCGGATTCGCCGCGGTGGTCATGCTGCTCGCGGGCAGACTACCCCTGTACTCGCAGTGGGAGATGGCGCTCCAGCCAGAACCGAAGCGGTAGCCTGAGTTTCAAGCGGACCTGGCGTGCAGTCCCTCAATGGTGGAGGCCGATCCTGGCTCGCGGCGCGTCGCCCATGAGCTTGAGAAAATCGCTGCCGTTGACGTGCACGAGTGCGCGGTGATCGCCGCCCTCGAAATACACATCTTCGGCATCGACAAATGCCTCATCGAGGATGGTCTCGACGCCATAGACCTGGCCGAGCGGCGGCACCGCACCTGGCTCGCAATCTGCGAAGAGCTTGGCCACGTCTTCCTCTGTGGCCAGCCCGATCTCACGACCGAACCGCCGGTACAGCGCCCCAATGTCCACGCTGTGAGTGGCTGGCACGACTGCCATCAGATACCTGGCGCCATCCTCGAGCAAAACACTTTTCGCAATCCTTTCGCCGGGCACATGAGCGGCCTCGGCGGTGTGAGTGCTGTTCGACGTGCGCGGGTGCTCGATGATGTCGTAGTGGACGCCCGCCTGTGACAGGCAAGTCTGGACCGTTGCTGCGATGCTCATGACGCGTCCTCCGTTGCACACAGTTCTGCGGTGGGACAATGATGCTCCGGAGTCATCAGGTCAGGAATCAGGACTTGATGCAGGAAGTTTCATGCCCGCGAACTTGTCCCCGGAATACAAAGCTGCGCAGGCGGCGCTGCGGCAGGCGCGCGATCCCAACGAGCGGCTGCGCTGGCTGCGCGAGATGCTGCGGGTGATTCCCAAACACAAGGGAACCGATCATCTTCAGGCCGACATCAAGCGGCGCATCCACGAACTCGTAGAGGAGCTCGATCGACCCAAGAAGGGCGGAGCACGCGGCGGCCCCGCGCTGGTGGTCCGGCCGGAAGGCGCCGCGCAGATCGCATTGCTTGGCCCGCCGAACGCCGGCAAGTCCACGTTGCACGCACGACTCACGGGTTCGAACGCGCACGCCGCAGCCTACCCGTTCACGACACAATTCCCCGAGCCGGGAATGATGCCGCATCAAGACGTGCACTTTCAGCTCGTCGACCTGCCGGCCGTTTCGCCCGAGCATCCGACGCCATGGCTTGCGAGCGCACTGCAGACCGCCGATGCATGCCTGTTGGTGGTGGATCTAAGCGATCCCGACTGTGTTGGAGAGATCGAGACCGCGCACGAGATGATGCGCGAGCGCGGCGTGACGCTCGCCGAGGACTGGGAAGGCATGGAAGCGGGGAGTGAGGATGCCGCGGATGACGATCCATTCGCGTTGTCTCTCCCTACGCTGCTGCTCGCAAACAAGGCAGATGCAGTCGCTGACGCAGAATCGGAGCTGCGCACGCTTCTCGAGCTCGTGGGCCTTCACTATCCTGCGCTGGCGGTCTCCGCAATCAGCGGTCAGGCGCTCGGTGAAATAGGCGCGTGGCTCTTCGACCATCTGGGCGTCGTGCGCGTCTACACCAAGGCGCCCGGGAAAGCTGCAGATCGTTCCCGACCGTACACACTGCGTCGCGGACAGACAGTGGCGGATGTTGCACGCCTGGTCCACAAGGATCTCGCACGATCCCTCAAACACGCGCGCGTGTGGGGGGCGTCGGGCTTCGAGGGCCAGCAAGTGGGACCCGGCCATGTCGTTGCCGACGGCGACATCGTCGAACTGCATGGTTGACGATCGAGCGTTCTGTCAAATCCACGCTTGTCTTGCCCCGCGAGCTGCTCCAGAGTCGTCCGCGCTGACAAGGGCAAACCCGCCGAAAGGTGGGGACGCAAAGCCTCCGGTCTACGGACAAAACGGTCTATGACAGCGGGGTCGCCGCATGAGCGCCGAAGTTCAAAGCGCACTGATGGATGTCGCGATTTGGCTGTATCACGGCTTCTTCGCGCCAGGCGATCGCGTTGGGGAATTCCTGGCGCTCGCCGCCGCCGGTCACGGCAGTGTGCTGTCCGGACTCATCTCCGCTGTGGTCTGGCTTGGCGCGATCATCCTGATCGTCGTGGTCTGCAAGCTCATTCGTGACCTGGACAGAGCGCTGACCGCGTTCGTCGTACGTCTGTATGAGGAATTGCAGCGTGCACGGCGAGTCGTCGCGAGGCGGCTGGGCCTTGCCTTTCGATCCTACGCGCTCGAGCGGCAAGCGCGATTGACGAGAACGGAAGTCTCCGAGCCGCGTGCGCTCAGTGCGCTCCAGTTCGAGGTCCTGCAATCTCACGCCGAGCTGCCGCCCGGTCACCTGTTGACGCCGAGCGACATCGCGAGCGCCCGCGACCTGCGCTCAGCTGACGTCGAGCAAGCATTGGCCACGCTCAGAAAGCTGAGCCTCGTCGAACGTACGTTCGGCGCGGGCGACGGAGAGGACGGCTATCGGTTGACGCGACCCGGCGAGGTTTTTCTCGCCGCCTGCGGTCGGGCACAGCCGGTCAAGGCGACTTCATTGCCTCCGCGCACTCTGCGACCGAAGAGAATGGAGCCCACGCTCGGGAGTATGTGAGCCGCGACTGTTCCGCCCGGCGGGCGCGCCGGCTCTGTCGCAGAGCTTTGCGCGGCCAATCGCCCACGAGCACAATGCCCGTCATGTCGCGGTTACTCACCGACCACGAGATAACTGAGCGCGTGCTCGCGCACATTGCCAACCGGACCACGGACGTCGGCGATGAGTTGTGGCGCGAGCCGGTCGAAAACTATCGCTCGCAGGAGCGCTTCGCGACCGAGATTGAGCGCGTGCTACGGCGCGGTTACACAGCATTCTGCCCATCGAGCGCGCTGCCCGAACCGGGCTCCTACATCGCCCGCGAAGCGGCGGGCAGGCCCATCGTGGCGGTTCGCGGTCAGGACGGAGTCGTGCGGGCATTTCAGAACGTCTGCCGGCACCGAGGCATGCGCATCGCGTCCGAGCAGGGGTGTGCGAAGGCGCTCGTTTGCCCTTATCACGGCTGGACCTACGAGTTGAACGGGCGATTGCGGCATGTTCCGCACGCCGAAGGATTCCCGGGACTCGACAAGGAGAGTCACGGTCTCGCGCCGCTCGATGCTGTCGAGCGCCACGGTCTCGTGTTCGTCTCGCAGACGAAGGACGCAACTCCCGCTGATCTCGCGAGCCTGCCTGAGCTCATCGGCCAGGCGCAGCGGCTGTATTCGACGAGCACGCGCGACACTGAGGCCAACTGGAAGATCGTGCTCGAAGGCTTCCTCGAGGGCTACCACATCCGCGCGACGCATCCCGAGACCTTCTATCCCTTTGGGTTCGACAACCTCAACGTCATCGAGCAGATCGGTCGGCATAGCCGTGTGACGTTCCCGTTCCGGCGCATCGAGAAGCTGGCCGCGGTACCGTCGGACGAACGGCGTGTGCTGGGGTTCGTCACCTTCGTCTATCACATCTTCCCGAATGCGCTCGTCACCGTCCTCTCGAACCACACCAACTTGCTCGTTCTCGAGCCGCTCAGTGTCGATCGCACCAGGGTCGTTTCATATTCTCTGACGAACCGCAGCGGCGACGCTGCGGAAGTGCTCGAGGCTGCCACGCGCGACGCGCATTTCACTACGATGGGCGCCGACGAAGACCGTGCGGTGGTCAGTGCGATCCAGCGTGGCGTCGCGAGCGACGCCAACGACAGCTTTGTCTTCGGCCGCTTCGAGAGTGCGATCGTCCATTTTCATCGCACCCTGAATTCCGCGCTGGCGAGTGGTTGAAGCATCCGCTCAGCGCGCAGGCTTGTACCACTCGACATTGCTGAACGGCTGCCCAACCTCGACGACTTCACCAACACGCGGTGTAACCACCTGCACGTCCTCATCCGCCGCTGCGCGCAATGTGCGCAGAATCGGCTCATCCCAGGCGTGGTATGCCAGGTTGAACGTGGCCCAGTGCACGGGCAGCAGGACGCCGCCGCCGAGATCCTGATTCGCACGGACCGCGGACTCGGGATCCATGTGAATGTCCAGCCAGCTCGGCGGCGTCCCGTAGGCGCCAACCTTGATCAGGTTGAGATCCATGTCGCCGAGACGCGCGCGGATGGCGCGAAAGTGATCGGCATAGCCGGTGTCGCCGCTGAAGTAGAAGGAGTGCTGCGCGCCCGTGACGACCCATGACGCCCACAGCGTCGAGTTGTCCTGTCGCTTGCGCCCGGAATAGTGCCGCGCTGGCGTGCAGTGAATCTGCACGTTCTTGATCTTGAGCGACTCCCACCAATCCATCTCATGGATCTGTGCGGGCGCGACCTTCCACCGTTCGAGATGCGCGCCGACACCGAGGCCCACGTAGAACTGCGTGCCTTGCGACGCGAGGTGCTGAATCGTCTTCATGTCCAGATGATCGTAGTGATCGTGCGAGATCAGCACCGCGTCGATGCCTGAAAGGTCCGCGAGCTCGATCGGCGGCGCATGCATGCGCTTCGGTCCGAACGGCACTGGCGAGACGACGTCGGACAGCACCGGATCCGTCATGAGTCTCACGCCTTCGATCTCCACGAGGACGCTCGAGTGCCCGAACCAGATCGCGCGCAGGCCTGGCGCCGCCGGCGCACGGAGCGTTTCCGGCGACAGCGCAATCACCGGAATCTCGAACTGAGGCTCGCGAATCTGACCCTGGCGGTACAAGCGGATTGTTTCCCGGAGCGAGCTATCCGTTTTCTGTGGAGGCGTGTTCTGGAATCGTCCATCGATGAACTCGGGCGAGTTGTGCATGCGCTCGAGTCGTTGGGCATCGAACCGACCGCCGAAGGAGGGGAGTTGGAAGACGCCGTAGCCCGCGAGGGCGAGGAAGGCGACGATGCCGACGAGGATCTTTGCGAGTTTCTTCAAGCCAGGTGACGATGAACTACCGCGACTCACTACGTCAATCGCCGCCTCTGTGGCTCCCCTCTCCCCTGCGCGGGAGAGGGGACTGTGAAGGCCCTGGGGAAACCTCAGGGACAGATCTATTTTTGTTCCGGCGCGCCCTGCTGTGTCTCAGAACAACAGCACCACAAGCTGTCGCTGGACACCGCACCAGACCAAGCGTGAGTTGGCCTCGGTGGACGTCTTCCAAGTCGACGCCGCGCCGGCATCAACTGCGGTTGCAGCGCGTGGGTAGAATGTCAGGTCTGCGCCCTCCCAATACGAGACCTCCTCATGCAGCCACTTCGACGTTTGTTCGTTCTTGCCGCGGCGGCGCATATCTCATGCACGGCCGCTCTCAGCGCAACCGGCGAGCCGCCGGCGGCGCCGATCGGCTTCCTGCCGTCTGCCGCGTCCGCGCAGCGCGCGCTCGAGCAGAAGTTCGACGCCGAGCTGCGGCCTGCGGACCTTGAAGCGTGGCTGAAGCGCATGTCCGCCCAGCCCACGCACGTCGGCGCGCCTCACAACAAGGCGAACGCCGAGTTCGTACTCCAGCAGATGCGGGAGTGGGGTTGGGATGCGCAGATCGAGACATTCGACGTGATGTATCCGACGTTGAAGCAGCACAGCCTGGAGCTCACCGCCCCGACGCGCTATGTGGCGACGCTCAAGGAGCCGCCCATCGAAGGCGATGCGACGTCCTCGCGCACGGACCGCTTGGCTCCCTATCACGCGTACGGCGCCGACGGCGATGTGACCGCGGAGCTCGTCTATGTGAACTACGGTATGCCCGACGATTACAAAGAGCTCGCCCGGCGCAAGGTCGATGTCAAAGGCAAGATCGTGATCGTGCGCTATGGCGCCGGCTGGCGCGGTCTCAAGCCGAAGCTGGCGCACGAGCACGGCGCGGTCGGCTGCCTGATCTACTCCGATCCGCGGGACGACGGCTATTTTGCCGGCGACGCGTATCCCAAAGGAGGATGGCGTCCCGCGCAGGGCGTGCAGCGCGGCTCGGTGCTCGACCTGCCTGTCGCGCCCGGCGATCCGCTCACACCTGGGATCGGCGCGACACGCGGCGCCAAGCGCCTGAAGCTCGAGCAGGCGAAGACCATCCTGAAGATTCCGGTGATGCCGATCTCGTACGCCGACGCGCAGCCGCTGCTCGCCGCGCTCGGCGGCCAGGTGGCGCCGAGCGAATGGCGCGGCGCGCTGCCGATCACGTATCACATTGGGCCGGGCCCGGCGACCGTGCGCCTGTCGATCCAGTCCGACTGGAGCCTCAAGCCGGCGTACAACGTGATCGCGAAGATCGCCGGCGCGAGCAGCCCCGACGAGTGGGTCGTGCGCGGCAATCATCGCGACGGCTGGGTGTTCGGCGCTACTGATCCGCTCTCGGGCCACGTCGCGATGATGGCCGAGGCCAAGGCGATCGGCGCGCTGCTCAAGGGCGGCTGGCGCCCGAAGCGCACGCTCGTGTACGCGAGCTGGGATGCCGAAGAGCCGGGACTGCTCGGCTCCGTCGAATGGGCCGAAGCGCATGCGGAGGAACTGCAACGCAAGGCCGTCTTGTATGTGAACTCCGATAGCAACGGTCGCGGCTTCCTGTCGCCAGGCGGCAGTCACTCGATGCAGCGGCTGGTGAACGAAGTTGCGAAGGACGTGCAGGATCCGCAGATGAACGTGAGCGTCAAGCAGCGGCTCGACGCGCTCAGCATGGTCCGCGGTTATCGCAAAGACGCGACTGACGAGCACAAGCAGGCAGCGAAGCGAGCGCAGGCCGGCGAAGATTTCATGCTCGATGCGCTCGGCTCCGGCTCGGACTACACACCGTTCGTCCAGCATCTCGGGCTCACGACGCTCGATATCGGCTTCGGCGGCGAGGCGGACTATGGCGGTGTCTATCACTCCAGCTACGATTCTTTCGATCACCACGTGCGCTTCGACGATCCGGGCTTCGCGTACGGCATTGCGCTGGCGCAGACCATCGGCCGCGTCGTACTGCGCGTAGCGAACGCAAACGTGCTGCCGATGGAGTTCGGCAGCGTTGCAGCCGCCATCGATACGTATCTGAAGGACTTGCACGAGCTCGCCGATACGAAGCGTAAGAAGTCCGAAGAGCTTGCCAAGCTCCTCGACAACAAGGCGTTCGAGCTGGCTGCGGATCCGACGCGGCCGGTGGCGCCGCCGCAGCCCGAGCCGGAAGTGCCCTACCTGAATCTGGCCGCGCTCGACAATGCGCTCGCGCGACTGAAGAAGAGCGCCAAGGCTTACGACGATGCCTATGCTGCGTTCCTGAGTCGCGGCAACGAGCCGAGCGCCGCCCGGGCGGCGCAACTGAATGCGCTATTGAGCGACCTCGAGCAGGCGCTCACCAGTGCGCGCGGGTTGCCTGGGCGCAGTTGGTATCGCCACTACATTTATTCGCCGGGACTGCTCACCGGTTATGGCGTCAAGACGCTGCCCGGCGTGCGCGAGGCGATCGAGGAGAATCAATGGGAGCGGGCGAACCAGTACGCCGTTTTCACTGCAGAGGTGTTGACGAGGTA
>JBOHZJ010000328.1:0-5325 GCA_050738395.1 Steroidobacter sp.
GCATCGCTGGCGCTCGCGAGCGCCTTCGCGACTGTGGCGATGTGCTCCTCCTGAGCGAGGATCTGCTCGATTTGCTGCGGCAACGCTTCGAGCGCTTTCAACAGACGAGCCCCATGGGCGGTTGAGAGATCGCGAATGCGGCCGAGGTGAATTGCCAGAAGGGCGAACGCCACGGCGGTGCACGTGAAAGTCTTCGTCGACACGACGGCGATCTCGGGTCCGGCGTGCAGATACACGCCGCGACCGCACTCGCGCGCGACGGTGCTCCCGACTACATTGACGACTCCGAGTACGCGGCCGCCCTTGCGTTTCACCTCCTGCACGGCCGCGAGGGTGTCGAAGGTTTCCCCGGACTGACTGACAGCGATGTAGAGCGTGTCCTGCTCGATCACCGGATTGCGGTAGCGAAACTCTGAAGCCGCCTCGGCGTGCGCGGGAATGCGCGCGAGCTGTTCGATGAGGTGCGCGCCGATACAACCGGAGATGTAGGCCGATCCGCAGCCGAGAATCTTGACGCGGCGAATCTCGAGGAGCTCGCGCGCCGCCATTTCCAGTCCACCGATGTGCGTCGTCTGAAAGCGAGCATCCAGCCGGCCGCTGAGTGTGCGGCGGATCGCTTCGGGCTGTTCGGCGATCTCCTTGCGCATGTAGTGATCGAAACCGCTCTTGTCGAACGAGTCGCCCGTCCACGCGATCGTCGAAGGCGTTTTTGCGGTCACGCCGCCATCGAGGGTCGAAGTTTCGAATCCATCCGCCCGCACGACGGCGACTTCGCCGTCATCGAGATGGACGACGCTCTGGGTATGGCGCACAAGAGCGACCGGATCGGAGGCGATGAACATCTCATGTTCACCGATTCCGAGCACCACCGGGCTACCGTTGCGCGCGACGACGATCGAGTCGGGTCGCTGCGAGTCGAGCACCGCAACGCCATAGGTTCCTGTGACGAGCCGCAGCGCGGCGCGCACGGATTGCTCGAGCGTATCTGCCGGCATTGCTGCGATGAGATGCACGAGCACCTCGGAGTCTGTTTCCGAGCGGAACTCGACGCCGCTGCCCTGGAGTTTCGAACGCAACTGGGACGCGTTTTCGATGATGCCGTTGTGCACGATTGCAAACCGCTCGTGCGCGTCGCAGTGGGGGTGCGCGTTGCGATCGCTCGGCTCCCCGTGCGTCGCCCAGCGCGTGTGCGCGACGCCCGTCGTTCCTTTCAGTCGCTCCGGCAGCAGCCGCTCGAGATCGCGGACCTTGCCCTTGCTCTTGTAGACGCTGAGCTTGTTGTTGCGTGCGCAGACGACGCCCGCCGAGTCATAACCTCGATACTCGAGGCGATGCAAACCTTCCATCAGAATCGGCGCCGCGTCGCGCTTGCCGATGTAACCAACGATGCCGCACATAGAGATGCTCCGCTTGATCAGGCGACAGGCGATGGGCTACAGGTGACAGTCAGAGAGGCAGCTCTTTGTCTTGCCGCAGCCTGTCGCCTGTCGCCTTTAGCCGTAAATGACCCGCCTGATCTGCCGCTCGCTATACGGCGGCGCGCGAAAGCGTCGCTGGGCGAGTTCACTTGTGAGCTGCTGGAAGATCGCACTGTTCGAAAGGCCCTCCGACTGCAGCAGCAGATGGCGTCGGCGGATGAAGTCCTCTGGCGTTTCGTTCATGAACGCCAGCACTTCGTTGACGACGCGCGTTGCTTCCGCAGGCGAGAGCCGACTGGTTCGAACGAGATAGGCGATGAGCTCACCAAGCTCGGTCGGATCCGGCATGGGCGCGGAGTCTGCATCGATCGGCTTCATATCCCAAGAATCCTGCCCGAAGTCGGGCAGGAAAGGGAGCGGCACGCACCCTGCGGCCACCGCTTACGTTCAGAAGGATGCCTCCGTGCAGCCAGTCACCGGTCACTGCTCACTCTTCGCTTCAAAGAAAACCAGATGCTGCAGCGGCAGCGTCCTGACCGTTTTCACGTGCCTGAATCCGGCGGCGGTTATCTCCCGGACGATCTGCCGCTCGGACATCTTGTGGACCTCCTTGATCATCACCGCCGGATCCTCCCTGCGATATTCGATGAGAGCGATGCGGCCGCCAGGCTTCAGTGCGGCGCGCACGCTGGTCATCATCTCGAAGGGGAATTCGAGCTCGTGATAGACATCGACCATGAACAACAGGTCGATGCTGCGCGCCGCCAGGTTCGGATCCTTCGGCGTGCTTCGCACCGTCTGGATATTGTCCACGCCTTCACGATGCGCACGCTGGCGAATCACCTTCAACATTGCCTCCTCGATATCGATCGCCAGCACTTTGCCGTCTGGCCCTGCGAGAGACGCGATGCGAAACGTGAAGTAGCCTGAGCCGGCGCCCAGATCGGCAATGGTCTGGCCCGATTTGATGTCGAGCGCGCCGACGATGAGGTCCGATCGTTCCTCAGCCTCTCGTTGAGGCCGTTCGAGCCAGACGATCCCGCCGGGGCCCATGACCTGCGCGATTTCGCGTCCGAGATAGAACTTGCCGATGCCGTTCGGATCGTGGTTATCGCGAAATTCGTAGCGCGCGGACAGAGCCGGCTGCGCATCGACGTTCATCGATGATGCGGACGTTCCCGCCAGCACACAGATCATGAGCCACGCATGAGCCAGATCAATTCGCATGATCGAAGTCTCCAGAGCTCACAAACGAATTCCGGCACGCAGTCTTCGCGTGCGGCATGGGAAACAGATCCCGCTTTGAGTAGTCTGGCTGCATTCGCGAACCAGGGGAATCGTATGGACATCGAACTCGGGAAACACGACCTCGAATTCCAGCAGGAAGTGCGAGCGTTCCTGAGGCAGAACGTGCTCAAGCCCGGCGATGACTACATGCAATGGCGTATGAAATGGTTTGCCGCGGCGGCTGCGAAGGGCGGCTGGGACGTGCCGAAGTGGCCAGGAGAATTCGGCGGTCCGGGCTGGACGCCGAGTGAGCATTACGTCTGGGAGAAGGAGACTGCGGGTCAGACGTTGCCGATCGATTCGCCATTCGGCGTGATGATGCTCGCACCGATCCTGATGACGTATGGCTCGAAGGAGCAGCAGAAGCGCTTTCTTCCCGATATCCGGTCGCGCAAGGTGAACTGGTGCCAGGGCTATTCAGAGCCGGGCGCAGGGTCTGATCTGGCGTCCCTCAAAACGCGTGCCGAGTTGAGCAGCGATGGAACACACTACGTTGTGACTGGCACGAAGATCTGGACGAGCGCGGCGCATCTCGCGGACTGGATTTTCTGTCTCACGCGCACCAGTGATGCGGGCAGAAAGCAGCAGGGAATTACTTTCCTGCTGTTTCCGATGAAACAGCCAGGCGTCGAAGTTAAACCGATCATTACGCTCGGCGGCCGCCATCTGGTGAACATGGTGCACATCACTGAGGTGAGAGTCCCCGTCGAGAATCGCATCGGCAAGGAAGGCGAGGGGTGGACCTACGCGAAGGGTCTGCTGCAGCACGAACGTACAGGTCTCGCGGGAGTGTCGCGCACACTCGTCGCGCTCGCCGGGTTGAAGGAGAAGGCGCGAAGTGTGCGCTACGGGTCAGGGGTGCTGTGGGACGACTCGACATTTCGCGCCAAGGTCGCCGCCGTCGAAGTCGATCTGCTGGCGCTCGAATTCACCGAATTGCGCAGTCTCGCGGCTGCCGCCGCCGGGGGAGGCCCTGGCCCGGAATCCTCCATTCTCAAATTGAAAGGCACAGAACTGCAGCAGCGCGTTCAGAAGCTCACGGTGGAAGCGGGCGGAATCTTCTCGGCGGCGGCTGGCAAGCATGACCAGGGTCCGAAGTTCGGAAGAGAGGCAATGGAAGGCTATCTCTCCGGTCGCGCGGCGACGATTTACGGCGGCGCCAGCGAAGTGCAGCGCGACGTGATCTGGAAGAACGTGCTGAAGCACAAGGCCTGAATCATGAACCTCGAATTCAGTGAAGAGCAGACGCTGCTGCGCGATAGCGTCGCGCGGTTCGTGAAGAGCAACTACAGCCTGGACAAACGCAGGGAAATCGTTCGGTCGCCGACGGGCTTCAGCCCTGACCACTGGAAGTCGATGGGCGACCTCGGCTGGCTCGCGCTGCCGTTCAGCGAAGCTGACGGCGGCCTCGGCGGCACGCCGATCGAAACCATGATCGTCATGGAGCAGTTTGGTGCGGGTCTGGTGGTAGAGCCGTTCTTTGCAAGCATCGTCCTCGGCGGAAGTGCGCTCAGGCACGGAGCTTCGCGGAAGCTCAAGGACGAACTGCTGTCAGGTGTGATGGACGGATCGCAGCAGCTGGCGTTTGCGCACAGCGAGGATCAGGCGCGCTTCGATCTCGAGAACGTTTCGAGCGTCGCTCGCCGCGACGCCGACCAGTTCGTTCTGAACGGCGCCAAGTCCTTTGTGCTGAACGCTGCGAGCGCATCGCACTTCATCGTATCGGCGCGCACGGCAGGCGAAGCCGCCGATGCGCGCGGGATCACGCTGTTTGTCGTGCCCGCGAACAGCGAAGGCCTGTCGGTGCAGGCATATCCCACGGTCGACGGCCTGCGGGCCGCCGAGCTCACGCTGAAGGATGTTCGTGTTCCCGCAAGCCGCGTGCTCGGGAACGTGGATGCCGGCCTGGAGATCCTCAGCGCCGTATCCAACGCTGCGATCCTGGCGCTGGGCGCGGAAGCGGTCGGTGCAATGGACGTGTTATTTCGCGACACTGTCGAATATACGCAGCAGCGTGTCCAGTTCGATCACCCGCTGTCGGACTTTCAGGTGCTGCAGCATCGGATGGTCGATATGTTCGTCGAATACGAACTGACGAAGTCGCTGCTCTACCGGGCGACGCTCGAAGCCACGCAGGCCTCGCCTGAGGCGCAACGATCGATCCACGCGCTCAAATACCAGATCGGCAAGGCCGGCTCGTTCATCGGTGAGAACGCCGTGCAACTGCATGGCGGCATGGGCATGACGGAAGCGTTGCGTATCGGCCACTATTTCAAGCGGCTCGTTGTGGTCGATCTGCAGTTCGGCAACGCGGACTATCACTTGCGGAAATTAGCGGGGCTGTAAGCAGTCCATAGTCCGTAGTTCGTCGCCAGCAAAGAGACGCACGACTCTGGTAGCTACTCTGGCGATGGACTACGGACCATGGGCTCGGTCTCCTCAGCAGTCGTACCTTCCCAAGTGGAAATAGATGTAGCCGGTGACGACCAGAATGCAGACACTGCCCGCGAAGGCGATGCCGCCGCCTGCGGCCATCAGCGTGAAAATATTCGTCTGACCGAGATGGGCTGCGAGTGAGTCGAATCCCGCTGTGATGGCGAAGGCGAGCGCGCTGCCGAAC
>JBOHZJ010000329.1:0-13692 GCA_050738395.1 Steroidobacter sp.
GGCGGAAATGAAGACTCAGAAGAGCGGCGACGTTTCAGCTGAAACGTCTATGGATAAACCGACGCGCTCTGTGAAGAGGGCGGACGCCCTGGGCGTGATGGCCGAAGGCTTCCTTAAAAGTGGGGAAGAAACAATGACCGGCGGTGACCGCTGCCAGATCGTGGTGCACGCGGATGCCGAAACGCTGAGGGAGAGCGTTGCCGGTCGCTGTGAGATTGAAGACGGCCCTTCCCTGGCTGCCGAAACCGTCCGACGACTCGCCTGCGACGCCAGCATTGTCGCCCTGGTCGAGAACGAACACGGCGAACCGCTGAATGTGGGAAGAAAGACCCGAAGCATTCCGCCTGCGCTACGCCGCGCGCTGAACGCGCGCGACGGCGGCTGCCGATTCCCGGGCTGCACGCACAAGCGCTATGTCGATGCCCACCACATCGAACACTGGGCGCGTGGTGGAGAAACGAAACCGTCCAATCTCGTGACGCTGTGCAGGCTGCATCATCGCAAAGTTCATGAAGGCGCCGTACGTATCGAGATCCTCGATGACGGCGCGCTGCGTTTTGTACGGCCTGACGGTCGATCCTTCGACAGCGTCGCACGCGGTCACACGCAGCCGTTCAGCGATTTGGAAGCAGTTGCCTGCCGTTCATCAGAAGCACGGCATTCATATAGACAGGAAAACCGCCGCGACACGCTGGACCGGCGAGAGCATGGACTATGGG
Source organism: Steroidobacter sp. (assembly GCA_050738395.1). Classification (GTDB taxonomy): domain Bacteria; phylum Pseudomonadota; class Gammaproteobacteria; order Steroidobacterales; family Steroidobacteraceae; genus Steroidobacter. Next base: position 720 of record JBOHZJ010000329.1, read on the forward strand.
CTTGCGATGGACGTGTTACTGCAGCAGGCGCGGCGAGCGCGGGAAGATGAAGTATGCGTTGACCGCCGAGGCGTACGGGACTAGGTTCAGATCAGAAACGAGAAGAGCAAGTCGTCCATCCTGCCGAGAGATTCGGGGAACAACGAAATGCAGAAGACTGAATCAGCGGGGAACTCCGGTTCCGTAGGCGAGCCTCTGTCGTGTTACATCACGGCATTTAGGTCGCCTACATAGAGTTGGATCAAGAATGAAGACGCTTGACATCAAACCGTTTCGCAGGCGGCGTTTGCAAGAGGAAGTATCTGCGCCCGCGATTGCCGTGACCGTGGAAGATCCCCGTAAGCTAAGGCGAGCAAATCTTGTGCTTGGGGTAGTAATGGCCGTTACGGCAGTCGCTGTCGCGATAACAACCGTGATGCAGTGGCTTACTATGGAAGCCCAGACGCAACAGAACGAAATCATCATCAATCAAATGCGCGCCGAGCAAGAGATCATGAAGCAACAGAGCGTGCAGACAGAGTCGGTTATCGAACAAATGAGACTGGAGCAACGCGCGTGGCTCGGCGTTCAGCAACCGGAGATCGTGGGTGCACTCGAAGCAGACACTCAGATAGAGTTCGTCATCCCCGTCAAGAACAGTGGGCGAACACCTGGAACTGTCGTTGCGGCAAACATCCACCTAGTTACACGTCCAAACGGCGAGGACATCACCGAACTGTTCAGTAAGGTTAGGCCAGCCAGTACTTTCGAGAACCAGCAATCCTCGATAGCGCCTGACGCGACACTGCGATTTCAAGGCAAGACTCCGGAGAAGATGGGCGCAGATGTTCTCTCCGCCGTGACAAGTCGGGTGCGGGTTCTATACGTCTTGGGCGTACTCAGATACAAAGACGTACTCGGCAAGGAACGAATGACGCAGTTTTGTTTTACCTACGATCCCAGCTCAAGAAAGCTGGTTGCTCACGAAAAGCACAACTTCATGAATTAGCTATGTATGTGGCCACGGCCTGTACCAGCATGAGATCCAACAATCGCTTCGAGTTCGCGCGCGTTGCGCGCCCGACTCGCAAAGGCGAAGCGCCTTTGCTCGCGGCTCAAGCGGGACGTTCGGCAATGACATGGAGCGCATGACTGAAACTGACGAAATCCTGCGCGGCAGCTGCCTATGTGGCAGCGTGACGTTTGCCGTTCGTGCACCATTCTCGAAGTTCGCGCATTGCCACTGCGCGCGATGCCGCAAAGCGACCGGTGCAGCACACGCTTCAAACATCTACCTGAAGCCAGAGCAGCTGACTTGGATCAACGGCGAAGAAATGGTCGCGCGCTTTGACTTGCCCTCAGCAACCAGCTTCGCTCGATGGTTCTGCCGAAATTGCGGTGGTCCGGTTCCGCGACTGAGCCGCAGCGGCCGAACGGTCGTGGTCCCAGCTGGATCTCTCGACAACCATCCGAATGAGAAGCCCAAGGCGCGCATATTCTGCGGCTCTGAAGCACCCTGGGCATGTAGCGCAGACGATGTGCCCCGCCACGCGGAGTATCCGGAGTGGTGGTAGCGTATTTGCCGAACAAGCGAATCGAGTCCGCGCGCAGTGCGCGCCCGACTCGCAAAGGCCTGCGACCTTTGCTCGCGGCTCATTCGCAGCGTTAGGTTCAGGAAAGGAACGTCGTGGAACTCTCAGATTATCAAGTGCGAGCGTTGCAGCGATCCTTGCAGCAGCGAGAGTCCGTACCTTCCATCGCACGCTCGTTCTACGCGTCGTGGAAGACCTACTTAACCCAGATGGTGTTCCTCGGAGGCCTCGCTGTATTTTGGTGGGTGGGGCGGTTGGCGCGCTGGGAGCATGCTTGTGCTCGGAATATTCTTCGGGTGCATTTTTCGAGACGCCGTTTGGTACAGCCTCACAAAGAAAAATGTGGCCTCTTAGTCGAGAGATCACGGATTGGCGTCGTGTCGAGGAGTTGCTTGCGCAGAACACTCCTCGCGGTCCGGAACCTAACAAACCAATCGAGCCGACGCGGTGAAACGAATGCGCCTCTCCTTTGCCTCATCTCGCCGCGCGGCTCATTGTTATCGTTAGGCATCTGAGTAGACAGTATGGGCTATTTGATCTCAGCGCATTTCATAAGGCAGCGACCTGACTCCCGCAGACTTCGAGCAGCCTTGCCGCAGTCCATCGGATCACTGTGTACGAGCACAGCGTGCATCCGATCTTCGGAATTGACACTTACCGGGCAACGAAGCCCTCTCCGTATCCATTCTCGGCGGTCACGCCGGCGACTGATATCTCGCTTGATGTATCGGAAGAGCTAGCTGCAATGTACGAACAACTGCGGATCGAGGGGGCAGCAAACGGACTTAAGCGCTCTTACATCAATTTATCCCGCATTCTTTCTGAGACGGTGAATGAGTCAGTTCTGTCTGTGTGCTCGGACGACGATGGAAACGACTTCGCCTGCCTGTCTCGGAGCGGTGCGATCATTTCTGGCTCAGCGAAATGCGAGAAGTACATCGTGAGGTTCGGTCCCTCGAACGCGTCGCGGTGTCCTGCGCCGGAGCAGCACCACCTCCATGCGTTGGCATCTGAGGCAGCGACATCCTTCCTCGGATTCCCCGCATCCGACCTGGGGTTCGGTTCCTTTGATCCGCCAGAGTATTTTGGCTTTAAGAATGCCTAACAACGCCATCAACGCGGACGGCAAACACGCACGCGCCTTTGGCGCGGACGTGTTCGCCGCCGGTTATGGCGAGCGTTAGCCAGTAGTATGCCGAAGCAAAAGCGAAAGAAATCCACTAGAAAAGAACGTGTGACGGAAGTCCGCGTTGCATTCGACCGGGATGTAGTCATTGCTGGCATCAGTCCGCCTGGTGTCGAACCAATGCAGTTCTTTGGAGCGGACGGCAAACCGCTGGTCCCGACCTACATCGAGATTGGTGAGGGATATTCGAGAAAGAAACCTGGCTTAAAGGTCATCCATAGGTTGGCGGCAGACCCACTGTCTATGCATAGAGAGCCGACGCGTGCGCTCATGCGATTTCGAACGATACTCGCGGTCGATACAAACACGCGCACAATCGGCGAAACAAGAATTAGCGTGACATCCTGTGTAGCGGTCGCCGATCTCCGCTTTGATGAGGTGGAGCCGCTTCGTTGGCATGCAAAGGTCATAGACCAAGACTCCTACGAGTTTCATGATGCGAGTATCGCACCGGAAGCGGTAGGTTGGCGGAACGTGCTTGAACGTGCCTTACTCACTGCAGTGCCAACACCCGCAGCCTTGATTGTGGATTCGGAGCTCGACCGATTGCGACGATACAATCAGAAAGAGGAACACATCGTTGAAGGTTTCGAAATTCCGGATGGATTCGAGCTCGTCTACGCGTCTGGTGAGAGGGGTGTCACCGAGTTTGTTGGGAATGCTGCGCTTGCCCGATGTGATCGCATGGCAAACGAAATACTCGATAAGATTGAGAAGGATCCGGTGGCGCGAGTCTGGACAACGAACGATCCACCTAATCGATGGGTGCTGCGTCATCGAATGTGGCGAAAACCATCTGCGCCAAGTAGTTGATGGCTAACAAGCGAATCGAGTCCGCACGCTCCGCGTGCCCGACTCGCAAAGGCGAAGCGCCTTTGCTCGCGGCTCATTCGCGGCGTTGGGCCTGGTAGATCGGGGCGATGAAAGGCATCAGAGAGTCAGATTGGAAGCGACTGCGCGAGTTGAAGCCTGTTGCACTCGATCGCTTCTGCAGTCGTGTACTTTCAGACGTTGAAAAGGCATCTTCCGCTTCTGCCGCTACCTCGCACCAGCGATATCTGACGATCTATGAACTGATTCAGGACCGGGACAAAGAGCTTGGTCAAATATTCGACGGTCTCAGCCGGTCGAATGCGGTAGGGAAACTCGTGTTGATGTATCGCGCCGCCTTGGTGACGGAAGATGAGTTGACCAGTTTCAGCGAGGAAATCAGAAGTGTCATCGCTGGAAGCCAAGACATCTGAAAGGCCCAACAATGCCATGCAGGCGACGCGCGAAACGCGCGCGCCTGATGGCGGACGTTGGGCCTGAGAGGGAGACAAGAGAATGTCGCTATCTGAGCTGATCGTTGTAGGCGTGAGAACGTCCGATGGAGAGCGCTTCTTTGTCGGGCCACGTCAGCACGGAGAGAAGCTTGATGCTGGTGCGAGCGTTGCTCGTGGATTTCCGCCGCCACTCTCCGCTGAGACGCGGGCGGCGCTGAGTGCCGTAGAAATCATCCCTTATGCTCCCCTCCCCGAAGCGGTGTTGCGGGGCAGGCTCGCGGCATTGGGTCTAAGTGACGTTGAGGTAGAGGGCTACGTCCAGGAAGCGCGAAAGTGGATGACGACAGTTTCCACTGTTTGGCCACCACACCATTGACCATGTTCCAAATGCCCAACAAGCGAATCGAGTCCGCGCGCGTTGCGCGCCCGACTCACAAAGTGCGATGCACTTTGTTCGCGGCTCATTCGCGGCGTTAGAAGTCACGGAACTGGACGCATAACTACAGTGTAGTTACGATGGTCGCACCATGACGGATCTGGTGTTTGAATGGGACGAAGGGAAGAACCGTGCGAATCGTATGAAGCACGGCGTCTCCTTTGAGGAAGCCCGGAGCGCTTTTCCTGGACGAGAATGCGAGGGTTCTGCCTGACCCGGAGCATTCCGAGGAAGAAGACCGCTTCGTGCTTCTGGGTCTGAGCACGTCCCTGCGAATTCTTATCGTATGTCACTGCTATCGGCAGAAGGAAGAGGCCATACGGATCATCTCCGCTCGAAAGGCAGATCGGGAGGAACAACGGCAGTATCGTTGGTGGCTCCGATGAAGAAACGCTATGATTTTTCCAAATCAGTTCGAAATCCCTATCTGCGCAAGGCGAAGAAGCAGCTCACCATTCGGCTCGACGAGGACACGATCGATTACTTTCGCGCCCTGGCTGAGAAGAAGGGCATCCCGTATCAGAACCTCATCAATCTGTATCTGCGAGACTGCGCAGAGTCCGAGCGAAAGCTGAGCATGAAATGGGAGTGACTTCTAACAAAGCTTTCCAGCGGACGCGTGCAAAGCCACGCGCCGCTGAAAGCTGACGTTAGAAGGTCTAGGGCGGTTACATGAAACAACTAAGAGCGTTCTCGGAATGGAAGATTGCGCTCGTGGCACTCGTTTGTTGGTTCTACATCGGATTTCAGTGAAGTGGTCCCGCAAATCTGAACAGCAAATCCGCCCGGTTAAGTGGTGCTCTGCGGTTTAAGCTGCCTGCGCGATCGGCAACGATTCGAAGTACACCTCATCGGGCGTGCGTCGATCAAGCGCGGTGTGTGGACGTCGCATGTTGTAGAACTGAAAGTAGCGAGTCAGGCCGCTGCGCGCCGCACTGACCGTGTCGTAGGCATGCAGGTAGACCTCCTCGTACTTCACTGACTTCCATAGCCGCTCCACGAATAAGTTGTCTCGCCACCGCCCTTTGCCATCCATGCTGATGCGGATGCCGCGAGCTTTGAGTGCCGAGGTGAACTCAATGTCCGTGAACTGCGAACCCTGATCGGTGTTGAAGATCTCGGGCTGACCAAATTTCAGCAGCGCTTCTTCGAGTGCCTCGACGCAAAAATCCGTAGTGAGCGTGTTCGACAGGCGCCAGGACAACACCTTGCGGGTGAACCAATCGATGATCGCCACCAGATACACAAAGCCGCGTGCCATCGGGATGTAGGTGATGTCGCTGGCCCAGACCTGATTGGGCCGATCGACCGTCAACTTGCGCAGCAGATACGGATACACCCGATGCCCAGGATGCGCTCGGCTGGTGTTCTTCTTGCGGTAAATCGCCTCGATTCCCATGCGCCGCATCAGCGTGGCGACGTGCCTGCGACCGATGCGATGGCCCTCGCGATTGAGCAGACACGTAGCATGCGACTACCCGCAAACGGATGTTCCAGATGCAGCTCATCCATGCGTCGCAGTGCCTGCTGGCCGATCTTTGCGTGCAGTTCCTTGATGTCCGGCTGCGCTGTCTTCTCCGCATTGCCGCCGAACGCCTCCATCGCTCGTTCGAGCAACTGCGCTTTCCATTGCGTCACCTGCGTCGGATGCACATTGAAGCGCTCCGCGATCTCGATCACCGTGTGTTGGCCCTTCAGCGCTTCCAATGCCACTTTGGCCTTGAAGGCTGGTGAATGATTCCGTCTGGATCTCTTGCTCATCGATGCTCCTGAATTCCGGCGATATCTTCGCCGACAAGAGCAGAGCCGTCACTTAACAGGCTGTATCAAAATGCGGAGCCAGCTCTGAGTTCTGTCACGGAGTCTTCGACCTAGCGCTTCGAGTTCAAGTGCAAGCTCCAGGGCTGACTGGTGCTGCAATGCGCGTTGCTCATAGGAGCAGCGCAAGCTCTCCTCCACAAGGCTCAGGTCAAATCCCGCGAGTTGCGCTTCTTCTACGGCTGTCATGAGGAGCCAACGGTGAAACCTGATATCAGCATATCACTGACACGATCCGATAGATGTGCGCAGCGGCCGCCGTACTGTCGCCTGCTACATTCAGATCGAGCCGGCTTCGTGAATTTTCAATGCGCTATCTCACCAGCGCCACATTCAACTCTCTGCTATCCGCTCGCCCTCGATCATCCACGGCTCGCACGATGTAACGTCCCGCTTGCGCGGGATTCCACGAGAGCGCCACGCCCGGCGCGCCCGTGCCGATATAACTCTCGCCCACGAACCAATGGAGGCGGCGCACTTCGCTGTCGGCGTTCGCCGCGAGCGGAATGGATTCGGCGCCGATGCGGTTCGCGCGCACCGTATATGTCGCTGACGTGACCGGCGATGTGATCTTCGGCGGCGCGCCGGTCGGAACATCACGCTGACAATCAGCCGAGGGTGGTGGGCGACGGCGCGGCATGCCGGCCTGCGCAAAGAGTTGCAGCAGATCGGTCGGCCAGAACTCGAACACCTCGGCGCGCGTGTGTGCAGGGTCGAACGGTGCGCACGCCTGCCTTCCCGTGCGCGTATCGATCCATACACGACGATGAATCTGACTTACCCGGATGGGCGAGACTCCGGGGATGTACCACGTGGCGGCGGTCTGCGGGCAATCGGAGTTTGGAAGATCGCCGGATGCGCTGCACACATCGACGCGCTCGAGATGCGGCGGTTGGCGAAACGCCGGCTCGACGATCTTCCCGCCTGCCGCGACTGCATCGACCAGGCGGAAGAACAGCGGCGCTGCAGCTTGAACGCCGACGAACGCCGGATTGCCGCGGCCATCGAAATTGCCAACCCACACCACTAATACATAGGGGCCGAACACACCGGCGGTCCACGCATCGCGAAAGCCCCACGAGGTACCGGTTTTCCATCCGACCTGTATGTCGCTGCGTCGCCGCGCGAACGAATCTTCCGGACGCGGAGCGCTACGCAACATATCGAGCGTCATGAAGCTCGCTTCCTCCGAGAGCAACCGAGGTCCGGCGGCGGGCGGTTCGTCGGTGAGATAGCGCAGCGTTGCGAGCTTGCCGCGATTCGCAAGCATGGCGTACAGCATTGCAGTCTCTTCCATCGTCACTTCGCCGCCGCCAAGCGCCAGCGCGAGCCCGTAGTGCTGTTCACTGCGCAGGCGCGCCACGCCGGCCGTTTTAAGCAACTGATAGAAGGACGGTTGCGCCAGTTGCGCTGACAGCGCCACTGCGGGCACGTTGCGCGAGCGAATGAGCGCGTCGGCCGCGGTGATCGGGCCGACAAAACGGCCATCGAAGTTCTCGGGGCTGAACGGCCCGAAGGACGTCGACGCATCCTTCAGCACCGTCAGCGGGTGGATGACGCCCTGATCGATTGCGAGTGCATAGATAAAGGGTTTCAGCGCAGAACCCGGCGAGCGTTTCGCAAAGGCGCCGTTCACCTGCCCGTGAATCGACGCGGAGTGAAAGTCCGCAGAACCGACCATGGCCCGCACGGACATGTCTCGATAGTCGATCAGCAGTGCAGACGCGTTGTGAATGCCGATACTCTGGTGCTCGCGAATGTAGTTGGCGAGCACGCGCTCGGCGAGCGTCTGCAGGCGAACGTCGAGGGTGGTTACGAGGTCATGGGGCGCGGGGCCTGGGGCTTGGGTAGGAGTAGAACTGCTCGTACTCTGACTCGCACTCCGAGCCCCGTCGCCCGAGCCCATCGCAAGCACGTGCTCCACGAAGTGCGGCGCCGCGAATGGCAGATCCCGCAGTGATCCGTACCCCAGCGGCGCGGCAACGTACTGCGCAGATGCTGCCGCATCCGGGTGCAACTCCATCCAGCGTGCGAATAATCGCTCGCGGGCTGCGGAGAGTTCTGCGGCCTCTTCGCCGGCGCGAGACGCGTGGCGCGAGTCGCTCGACGTTTTCGGCGCGCGTCGCGCCGGCGACTGCGGAATCAGTGCGAGCGTCAGGGATTCAGAAAGTCCGAGGCGCGCGGCAGTCTTGTCGAAGTAGATGCGACTTGCTGCACCTACGCCCTGGATGTTGCCTCCATAGGGCATCCGATTGACATGCGCTTCGAGCAGTTCGCGCTTCGAGTAGCACAGCTCGAGTTGCACGGCGCGCGCGATCTGCTGGAGTTTTCCGCCGATCGTGCGTGTGTTGAGTCCGTACATCAGCCGCGCCAGTTGCATCGTGAGCGTTGAGCCGCCAACGCGCGCACCGCCGGTGTAGCTTGCGACCGCCGCGCGGACGAGCGATGCGGGATTGAAGCCGAAGTGGCGATAGAAGTGCTGATCCTCGTGCAGCAGCAACGCTTCGATGAACTCGGGTGAAACGGCTTCGAGCGGAGTCCACAACCGATACTGCTGATCGCTGGCGAGCGTGAGCCGGAGCAACCGCCCTTTCTGATCGAACACCGCGATCGACGACGGTATCCTCGCCGCCAACGCCTCTCTGGGCCAGAGTCTGACCGCAGCCAGCGCCGCGAAGACCAGAATTGCAGACAGGAGTAGAGCCGCGAAAGACCGCATAAAGGGAGTTGAAATGGAAACGTGACGAAACACGATTGCACGCACGGCTAGAATCGGAGCTGGAGCCCCGACAGTCGAATTTGTCTTGCTTCGCGTGACCTCATATCGCTTTTTTGCGGTCTTTCGCGGCTCTTCTATCTCGATCCTATTGCCTTGAAACAATGATGCGTCCCGCCGCAGAGCGGCCTACGACGCTGCGGTCGTACATCGCTTCGCCGTAGGCGGGCGGGATCACATACGCGCCGACATTCGTCGCCTTGATGCGGTATACGATCTCGGACACGTTGCGATCGGCGTTCACGTAGAACACGACTCTGTCTTCGCGCATATCCGCGTACTGCAGCATCGCCTTCGGCGAGCCGACGCAGATCTGGCATTGCCAGCCGGTGTACGCGGATTCGTCCATCAGTTCGCTCGCGGCGTCGCCCGCTTCAGTGAACGGCGTATCCGCGCTCAGCGAAGGTATGACCAGTTCGAAGCCGCCGGGCAGCAGGTCGACCAGCGCGATGCTGTAGATGAAGTCGTCCTTCAGGCCGCGGAACTTCAAGCGCACGTCGACCTGATCGCCCATGCGGATCTCGCTTAACGCGTTGCCTTTCGCGTCGGTGTACTCGCGCAGCACTTCGAGGCCCTGCCTGATCGCTTCGGTGGGCGGCTTGCGATCGAACCCCGCCTGCTCGATCAGATAGTAGGCATTGAGATCGCCGTCGTTGTCGAAGCGAATCGCGGCAGCCTGATCGGAGAACTCCACCGTCGGAAACAGGCCCTGCGGCAACGTCAGCGCACGCACACGCTTGTCCCGCAGCACTTCGACGGCGGCAAGGTTGCCAACTGCGCCCTCGGTCGCGTTCGCATAGGCGTCGAGTCCGAGAAGCGTCGTCCCGGCGGATAGCGAGTGGTAATAGCCGTCGCTGACTCGCTTCGCCAGCGTCGTGAGCGCATCGACCGGGACATTCCTCAGACGCTCGGGAAAGTGGCGCGCAATGATGAACAGAAGGAAGGCGTCACGCGTCATCGGATCGTTGTACGTCTCGCCGCCGGTCTGCGCGCCGAAGCGCATGCGACTGATGAGACGCTCGGCATCGCGATCCTGGCGCGTCAGGTCGAGCGCCGCCGCAAGCCACGCCGCGGTGAGATCCTGTTCCCATTGTCCGCGATAGCGTTCTTCGAGTCGCTTGCGCGCCGCTGCGATCTCCGCCGACATGCGCTGTCCCTGACGCGTGAGCAGGTACATGGCGTACGCGCTCTGCCGCTCATCGTTCAGATTGTTTCCGTCGCGCTCGGCGACGCTGCGCAGATGCTGATTGCCGTTCGCCGTAAGATCCGCGGGAATCGCTTCACCACGCTCGCCAGCTTCAAGCAACAGGTGTTGGGCGTAGAGCGAAACAAACTCGACGACTTGCTCGCTGCCGGGCCACAACTTGTAGGCGCCGGCGTCGTTCTGCCGCGAGCGCAGTTCACTGATCAGCGCGGCCAGGTCGGCGCCCGGTTCGCTGCGTACGTAGCCGAACTCAGGCCGCGCGCTCAGCAACACGGCGGGCATGGCCTGGCTTACGATTTGCTCCGTGCAGGAGTACGGATAGTTCGCAAGATAACTCACGAAGCCATGCGCGAATTGCATCGGCAATACGGATACACCGCTCTGAAGCGTCCGGTGATGCGGATACATCGCGCGATCGATCGGTATGTCGCGTTCGCCTCGCCCCAGTACGCCGGCCTTGAGCTGAGTCATGTACGCAGTAGCGGGGCGAATGCTGAGATCGATGCGCCGCTTGCCGGTCGCGTTACCCGTGCGCGCCATGAAGTCGAGATTCGCAGGACCGAGTTCGTCGCGAGCGCGCAATCGGAAGCGCACCGAACCTTCGCGTCCCTCGGCGATGGTCGCCTGCTGGCGCGCATCGCCAATCACTTCGAGACCAGAATCGGTTTCCAGCGTTACAGCAATCGAAGCTCCGGCGCCCGAGCCGACGACGTTGTTGGATACGCCGATGCTCACATCAAACTCATCGCCCGGCGTCACCGTCGTGGGCGCGTTCGGCGACAGCACGAAATCGCCGCGCACCGTGGTGCGACTTTCGTGCACCCCGATGCGGTCGTCCGACACCGCAACCGCCACGATGCGCAACTGCCCATTGAAGTAATCCGGCACGGCGTACGTCAGCGTGCGCATTGTCGAATCAGCGTCGACGACGCCGGACCAGTACGCAACCGGTTTCTCGCCCTTGCGCCGGAACGGGTTGAGATGCTTGCCGAGCAGACCTTCCGCATCGCCGCCAGGCGCGGCGGCAAGACCGAGATGCCGGAACTCCGGCAGGATCAGATCGAGAATCTGCGTCGTCGACACTTCCAGCGCGCGCTTCTGGAAGAAGTGGCCCAGTGGATCAGGCGTGCGGTAATTCGCAACCTGCAGAATGCCTTCGTCGATCGCGAACAGGATGAGGCGCGATGGGCGCTCAGTGCGATAGCGAAACGTGAGTTCCTCGCCCGGCTTCACCAGCGTCGGCGTCTCCACCGCGACCTGATTGCGCCGCGCATCGACCTCGATCGAGAACGGCTGCACGCCGTACGACATCGGGCTCGTGTAAATCTCGGGGGAACCCGCGTCACGCACAAACGTCACGGAGACGTACGCATTGCCCTCCAGTCCTTCCGGCAACTTGATCCGCTGCACTGAACTGGTCGTCGCGGCCTTGAACCAGCGCCAGGCGTAAACCCGTTCGCGTTCGATCGTGATGAGGCCGGCGCCTTCGTACGGCGCACGTATCGAGATTTCGACTTCATCGCCGGGTGCGTAGTCGCGTTTGGCGAGCGTCAGTTCGAGTTCGGCGTTCTTCTCGAGCGCACGCGTGACGTTGCCTTCGCCGGCCACCTGGTAGTCGAACGCCGCGAGTTGCTGACCCTGTGCATCGCGTACGACATACGCGAAGGCGCCGGGCGCGCTCGTGTCGAGCGTCAGGGTATAGCCGGCTTCGGAGAGGGTGAGCGGCGTTTCGGACCGCGCCGTCTGTTTGCGCCGCGACTCATATTTATATACGCCATTCGGCTGGCGCATGAGCACGGAGACGTACCGCGTCTCCATCCGGACAAGCGTCAGGGTTTCGACGGCGGCGCGCTGCGCCTGTGGGTTGATCGCGATCAGATGTACGTTGCGCTCCCCGCCGCGCGACAGAAAGCCAAGGTCGCCGTCGGCCTTGTAGCCGATCAGGTAAGGCATGCCCGACACGAGCTGCGCTGCTTCCGTGGCGACGCCGCGCCCCCCATCCGCTTCGAAGCCTTGCGCAACCAGGTGAACGCGATAGGTCGCACGCGCGAAGCGCTGCAAATTGAGATCGAATGTTGCACGACCCTGCGCATCAGTCGTCGTGTCGGCAAGCGATTCGGTGAAGCCTTCGCGGGCGTACTGTGGGTCGTGGAACTGATAGTCGGCAAAGCCGCGGAACGACGGAATGCTCGGACTCAGGGTGAGTTGTCCCGTAACGCGGCGATTCTCCGCGGGCGTACCGAAAAGATTTTCGAGTTGAATCTGCGCGGTCAGCTTTTCGGGCGACACCCAGCCATCGGGCGACTGGGCGGAGAAACTCGCTTTCATGCGCAATCTGTCGGGCAGGAAGTCGCGCACCTGCACCGTCGTCGACCCGATCAGGTCCGCGTTGCGCTGATCGCGCACGATCGACAGCGAGAGCGTCCAGGCTCCCGTCGGAGAACTCTCCCTGGTCGCCTGCAGGATTTCGCCGAACCCCGCCGGGCCGGCGGCATACGTTTCACGGCGCACCACGACGCCGCGCGGATCGGTCACTTCGAGTCGCAGCGGCAAGCCTTCGAAGCGCTGCTTCCAGTCCTGGCTGCGAACGATGGCCGCGGCGCGGATCTCCTCGCCGGGGCGATAAATACCCCGATCCGAAAAGATGTACGCCGCCAGCGCACCGCGGTCGGCGCTGCTCTCGACGCCGCCGACATCGAATCGCGACAGGTCGAGAG
>JBOHZJ010000330.1:0-7581 GCA_050738395.1 Steroidobacter sp.
GACCACGATCGTCGGCGTGACCACGCTCGAAAAGTTCTTCGTTGTGCTCCATGCGGTCAACGTCACGGCGGCCTAGAGCGTGGGATTGTCGCGCGCGTCAATCAGTGTGCCGCCGCCGCCCATCGAATGGCCTGCGACGCCAAGGCGACTCGCGTCGACCCGGCTGCGCACTGTGCTGTTGCTCGAGTTCGTGATGTACCGCAAAGCCGCCATGAGCTGCGTTGCACGGCTCGGCGGTTGATCGTAGGTCGAATTGGTGTTGATCGTCATGACCACGAATCCATGTGATGCGATGCGACGCCCCAGCCAGGCAATCGAGGACTGCGTCGCGGTGAAGCCCGGGCAGATCGCGAGAACCGCGTAGCTGCCGCCGGCGGATGGATAGTAGATCGTGCCGCCGCCGAATCCGCTCGCCGCGAACCGCGAAACAGACGTGCTCCCGATAGAGAACGGCCCGCTGGTAGCGTTGAGCGAGGAGGAGGTCGGATCGGGCCCTTTGGCGTACGGATTGGTCTGGGCCTGCGCACTCGCCGCAAGCACCAGCAAACCGAGACCGATTGCCCATGCGGCGCCCGGCTTTCGAACTCGTGAAGGCTCCCGCGACGGTCGCCCAGACCGCCCGTTGTTGTTGATTTCCATGATTAACCCCTGATTGACGAACGTTGTACTGCGCGACGACTCGCATTGCCGCGCTCCGTGCTGATCGCTCTGACTTATCGAACTGTTAGCTGCGTCAGAATCGACAGCGGGGGCTGATATAGCACAGATTTTTTGATATTTACCATTGCGGTGAATATGTACACTCACATGTAAATTCTTCCTGAGCTGCACCTTCCATTGCGCAGAATCGTTCACAAGTCCTGCATGAACGCGCGGTGCTGACGAAAACTATCTTGGGTCTGCAGCGCGGAGCGCATAACCTTCACCTACTCGAAAAGCGCGATCCGCCAATGACTTCCGACGAGAACAAAGCAGCGGCGACGATCGCTCCGGCCAATCGCCACGAACGCGTCCTTGATGAAGCGGCGCGGCAGCTCAACGAAAGAGGTGTGCTGCTGACCTCCCTGGCTGAAATCGCCGCGAAACTCGGCGTTACGCGTGCGGCGATGTACTACTACGTCGCCGATCGCCAGGACCTGGTCTTTCAGTGTTATCGCCGCGCCGCAGAGATCACTGCGCGACGCCTGCTCGAAGCGACCCGCGACGGCGGCGGCGCCGAGCAGATGCTGCTCAGCTTTTTCACCCGCATGCTCGATCCGGGTGAGCCCGAAGTCGCTGCACGCGCTGAGATCGCAATGCTGAATCCGACCCAGCGCGACACGATTCAGGGTCTCTACGACGCGCTCGCAACGCGCATCGCTCATCTCATCGAGCGGGGGCAGCGCGAAGGAGAATTTCGAGTCTGTGATGTCGACGTCAATGCGCGCGTGATTCTGAGCCTGATCACATGGGCGCCGCTCGCGCGACCCTGGGCGCATGCAATAGGCCCGCTCGGACATGCGAGACTCGCATCGGCGGTGAGCGCGACTGTTTTTCAGGGATTCTCCACACAACGGCGCCTGCCCGACTTTCGACCCATCGATCTGTTTGAGCTTTCGCCGCGTGCGATCAGCGCCTTCGATCGCGACGCGGCGCTCGAAGCAAAGCGCGAAACGCTGATTCGCGTGGCGTCGCGTCTGTTCAACCGCAAGGGCATCGATGCTACATCGCTCGATGAGATCGCCGCCCAGGTCGGTACGACGAAGCGCACGCTGCATCACCACATCGGCTCCAAACAGGATCTGGTGTCGGCCTGTTACGACCGGGCGTTCCGGATTTTTCTGTTCATCAAGGATCGGATGCGCGAATACGAGGGCGCGCGGCTGCAGGCGCTCGCCGCCGCAATGCATGCGCTGGCGCTCGCATATCCGTGTGAGGAACTGACGCCGCTCTCGCCTCTTGTCGGGCATGGCGCGCTCTCGGAAGAGGGTAAGGCGCGCTTCGATGACCACTCGCGGGAGCTGGGCGATGCGTATCACGCGCTCATTCGAGAAGGCGTCGAAGAGGCCAGCATCGCCAATCTCGACGTCGAAGCGCGCGCGCTGATGCTGCCGGGACTGCTTTCCTGGCTCGTGAAAGAGGATGTGCCCGTCGATGTTGGGCAGCGCCAGCACATCGCGACCGAGATTGCGAATCTGGTGGCGGTGGGATTGAAGAGAACGTGAACTCTATCCGCCGACCGCTTCCTCTTTGTCCGGCGGCAGCCGGTTGAGCACCTGCGCGAGTGCATCGAAGCTTGCAGGCTTCACCAAATGCGAATCGAAACCGGATTCGCGTGAACGCTGCACGTCTGCGTGCTGACCCCAGCCACTGAGCGCCACGATCGCCATTTGACGTCCCCAGGGGTGCTGGCGAATACGTCGCGCCGCCTCGTAGCCATCGAGAACAGGCATACCGAGATCAAGCAGCGCCAGATGAGGCCGGTATTGACCGGCGAGTTCGTATGCCTCGACGCCGTTGACCGCCTTCAGGACTTCATGACCATCGCACTCGAGCAGCATCGCAAGGCTCTCGAGCGCGTCCGGATTGTCGTCCGCAATCAGGATTCGCCGGCGAGATTCACTGCGCCGGGCGCCGCGTTGCTGCGTCTTTGGCTCGACCCACTCCGAGGCTTCCGTAAGCAGAGGCAATCGCACCAGGAATTCGCTGCCAAGACCCGCGCCCTCGCTGCGCGCGGAAACTTCGCCGGCGTGCATTTCCACCAGCTTGCGTACGAGCGCGAGACCGATGCCGAGCCCGCCGGGCGTGCGATCGTCGCTGCCGTCGAGCCGTGAGAAAAGATTGAACAGCTTCGACAGCGATTCCGGGGGAATGCCAATGCCGTTGTCCCGAACGCTGAACTCGACGTGCGAATTCACTCGTTGCACCACCAGCTGAATGCGTCCGCCGTCGTTGGTGTACTTCGCCGCGTTGCTGAGGAGGTTGCCCAGCACCTGCACCAGACGAGTCAGGTCGCCGCGCACCATCAGCGACGGGTCAGCGCAGTCGATCGAGAGTTCGTGCTCGTGCGCCGCAATGGTCGGCTGCAGCGCCTCGACCGCTCGCTCGACAATGGTCTCGATCTTCACCGCACCCTGCGTCAGGCGGATGGTGCCGCGCGTAATTCGCGAAATATCGAGCAGGTCGTCGACCAGCCGGGTGAGATGCATCGCCTGCCGATCGATTACGTCGCGCGACCATTTGAGTTTGGGATCTTCGATCGGTACTCGCGCCATGATCTCGACCGCATTGCGGATCGGCGCCAGCGGGTTGCGCAGTTCGTGAGCCAGGATTGCGAGGAATTCGTCCTTGTGACGATCCGCCTCGATCAATGCGGTTTCGGCGCGAGTGCGTTCGGCGATTTCTGCCTGCAACGCCCGGTTCGAGGCGGCGAGCTCCGAATTCGCAAACTGCAGATTGCGGTTGAGAAGCTCCAGCTCGCGCGTCTTTTCCGCCTGCAGCGTAGTGTTCGCCTGCTCGAGCTGCGCGTTCGCATGCTCCAGACTACGATTCAGTTTTTCCAGTTCGATGCGCTGCTCGTAGAGCTCGACGAGCACCGAGACCTTGCTGCGCAGGATTTCGGGCACGACTGGAATCGACACGTAGTCGACGGCTCCGAGCTTGTAGCCCTTGAGCCGATCGAACTCCGTGTCATGCACGCCGGTGACGAAAATGATCGGCGTGCGCTCAAAGCGCGGATGATCATGGATCAGCGCCGCGGTTTCGAAGCCGTCCATGCCCGGCATGCTCACATCGAGCAGCACCAGCGCGAAGTCGTTCTTCATCAGCATTGCGAGCGCCTCGACGCCCGAACGCGCGCTGATCAGATTCTGCCCCAGTTCGGCGAGGATGGTTTCGTACGACAGCAGCCGCGCCGGCTGGTCGTCGACCAGCAGGATATTGACCTTCTGCTGCGCACTGTCCGGCATGATCTCGACCTTGCTTCTCAACGATGCAGCCACATTCTGACGAGCGACAGCAACTGCTCGGTATTCACCGGTTTGGCCACGTAATCTGAAGCGCCCGCCTGCAGGCACTTCTCACGATCGCCGCGCATCGCCTTCGCGGTAAGCGCGATGATCGGCAGCATACGGAATTTCGGATTGCTGCGGATGCGCCGCATCGTCTCGTATCCGTCCATCTCCGGCATCATCACGTCCATCAGCACCAGCGCCAGGTCGTCGGTCGATTCGACGAGATTGATCGCATCCGCGCCGTTGGTCGCGCTGATGACTTGCATCTTGTGGCGCTCGAGCACGCTGTTGAGAGCGAAGATGTTGCGGATGTCGTCGTCGACGACCAGCACCTTGCGGTCCTGCAGCGGTTCGTCGCTGCGGTGCAGCGTTTCGATCATGCGCTGCTTGGCGGGCGGCAGATCGGTTACCACGCGATGCAGAAACAGCGCGGTCTCATCCAGCAGTCGCTCGGGCGAACGTACGCCTTTCAATACGATGCTCTTCGCCTTGTGCCGCAGATCGTCCTCCTCCGCCTGCGACAGTTCGCGGCCCGTGAACACCACAATGGGCGTTTCGTGCAGTCTTTCGTCCTCCTGAATCTGCGTCAGCAGATCGAAACCTGAAACGTCGGGCAGCCGAAGATCGAGCACCACGCAATCAAAGGATCTTTGCCGCATCTCGCGCAGCGCTTCGGCGCCGCTTCCGACCGCTGTGATCTGCACGTCTTCGAAACCGATCAGCTCGGCAATGCTCATCTGTTCGGCCGGGTCATCCTCGACCACCAGCAACTGCCGCGTGCGCGGGGCGGCGAATTCCTTGATGCGATTCAAGGCGCCTTCGAGCTCTTCCGTCGTCGCAGGCTTGTTCATGAACGCAAAAGCGCCGCGTTCGAGACTGTACTGACGCTCCTCTTCGACGGTCAAAATCTGCACTGGGATGTGCCGCAGCGCCGGATCCTGCTTGAGCTGACTCAGCACAGTCCAGCCCAGCATGTCTGGCAGGAACACGTCGAGGGAGATCGCCGTGGGCCGGAATTTCCGCGCGCACGACAGAGCTTGCGCACCGGTCGTCGCCACGACTGCCTTGAAGCCGTTGTCCCTCGCGAGATCCAATAGCACCCGCGCGTAGTGCGGATCGTCCTCGATGATGAGCAGCACCCGATCATCGGGCTCGAGAGCGTCGCGATCGTCGTGCAGCTCTGCGATCTGCGCCACCGGCAGGGCCGGCTGGAAGTTCCGATTCGACGTGACCACTTCACCACCCAACGCCGCGGCGCGCCCGTAGGCCGGCCCCATGTACGCGATCGGCAGATACAACGTGAACGTGCTGCCCTTGCCCGGAACGCTGGTCAGACGCAATTCGCCGCCCAGGAGATGGGCAAGTTCACGACTGATCGCAAGCCCGAGTCCGGTCCCGCCGTACTTGCGCGAGGTGCCGGCGTCCGCCTGCTGGAATGCCTCGAAGATGATTCTCTGCTTCTCCGGGGCGATGCCAATGCCGGTGTCCGTGACCGAAAATTCGATCACCGACCCCGCCTGATTCAGGGTGGGATGATCGGCGCTCCAGCCGCCCTCGGCGAGCCCGACGTGCAGGTGCACGCTGCCCTGGCCAGTGAACTTGAACGCGTTGGACAGCAGGTTCTTCAGCACCTGCAGAAGGCGCTTCGAGTCCGTCACGATGTGACGACCCATGCTCGGATCGAAGTCCGTGATGAACGACAGCGCGCGCGCCTCGGCTTCATGCCGGAAGTTGCGCTCGATGGTCTCGCGCAGATGCGTGAACAGCAGATCCTCGGATTCGACGGTGACGGTGCCGGACTCGATCTTCGACAGATCCAGGATGTCGCTGATGAGATTCAGCAGGTCGGTTCCCGCACCGTGAATCGTTTTGGCGAACTCCACCTGTCGCGGAGTGAGATTCGTGTCGGCGTTCTCTGCGAGCTGCTGACCGAGAATCAGAATGCTGTTGAGCGGCGTGCGCAGCTCATGCGACATGTTCGCGAGGAACTCTGATTTGTAACGCGAAGTGAGCGCGAGCTCGGCCGCTTTCTCCTCGAGCGCGCGTCGCGCGAGTTCGATTTCGTTGTTCTTGCGTTCGACTTCGGCGTTCTGTTCGGCCAGCAGCTGCGCCTTGTTCGCAAGTTCTTCGTTGGTCTGCTGCAATTCCTTCTGCTGAGTCTGCAATTCGCCGGCGAGCTCCTGCGATTGCCGCAGCAAGCCCTCGGTGCGCATCGTGGCCTCGATCGTGTTGAGTACGATGCCGATGCTGCCGGTGAGCTGTTCGAGAAACGCCAGATGCGAGGCGGTGAATTCGTGCAGCGAAGCGAGCTCGACGACCGCCTTCACCTGACCTTCGAAGAGCACCGGCAGGGCGATGATGTTGCGAGCCCGCGCAGTGAGGAGTCCGCTCTTGACGTGGAGCGCCTCGACAGGGATTTCGTTCAGCAACATGCGCCGGCCGTCGGCCGCACATTGACCGACGATTCCGTCGCGCAGCATGAAGCAGCGCGGCTCTTTCGCTCCGTGCGCATCCGCATAGGTCGCCAGTTGCTTGACCACCGGTCCGCGCTCGTCGAAGTCCATCACATACATGACGCCTTGCTGCGCATCGACCAGCGGTGCGAGTTCGGCGAGCAGCATCTCGCCGACCGTCACCAGGTCGCGCTGACCCTGCATCATGCGGCTGAATTTCGCGAGGTTCGTCTTGAGCCAGTCCTGTTCGGTATTACGCTCGGTCGTCGCGCGCAGGTTGCCGATCATGGCGTTGATGTTGTCCTTCAGCTCCGACACTTCGCCGCGTGCGTCGACCTGAATGGAACGCGTGAGATCGCCCTGCGTAACGGCGGTCGCGACTTCGGCAATCGCGCGCACCTGGTTGGTGAGATTGGCGGCCAGCAGGTTGACGTTCGCGGTCAGATCTTTCCATGTACCCGCAGCGCCCGGCACGTTCGCCTGACCGCCGAGCCGGCCCTCGACGCCGACCTCGCGCGCCACGCGTGTGACTTCGGCGGCGAAGCTGTTCAACTGGTCGACCATTGTATTGATGGTCTCTTTCAACTGCAGAATTTCACCTTCGACGTCGACCGTAATCTTGCGCGAGAGATCGCCGCGCGCGATGGCGGTCGAGACTTCTGCGATGTTGCGCACCTGTCCCGTGAGATTGCTCGCCATCGAGTTCACGTTATCGGTGAGATCCTTCCAGGTGCCCGCGACGCCCGGCACTTTCGCCTGACCGCCGAGCTTGCCTTCGGTGCCGACCTCGCGCGCGACGCGCGTCACTTCGGCGGCGAAGCCGTTCAACTGATCGACCATCGTATTGACGGTTTCCTTCAGCTCCAGGATTTCACCGCGCACGTCGACCGTGATCTTGCGCGACAGGTCGCCGCGCGCGATGGCGGTGGCGACTTCTGCGATGTTGCGCACCTGGCCGGTGAGATTGCTCGCCATCGAATTGACGTTGTCGGTGAGATCCTTCCACACACCGCTCACGTCCTGCACTTCGGCCTGACCGCCGAGCTTGCCTTCCGAGCCGACTTCGCGCGCCACGCGGGTCACTTCTGCCGCGAACGCGTTCAACTGGTCGACCATCGTGTTGATGGTCTCCTTCA
>JBOHZJ010000331.1:0-20292 GCA_050738395.1 Steroidobacter sp.
TGTTGATGGATCTGCAAGCGCCGCTCACCGCAGGCTCGACGCTGCCGATCACGCTGCGATTTCAGAACGCCGGCGAGATTACGGTGGACGTCGCGGTGAAGTCGCCGGCCGACGTGCATCGCTCGCGCTGACTGCCGCGATGTCTCAGGCCGCATCGCTCAGTCCCGGCGATCTGCATGACGATCAGATCGTGGCGTTGCTGCGCTCCGGCGCCCACGCGGCCTTGCTGATCGCCTACTTCGGGGAGATCGAGTATCGCGAACTCTCACAACTCGCGAAGCTCGCGGCGATTCGCCGCAAGCGGCGCGGGCGGCTGGTGTTCGTCCTGCCTGGCGTCATGGGATCGCGTCTTGGCGTCGTTCGACGCGGCGTCCCGCATCTGTTGTGGCTGCATCCGACGGCAGTCGGCGCGGGCGGCCTGCTCGATCTTGCGCTGCCGGGATCGCGCTCCATTCGCGCCGTCGGCGTCATGCTGCCCGGCTATCTGAAGCTCAAACTCTCGCTCGAAGTCGCTGGCCTCCGTCCGGTATTTCATCCGTTCGACTGGCGCCTCGATATCGACAGGCTCGCACGGTCATTCATGCAAAGGGTCGAGAGTTGCGGCGCCCGCAAAGTTTTCGTCCTCGCGCACAGCATGGGCGGACTCGTCGCTCGCGCCGCGCTCGCGCATGACAAGCAGCACCGCATCGAAAGGTTGCTGCAGGTCGGAAGTCCGAATGAAGGCTCTTTTGCACCCGTGCAGGCGTTGCGCGCTGTGTATCCGACCGTGCGCAAAATCGCGGCGCTGGGCGACAGCCATACCGCAGAGCAACTCGCGCACGCCGTCTTTCTCACCCTGCCAGGCCTCTATCAGATGTTGCCGACGCATGATTCAGACGCGGATGTCGATCTGTTCGACGCCGATCGATGGCCCGACGACGAACTCAGGCCCGACAGGACATTGCTCGCGCGAGCGCGTCGGCTGCGCGCCCGCATGCCGCCGGCGGATGATCGCTGCGGCGCAATCATCGGTACGAATCAGGAAACCATCACGTCGGTGACGCGGCGGCATGACGAATTCCAGTATGAGATTCGCCGCGATGGCGACGGCACCGTACCGACTGCGCGCGCGTGCTGGCCTGGCGCACCGGCGTGGTACGTCGATGAGAACCATGGTGCGCTCACTCAGAACGATCTGGTGCTTGCTGCGATTGCAGACGTCCTGAGAAGCGGCGACACCGCGCGGATCACAGCACGCGCGCCGACGCCCGCAGACGGAATCGTTCGCCGGACCACGGATACGCAGTTGCGCGCGCGCGCGACGCGCAAGGTTCGTTGGGAATCCCTTTCGGTGGAGAGCCGCCGCCGCATACTGGATCCGTTCATCACGCCGGAATTCGAAGCGCCGCAGTCCTGACGCGATTACGTAAAGCGGCGCCAACTTCAGCGCGCTGGGTACGACGAAACGGAAATCACCCTTGTTGTTTCAGTGACTGACTGCGCACTGGCGGCAAGTTCTCGCCGCGTACTCTCAAGCGCCGCTGTGCGGCGGTCGATAGCTGACGTAAGCAGAGCAGCGGCGCGAGGAGCCTCGTGCATGCGCGCGTCTGACGACATCAGCGATCGAGGCCAACGTGAATCCTCTCTTCCAGCCGCAACACCGCATGCTCGCCGTCGTTCTTGCAACGACGCTGGCGCTGACCAGTTGCGGTGGGGGCGGAGGCAGCGGCGATGCGCCCGAGCCATCGAGACCAGCGGCGACGGCGTCGCGGCCCATCACACAATCGGATCTGGAGATTGCACAGAGCCTGTACGGCGGCGGTTCACGCACGCCGGCTTCGTTCTACAGCGACGCGGCGCCCTCCGGTCACAGTTACGTCTCGACCGTGCACCTCAAGAACAACGATATCGATGCGGGCGCGAGCGCACCGCAGCCGTTGTACGAACTGTGCTCGAATGACTGGAACGAGGCGCTGGCGTGGTCGGAATCAAGTGCACAAAGCGCGGCCTCTTACTCAGATCTGGTGGAGACGACCGATGATGCGCGCTTCTTCGAGTTCGGCCGCACGCGTCAGGGTGATCCGGACTTCTACCTGCGCGCGCGCGTTTTCAAATGTGCGTACCTCGATCGCTCCGCAGCAAACCTTCGCGCAGCGAGCGGTCCGGCCGGGCAACTCAATCAGCGACCGCTGACCGCAAGCGAGCTCAGGACGCTGAGCGAGTATCTGTGGTTGTTCACGACCTACAATAATTTCGGTCACGTGGTGCTGAAGAGCAGCGGCGAATCCGCGCCGCTGGGCTTGTCGCACACGCTGCACATCGGCAGCCTGATACGGGGCGATGCCGGCGCGTGCGATCGGATCGAGGTCATCGCGTGGCGCCACGACCTGGACGCCGCAACCGGCGCACTCGAGCTCGCCGTGGAAACGTTATGGACGTTCGGCGCCCGCGAAAGCTCCGGCGTCGCTGAGCTTTGCGCGGGTTGAGGAAAAAGAAGAATGACGAGAGCCGCGAAGGACCGCAAAACGGAAATGTAGTGCAGGGATGCGCAGACTCACGGCCGTGATCTGGACCTTGCTCACCGCAGCGAGCTGGTTCAGAGACGGTCCACTCTCATTCTTCTTTTATGCGGTCCTTCGCGGCTCTCCTTTCCGCGCCCGGAAATAAAAGGAGAGAGCAGCGAAAGACCGCATAAAGGAAATGTAATGTGGCGATGCGCAGACTCACGGTCGTGACCTGGCCCTTGCTCACCGCAGGGAGCTGGTTCAGAAACGGCCCATTATCATTTTCTTTTATGCGGTCTTTTGCGGCTCCTCTTCTCATTTCCCGGCGCGAAGCGCGTCGAGCGACAGGTCCTTGAACGTGTCCTGGTCGGCTTTCATGCGGAACTTGATGAATGGTCCCTGCGCCGTATAGCGGCTCGCTTCGAAGTCATCGTCGCGAAAGCCCGCGAAGTTGTAGCCGATCGAGACCCACACGTTGCGCGCCAGCGTGACGCCCAGATCCACGCCGAGCGACTGGTCGCTCACATCCGCGCTCATCGAATTCAACAACGTACCGTGCACGCCGACGTCGAAGCGCTCGTTGAGATCGCGGCGCATGTCGAGGCCGTACAGACCCGAGAAGCCGCTGTAGCGTTCGCCGTCGAAGGTGCTGCGCACGTAGCGTGCACCGAACTGCAGGCCAAGCTGGGTGCGTGCATCGAGCTGCCAGTTCGAGTTCAGGTTGTTGATTGCGCGCGCCGACTCGAATTCGCCGAGTGCGTCGCTGCGCGACTCATGCTTCAGATCGAGCCGATTGAGGATGATCCATTGGCTCGCAACCGGTCGATACGCCCACGCGAGCTGGATGTCGCCGGCCATCGCGTCTGATCCATTCGCAAACTGGCTGTCGAACCACTGCGTGGCGAGCGAGAAGGCGTGACCCGCGATGGGCTCTCTGTAGAAACCGCCGGCGGCGACCAGCCGATCTTCGTCGTCCGAGGTCCGACTCTCCAGTCGCGAAGTGAATGTCCACAAGTCGCTGCGGTACATCGCGCCGACGAAGGTCGCGAGGAAATCGTTGCTCAGCGTACCGGACGCCAACGGTACATTGGCGTTGAACGGTTCGAGCTCCGGACCGCGCACCGTCTTGCTCTGATCGACGCCAAGATCGAATCCCCAGCGATCGTTCAACTGCCAGCCCTGGGTCAGCCCGACGTTGGCGAACACACGTGGACCGTATTCGGTCGCCTGCTGATTCATGCTCGACTGCAGCTGCGCACGCTCCCAGGGGGTCGTGCGCACACCGACGCGCGTCATGTCGGTATCCAGTTGGTCGCCATTCGCGTGTTCGTACTCGGCGAAGAAAGTCGTGTCGGCGCGCCAGTGATAGTCAAGGCCCAGCACCGAACGCGCCGGGAAGTCCACACTGGAATTTCTGCCGCCGAGCGCGAGATCCTGCGACGCGCGCAGCGTGATCAAATCCTTGAAGAGATCGATGCTGCCGTTGACGAACGCCTGCTGAGACTCGGTATCGCCGTTCGTGAGGTCGGTCTCGACGACGCGCCGCGCACCGGCGCCAAGCGAGTAATCGTCGGCTTCGTGGCGCAGTTCGGCGCTCACCAGTTCGCGTTCGGCCCCAGTGGTCAGGACTTCCTGACGATAGGTCTCCGCTTCCAGTGAGAGCTGCTCCATCAGTCTATAGCGCCCATCGACGCCGATTTTCCGCGTGCCGGTCTCGGTCGAGAGTTGCTGACCGACGCCGAAGCCTGCTTCCTGTTCGCGCACATAGACGCGTGCGTCGAGCTCTTCGGTGAAATGCGTAAGTTCGGTGAGATAGGCGCTCGCGTCATCAACGGCGGGATCATCCGATTCGCTGCGCGCGATCTCTGCGCGCAGCTCGGTCGCGGCGCCGATCTGCCAGCGCAGATCCGTACCCGCGACGCGTGCATCGCCGGTCGCTGCGCCCTCCTGGAGGTAGCTCGCGCCAACTTCGATGCGATCATCGGCCAGCTTCACCGCGGCGCGACCACCAGCCGTGAGCTGCGCTTCGCCGCCGTTCAGCACTTCGTATTCGGCGATGATGAACACCGGATTGAAGTTCGCATCGCGACTGGGCACAGGCTGCTTGAAGAACAGCGTGCCGTTCAGGTAGTCGATGCTGTAATCGATGAAGGGCGTGAGCGGCCGCGACTCGACGATGACTTCGCTGCGGAAGCGATCGCGTACTTCGATGCGAACCTTGTCGCTGTTGACGATCAGCGGCCGGCGCGACAGGCGATACAGGCCGGACGTGCCATCGCCCTGCAGCTCATCCTTCACGTAACCCTGTTCGGATTCCGCGGCGAATGCGGTATAACCAAAGTGCTCGCCGGCATAGTCGGACTTGAAGCCGGTGAACGTGCGGCTGTAGCGCGACAACTCCGTCACGGTGAGGCCGGTCTCGAAATCACCGAACAATGCGGCGAACTGCCGGCGCTCGACCTTCAGGAATAACTTGCGGGTCGTAGCGGCTTCGAAGCGTTGTTCGGTCGCATCGCCATAGAGCGTGTAGAAGCGATCCGGCTCGACGACGCCCAACAGTCGATCCTTCTCGAATTCGTGTTCGCGCGCCGAGTCATAGGCGGCGGTCAGCAGGAACTCACCTTTGACGGCGCCTTTCGCGAAGAACGCGATGCGTCCGTCATCCGCATAGCCGTCTTCGAGTCCGGCCTGTTCGGCCGACTGCATGTTGTCGCTGATCGTGTCGTAGGTCGCCGTGCCTTCGGCGATGCCGACCAGAATCCAGTCGCGCGCCTGGGGTTCGAGCCACACGCGAATTTCCTGGGTGCGTCGTTCGTTGAAGCGCAGCCGGATGATCGCCGTGCCCGCCTGCGTCGTCGGCTCCAGTTCCAGTCGTGCGACGCCATCCTCATCGACGCTGAACACCGGCTCACGCTCACCGACGCTCACCAACTTGTTGTCGTCCAGCGACTGGACTTCCCACCACGATCGGTACGGCGCTTCCACGCGGAACGCGCCAAGCGTGCCCGGTCGCGCCGGCTCGCCCGAAGCGTCCGTCATGCGCAATGCGATGGTGGGCCGCGTGCGCCCGTCGGCAAGCAGCGTCGACGCCTCGCGCACGAGTTCTGCGCGCACCGCACCACCCGAGTAGTGGATCTTGCGTGTCAGGCGCTGCACTTCGTCGCCATCCGCGCCGCGCACCACGGCAATGAGTTCGTTGTCGCCATCGCGCAGATCCACGCCGCGCCAGCGGCTGAGACTCACGGTCTTCGCCTGGTTCGTCGCGGCGCCGTCAAAGTTGAGTGCGTTCACCGCAGCGCCGTTTATCAGCAGTTCGGCGCGCTGCGTCGGCAAATGCTGAACTGCAACCTTGATGCTTGGAATCGCCGGCACGGCGTTCGCCTGCGGCAGCACCCAGCCAATCGCCGGCTGCAGCGCTTCGACGTCAGCGATAGGCTGCTCGATGGTCACGGCGCTCTTCACATCCGACGCACGCACTGACGTTGATGCCGAGCCGCCCAGTACGCCTACTGTCTGCACCGGCTCGCTGCGCGAGCTTGCAGTTTTCAGCGTGAGGCCGCCCGCGGCGACGATGCGCAGTCCTTCGATGGCGATTTCCACGCGTCGATTGAGCGCAAGACTCTGCGCGTCATGGCCATCTGCGAGCGGCTCCCTGTCGCCGCGACCTTCGACGGTAACGCGCGACGGATCGATCTTCAGTCTTTCGATCAGGTAGCTGGCCACGGCTTCGGCCCGTGCGCGCGACAGAGCATCGTTATCGACAAAGGTCGAATGACTGCGCGCAGCGATCACCGTCTGATCCGAATGCCCGATCGCACTCAGACGCAAATGCGTCACACCGCGCCATTCGCTGACAATCTTTTCGAGCTGCTCACGATCGGCAGGCTGAATCTGCGTGGCGAGCGCATCAAACCGCGGCGAGAAGCGGTAGGACGCGCTTTCATAGAGCATCTCTCCGCGTAGCACGACGTTCTCAGCGGGTGCGGTGCGTTGTCCAGCTTGCGACGGAGAATCGAAGACTGCGACGGTCCTGATGTTGATGGCGCCGCTCGACCCCGCCGTTGCGCCGGTGCGGAACGTCAGCAGCGAAGCAGCATCCGCGGCCAACGCGTCCAGCGGGAATGTCAGCACGTTGCTGGTATTCGAGGGATCCGCGAGCGGCGCATTGCCCAGTCGTGCGCTGCCCGCCTGGTAGGCCAGACCGTCCGGCAGCATGACGAATATGCGAACGTTGTCGACGGGGACGCCGGCGACGTTGAGCGCGATGGTATGGAGGAGCTGCGCGTTGAAGATTCCTTCGACGAGTGCGGAACCCTCTTTCTGCGTTCGTGCTGAGCCTGTCGAAGCGATCTTCGTCTGCATCTCCAGCGTCACCGAACCCTTCGGCAGCGGCTTGCGCTCCAGTACGAAGTCGCTACGCCACAGAGCGCCGCCACGCACATCGATGAATTGCGAGTATGCGCGACCGGCCTGCCGTACCCGGTCGCTGCAGGTGAGCGTGCGATGCGTGTCGGGAATCGTGACCGGATCGATCTGCACGACGTGCGAACCGGGCGCGACGTCCTCGAAGTGATACTTGCCGTCTTCGTCGGTGACCGAATAGCGGCCGTCTTCGAGATAGACGCGCACGCCGGCGACGCCCTGTAATTGATTCGCAGGCGTCGCGCAGTCGCCCTCCCCGACCCGGCCCATGACGATTGCGCGATCGCGGAACAGCTCCTCGCGCATCTGAATCGTCGCCTGCGCCGAGTTGGAGGCGAGCCCGTCCGGGCCGACAGCCTGCGCTGTGTTGACGAGCTGTTTGCCGCGCGCGCCCACTGTGATCTCCACGACATATCGGAACTCGATCCGCTGATTCGAACCGAGCGAGCCGGTTGTAAATGTCAGCGTCTGCCCGTCCGCCGCGATCTGCGGATCGGCGGCGACTTCGCCGCCGATGCGTGTTGAACCTTTGCGATACCGTGCGCCGAGCGGCAACTGATCGATCGTGCGCACGCTCGCGACGGCGGCGCTCGTCGATATGTTCTCTACAGTGAGCGTGTACTGCACGAAGTCGCCAATCGCAGCGACGGTGGTCGTCGTGCTCTTCTGCATGAAGAGCTGCGATGCGGCGGCGTCAACCGGGACGTCGACCGCAACTGCCGGAGCAGCGTCTGCGGCGAAGGCGCCGCCGAATGAGCCTGCGTTCACTCGATACGGCGCGCCGGGGGTTTGTGCGAGCTCAGCTACGCTGAGCGCCGAG
This sequence comes from Steroidobacter sp., assembly GCA_050738395.1. Taxonomy (GTDB): domain Bacteria; phylum Pseudomonadota; class Gammaproteobacteria; order Steroidobacterales; family Steroidobacteraceae; genus Steroidobacter. Next base: position 7,726 of record JBOHZJ010000331.1, read on the forward strand.
GGGAATACGTGGCCCGCCGGTGGCAGGACCTCGACTCGATAGCTGCCTGGTGCGACCAGTGGGAATCGAAATACACCTGCCGGCAGCGAGTACACCGTGCCGCCGGCATCGGTGACGGACTCGCCGGTGATCATTTCCGACGGGTAACTGCTGAGGCCATCGTCGCCGACCACGGCGGCGGAGGCGCCGGTTGCATCGTTGATCAATCGGACGCGCGCGCCATTTACTGGAGCGCCGGTGCGCGAATCGAATATGAGGCCGTAGGGATCGACGAGCGCACTGGCGCTGGCGGTGTCGCGCGCGTCGAACGGGTCGACGTAGGTTGAACTGATCTGTGTATTGCGCTCGACTTCGAGCACGCAGTTGCCCGCGGCGGCGCCGCTCGCGCGAGTCTGTATGTAGCCGACGAAGACGCCGGTGTTCGGGCCGCTCTCCGAAAGGCGCAGCGTTTCTGAATCTCCCGTAGGCGTCGTCAGGCGCAGGTCAGTCGCATCGACCACGTTAGAGTCGAGGTTCTGATCGGGATCCGTGATCTGCACGAAAGCCGCTTCGCCGCCGTGCAGGCTGGTGGTCACCGCCAATGCAATCGGCTGCATCGGATCCGCAACCGTTCCGCCGGTGAGCACCGGCGCCGGCAACGTGATCAAACTGCTTCCGCTCGCGCACTGCGTCGGACCCGCGGTGCTCTGCAGCGAGGCTCCCGCACTCGACGCCCGCATGATCGCAATCGCGGATTGCGACGGCGGGGGTGCGACGATCGCAGTGACGGAATTGCTGTCGATGACAGCGGCAGCGCCGTTCACATCCGTGTAACTGACGCGCGCCGAATTCTGAATCGTCGTCCCTGCCGGCGTGACGGCCTGTGCGAAGGCCGGCGCCGTGGATAGCATCATCATCAGTGCGCACAGGGCGCTCCCGAACGCAGTTCGCACTGCCGCCGTGAGGTCTGTCACGGCAAAACTGGCGCCCATAGACGCACCGAAGGCGGGACGGTTATTCACCGTCCCGCCCGCGTCGTGTGTCGGAGCCTTGAATGACGAACTGTGCATCGACTCACATCTTCATGAGTCGCCGCACAGCGGCGATGGTTTACGCATTCGGGGTGGAAGGCCTTACTGGATTTCCACCTGGAACGTCACCGTCGCCACGCCGCCGTTCGCCGCGACGGCGCCGGCGTCGACGACGATGCGCGGCGTCGGCAGCGCCTCGAAACGTCCCGCATCGGCATCGGCTGCATCCGTGAGTACTGCGGCGTTCAACGTCAGCGTGCCGGGCACGAACTCGGTGTTGGCCGGAATCACATCTTCAAGAGATACGCCGTCGGCTGCGGTCGTCGTGCTGCTGTTGGTCACCGTAACCGTGTAGCGCACGATGGCGAGCGGAATCGCCTTGGGATTGACGGCGCCGTTCAGCGGATCGCTTACGACCGTCGAGGTCTTGCTGACCGTCAGGTTCGCGGACTGGATCGAGTATTGATCGGCTGCTTCATGAATGCCGTCGCGCGCAGCGGCGCCCGCGTCGGCGAACACGATGTCGACCGCGGCCGCATCGTCGGCGCCGGCGGTTTCAGTCACGAGGGTGGCGCCGCTCGTGCCGGGCACAGCCGCGCGCGCCGCGAGCTGCACATTCGCGTACTGGCCGTTGCTCGTCGTCACGGGAACATCCACGACTACGAACACGGTCACCGCGACGTCCTCGGCGAGAGTGTCGATGAAGGCTTCCGTGTCGACGCCGGCGTCGTAGGCATTGTTGCCGTTGACGTCGCGGAAGGCGCGTAGGTTCGCCACATCCGTGTTGTCCGTCTGGCCGAACAGCGCACCGCCCGTGAGGTTCGTCGCCGTCAGCTGGTAGCCCTGTGAGTTATTGCCCGTGTTCGTGACCGTGAAGGTCGCGACCACGTTCGCGGCGCCAGGCGAGGTCGCCGTCGCCGCCGCACCCACTTCCGCAACCGTGTGCAGAATCCTGTTGTCGACGAGGAACGCGGTGTCGGCGCCGTTGCCCACACCCGGCGTGCTGTTGCCCGTTGGCGAGCTTTCGATCGGCGTCTGAGCCGCGCCGCCCACGCTGTAGTTCACTGTCGCCAGGTTTGTGATTGAAGTGCCCGCGTCGGTACCGTCCGCGAACGCGCCCTGCAATACACCCAAAGGACTCAGTGCCACGAGCGCGAGGCCTACGTGCTTGACGTGCCTTGCGATTGTCATTTCAGATCTCCCAATGTTGTTGAACATCGATACACACGATTGGCAAGGAACAACTTTCCCCGTGCGCGCCCCTGCCAGACACGCACAGCGATTTCGAACTCGTTACTTCACGGTCGCGCGGTAGCGCACGAAGGCAGTTGCGCCTGGCGCGAACGGCGCGGCGTAGGTCCAGCGAATGGCGCGATATTCATCGGCGCGCGCAGCGCGCGTGGAGCCATCGTCCGCACGCACGGTGAGCGCGACGGCGTCTTTGAATTCCTTCGCGTCGAGCGAATAAGTGATTGTCGTTCCGACGCCCATCGCGGAGTTCGCGACGTACCTCATGTGCTCGGGAACGGGATTCGCGATGACGATGTTGTCCGCAGGCTTGTCGCAGACGTTCTTCGCGGTGATCGTCCAGATCACCTCGTCGCCCGGCGTCACCTTGCCGGCCGGCGCGAGGCGCTTCGCCTTCTGACCCTGCTCGTCGACGTATTCCTGCTCGGTCTCGGCGGTGGTCTTCAGCTCCACGCAACCCTTGTCCTGTGCGAGGACCGGCGTCATCAATATGTACAACGCCAGGGCGATAACGCCTTTCTTGCCAGCGCCCAGAACCCAGCACCCAGTGATCTGCTTCATTTCCCTTCTCTCCTCAATTGATCGTGACGGCGAACTCGATCGTCTGCGGCCCGGAGGCCGAGCTGAGATCGCCCAGACTGACGCGCACTTCAGGCGCGGGTGTTGTTGCGAATTCGCCGGCGTCTGCGTCGCCGGAATCGGTGAGCGCCGCGTTGTTGAGTTCGAGCGACCCTGCGACGTAGGTTGTGCTCGTTGGAATTGGATCGGCGAAAGTTGCGGCCGTGGCTGTGCCAGAGCCGCTCGCCGTGACGACGACTTGATAGTTGATGCGTGCACCAGGCAGAGCGCGCGCGCCGCCGAATTGATCGATGATCGTCTGCGACTTGACTGCGGTGAGCTGCAGACCTGCGATCACGTACTCACCGAAGAGCACGTCGCCGCCGCCGGTCGTGCCCGCGACTGCATCGACGCCGCCATTGGTGAAGACTGTTCCTGGCGCGCCTGTGCCTGTCAGTGCACGCGCAGTGAGTTCGCTGCGGCCTCGATCGCCATCGGCGAGGCCAGCAGGGATGTTGTTGACCACGAGTACACGCACTGGAGCATCAGCGGCCAGCACCGGGTCGTTGGATCCGGCGACATACGCGATGTCCGGCGCAGACAGATCGCCGCTGCCATCCGTGTCGAAGTAGATCGCCGGGGTCGAAAGAACCGGATCGAAGTTGTCCCCGGCGACGCCCGCGCTGAGCGCAGCCAGATTGAAAGTTTCGGTTCCGTTGCCAGTGTTCGTCAGCGTGAACACAAGTTCCTGCTGCGTCGCGCCGGGCGTAGCGCCAACCGTGGCGCTCGCAATCGTGACGACCGCATCGAGAATTTCCACGACGACGACGGATGTAGTGTTCGAAGAACTCGTCGTGCTGACGCCGCTGACCGTGTAGGTCACCTGCGCCGCGTTCTGAATGTTCGTGCCGGCCGGCGTGCCGAGGGCGTCGGCGCCGAACGACGCACCCAGCGATGCCGCTGCAGCGATCACTGCACAGAGACGAGGCAAAATCATCGAATCCTCCCGTAGGCCGTCGCATCCGCGCGCCTTTGTTATCGAAGGGCGCACCTGCGTGGTCCGAAGGGAGAGCTCGCTCAGTCGCTCCCTTACTGCTGCGGTCGCCAACCCCTCCTGATGACGCAGGCGTTTCCTTACGCGTCGGGATTTTTGTCAAACCTGCAATGGCGTTCGTGAGCCGGTTCGCACTTCGCTCGTGCGGCCCTCAAGTTTTCAGATGAAATGACGACGGCATCGCGCTCTGGAGCGTTTTCACCGTCACAGCAGCGCGCCGAACTCGAAGAGTTGCGACGTAGTTCTCGTAGCTTTGTGAGTGGTGCGCACGCGTGCGCGCGTGAAGCATGCACGGAGGAGCCGATAACGGATGGCTGAGAAAGCATCCGAGGCGAGAGCCGATCTGGCCGTCCGCTAATCCGCAATGCGCTATCGACCTGCTCGGCGCAGCGAGTCGCAGGTCGCGACTCCGGCGCGTCAGGAACATAACAGCGTCAAATTGTGAACGCCTCGGCGTGCGTGCAGTGATTCCCTCACTACGCTGTGCCGGATTCCTCTTCACGTCAGTTGCCGCACACATCGAATGAGTGCTGTTCTTCGCTGGATCTGCTTCGCGCTGCTTGCGACCTGGTCGCTGCAGGCGTTCGCCCAGCAAACGCCGATCACCCGTTACACGCGACTCACCGGCAACATCAACTTCATTGCCACCGGCGGTTCATTGCGCACCTCGGCGAGCGACGCGTGTGCGGTCGGCGCGACGAGCTCAGAGTCCCTCGCTGGTATTCCGGCTGGCGCCTCGATCGTCGCGGCCTATCTGTACTGGGGTGGGTCGGGCGCCGCGATCGATTCATCGGTGACGCTGAACGGCTCCGGCGTCACCGCGAGCCGCACGTTTCAGGCGGTCTACGACAACGCAGGTACGGATCTGCCGTTCTTTGGCGGCTTCGCCGACGTCACGACGCGCGTCACCGGCAACGGGACCTATACGTTCGGCGGGCTCACCGTTAACACCGGCGCTCCGCACTGCGGCGTCGCCGCCGTTCAGGCCGGTTGGGGACTCATCGCCATCTACGGCTCGCCCTCGGAACGACTGCGGGCCATCAACGTCTTCGACGGCTTGCAGTACTTCCGCGGCAGCTCGCTGACACTGACGCCGAACGGCTTTCGGATTCCAGCCACGAACATCGATGGGCGCTTCGCGGTCATCACGTGGGAGGGCGATCCCGCCAACTCCGATCCGTTGAACGGCTTCGCCGAAGCGTTGCGGTTCAACGGCTCGCTGCTCGACGACGGCATCGTTGCGCCGGGCAGCAATCCGGCCGTTCAACAATTCGATGGCACGGTCAACTCGCTTGGCGTCGACGACAGCTATGGCGCGGATATTGACACCTACGATATTTCGGCGCTGCTGGCGCCGGGGCAGACGTCGGCGTCGACGCAGTATTCGGCGGGCGGCGATCTCGTGATGCTCACGGCGCAGATCGTCAGCGTCACGAGCGAGCCGATCGTCGACCTGGGCCTCACGAAGACGCATGCCGGCGACTTCAGCGTCGGAACCAACATGGCTTACACACTCACGGTGCGCAGCGAGTCCGGCTCGCAGCAAACCGATTTTCCGATCACGGTGACGGACACGCTGCCGGCGGGCCTCACCTATGTTTCCGCCAGCGGCTCAGGATGGAGTTGCGGCGCATCCGGCCAGGTCGTGACATGCACACACGGGGGCCCGCTCAACGCGGGCGCATCGTTGCCCGCGATCACCTTGAACGTCGCGGTCGGCAACGCGGCGTTCCCGAGCGTGTCCAACACCGCGCAAGTCACTACCCCCAGCAACGACCCGGACGCAGCCAACAACTCCGCGACCGACGTCGCGACGGTGCTCGGCCCGAATCTGTCGACCTCCACAAAGACCGTGCAGGATCTGAACGGCGGCGATGCGAATCCCGGCGATACGCTGCGCTACACGATCACGATCAACGAGTCTGCGGGCGTGGCGGCGTTGAACGCCGCGATCACGGACGATGTCCCCGCCAACGTCGCCGGCTTTTCAGTCGCATCGATCCCGCCCGGTGCGACGAACGCATCGACGGGCGCAGGCACGGGTGCGAACGGTACGGGCTACCTGAACATCACAGGCGTGAACGTTCCGGCGAACGGCAGCGCGACCGTCACGTTTGACGTGCAGGTCACTGCCGGCGCATCGCCTGGAACAACGATCGACAACACCGCGACCATCGACAATGCTGCGGGCGTCGACGCAACGCCGAGCGCGCCGCAGATCGTCGTCTCGCAGTCGCAGATTCCTGGCAGCGGTACGAAACCGCTGTATCTGTGGAGCGCTCCGTCGCGGTTGTACCGGACGCCGCCGAGCAGCGGCCAGCCATCGATCACGATCAATGGTCAGGGTGATTCGGAGATATGGACGCTCTCGCCGACGCTGACCCTGCCCGTGACGCTCGCGGCTGGGCCTTTCTCGGCGCTGCTCTGGGTGAGTCGCTCCGGCAGCGCCGTCCAGAGCCGCAATATCGAAGTGACATTCGGCAACACCGCGCTCGGGACGATTGCGACCGCAACGCTGACCACGAACCTCTCGACAAGCGCAGCGCTGCGCACGTTCGCGTTCACTCTACCGGCCTCCATCACGGCGCCCACAGGATCCGCCTTCACGCTGACCGTCACGAACGACACCGCCGGGGGCGGCGGCAATAGACGGCTCGTTGTTCACCCGTTCCCGTCGCCGGGAAACTTCTCGCGCCTTGAGCTGAACAGCCTCTCCGTCATCAATGTCGATTCCGTGCAAACCTACAACGCCGTCTATCCAGGCGGTGTGCTCACGACAACCTTCTCACGCGGCGCGACCGCATACGTGCGCGCGGTCGTGAGCGACCCCTTCGGCAGCTTCGATATCGCGGGCGCAAACGTCACGATTCTGGATCCGGCTTCCGGCGTTCAGATCGACAACGCTGTAATGACGGAGGTCGATGATTCGGGCGCCGCGACCGTCACGTATGAATATGCGTTCGCCGTACCTGCCGCCGCTGCGACCGGCTCGTGGACTGCTCGAGTGACAGCGCGCGAAGGCACTGAAAATACCGTGACTGACGCAGGCGTCGGATCGTTCACCATTGCGGCGCCCGCGCTTCAGGTGCTGAAAACGTCGCAGGTTCTTTCTGATCCGATCAATGCAGTAAATCCCAAAAGCATCCCGGGGGCAGTGCAGTTGTACACAGTGCGCACCACCAATCAGGGCGATGGCGCTGTAGATAGCGATTCGCTCATCATTACCGACGCCATACCGGCCAACACCGCGATGTACGTGCTCGATGTGGACGGCGTGGGCTCAGGTCCGGTTGCATTCATCGACGGCGCGCCGACCACCACGCTGACCTACACGTTCACGGCGCTCAACAATTCCACCGACGACCTTGAGTTCTCCAGCAACGGCGGCGCGAGCTGGAACTACGCCCCGACGCCCGACGCCGACGGTTACGATGCCGCGGTCACACATATAAGAGTGCGTCCGCAGGGATCGATGGCGGCAAGCAGCGGCGGCGACCCCTGGTTCGAGATCCGATTCAGGGTGCGCGTGAACTGAAGCAGCGGTTGGCGGTTAGCGGTTAGCCCGGAGAAACGAGAAAACCACGCGTTATGGCGCGGGTCTGCCCGTCTGACTAACCGCTAACTCCTAACCGCCAACCGCTGTCGTTCCGACCTCATTGGGTATACGCTTCATACCTGTTTCGATCACGCCGCGTCGTCCTTGAAATGACGCACACAATCCTTCAGAGGGGCTACGTAGCGGTGCAACCTACCGATACCAGGAATCCCGATCACTATCATCGTGTCGTCGATTGCCAGTGGGCCTGCCCGGCGCACACCGACGTTCCCGAGTACATCCGGCTCATAGCGCAAGGGCAATTCACGGACGCCTACATGGTGAATCGTGAATCGAATGTATTTCCGGGCGTTCTGGGCCGTGTGTGCGATCGGCCGTGCGAGCCGGCGTGCCGCCGCGGCCGCGTTGAAGAAGAGCCTGTGGCGATCTGCCGCCTGAAGCGCGTCGCCGCCGATCATCGAGACGACATCACGGATCGCCTGCCGAAGGCGCCGAAGCAGAAGAACGGCAAGCGCGTTGCGTGCATCGGTGCGGGGCCGGCATCGCTGACGGTCGCAAACGATCTCATGCCGCTCGGCTATGAAATTACGATGTTCGAAAAGTGGGGCACGCCCGGCGGCCTCATGCGCACGAACATTCCGTCGTTTCGCTTGCCCGAGCGCGTCCTGGCCGAGGAAATCGGCTACATCATCGATTTGGGGGTGGACCTGCGTCTGGGCTCACCGGTGACGAGCCTGAAAAACTTGCTCGCATCCGGTGAGTTTGACGCGGTTTTTGTCGGCAGCGGCGCGCCGAAAGGCAAGGACCTGGACTTGCCCGGCCGCCGCGACTCTCAGGCGGTGATGGATCACATTCACATCGGCATCGACTGGCTCGAGTCGGTCGCGTTCGAGCATGTCAAAGCCATCGGCGAGAAGGTGCTCATCATCGGCGTCGGCAACACGGCGATGGATTGCTGCCGCACCTCCCTGCGCCTGGGCGCAACCGATGTGAAGGTGATGGCGCGCAAACCTCGTGCGTTCTTCAAGGCGTCCGAATGGGAACTCGAAGACGCGGAGGAAGAGAACGTCGAAATCATCGTGAATCATTCGCCCAAAGCGTTCGTGATCCAGGAAGGCAAGCTCGCCGGCATGCTGTTCGACAAGATGGAATACGACCTCGACGCGAAGGGCCGTATCACTGCGGAGCGGATTGCCGGAGAACAATTTTTCCCGTGCAACGATGTGATCCTGGCAATCGGCCAGGAGAACGCGTTTCCGTGGATCGAGAACGACCTCGGCGTCGAACTGGACAAATGGCACGTGCCGAAGGTCGACAAGACGACCTTCCAGTCAACGCTCCCCGAAGTGTTTTTCGGCGGCGACGCGGCATTCGGGCCGAAGAACATCATCTGGGCGGTCGAACACGGTCATCAGGCCGCGGTTTCGATTCACAAGTTCTGCCAGGGTCTGCCCATCAGTGAACGCTTGCCGCCGCTCTTGAACCTGTCCAGTCGGAAAATGGGCCTCCACGAGTGGTCGTACAAGAATGACTACAACCCGGTGGAGCGGCGCCTGATGCCGCACGTCGGCCTGCTCGAACGTTTCAAGAAGGTCAACATCGAGGTGGAGCTCGGCTTCACGGCCGAGCAGGCGGTCGCTGAAGTGCAGCGCTGCCTCAACTGTGATGTGCAGACCGTGTTCGAAGCGAAGTTGTGCATCGAATGCGACGCCTGCATCGACATCTGCCCGGTCGATTGTCTGACGATTACCCCCAACGCCTCGGAAGAAGAACTGCGTCCCCGACTGAAGGCGCCGGCGTTGAACCTCTCCCAGGCGTTGTTCGTTTCTACACCGCTGAAACACACGGGGCGGGTGATGGTCAAAGACGAGGACGTCTGCGTGCACTGCGGGCTGTGCGCGGAGCGCTGCCCGACGGCGGCGTGGGACATGCAGAAATCTACGATCCGGATTCCTTACGCGAGCGACGAGACCACTCCATGCTTCACGCAGCCGAGTCGCAAGACCGCATAAATGATTTCGTTCTCAAGCTCGCGAATGTAAACGGCACTGGATCGGCAAGCGCGAACGCGCTGCTGATGAAGTCCATTTTCCGGATGGGAATTCCGGTGATGGGCAAGAACTACTTTCCTTCCAACATTCAGGGCCTGCCGACCTGGTATGAAATCCGGGTGACGCGCGACGGCTATGTCGCCCGCTCCGGCCGCGTCGACATGATGGTCGCCATGAATGCGGAGACCTATGCGAAGGACCTGAAGGAAGTCAGCGCCGGCGGCTACCTGATTTACGATTCGACCTGGCCGCGGCCGGCGCTGCTCAAGCGCGACGACATTACGATTCTCGGCATGCCGATCGCACGCATCTGCAACGAAACCTTCCAGGGCGTGCGTTCGCGGATCCTGCTCAAGAATATTGTCTACGCCGGCGCACTCGGCGCGCTGCTCGACGTCGATCTCGACGTGATGCGCGCCATGTTGGGCGAGAGCTATGCGAGCAAGAAGGCGTTGCTCGACTCGAACATCAGGGCGCTCGAGATCGGCTACAACTACGCGAAGGAGCATTTTCAATGTCCGTTGCCGATGCGCGTCGAGCGCCTGGATCAGACGTCGAATCACATCCTGATCGACGGCAACACCGCGGCGGCGCTTGGGTGCATGTATGCGGGCGCCACGGTCGGCGCGTGGTACCCAATCACGCCTTCGACTTCGTTGATGGACGCATTCAAGAGCTTCTGCCAGAAGTGGCGCGTGGATCCCGAGACCGGCAAGCGCAACTACGTGATCGTGCAGTGTGAAGACGAGTTGGCTGCAATCGGCGCGGTGATCGGCGCTTCGTGGAACGGGGCGCGTTCGTTCACACCGACCAGCGGTCCCGGCATATCTCTGATGAATGAGTTCATCGGTCTCGCTTACTACGCCGAAGTCCCTGCGGTGTTGTTCGACATTCAACGCGTCGGTCCATCGACCGGCATGCCGACGCGGACGCAGCAATGCGATCTCACCCTCGCGGCCTATGCGTCGCATGGCGACACGCGGCACGTGCTGCTGTTTCCCAGCAATCCGGAAGAATGTTTCTACATGGCGATCGAGGCCTTCGATCTCGCCGAACGACTGCAGACGCCGGTCTTCGTCATGTCGGACCTCGACATCGGCATGAACGACTGGATGTGCTCGACGTTGCAATGGGATGAGACGTATCAGCCTGATCGAGGCAAGGTGCTCACGAAGGAGCAGATCGAAAAGCTCGAGAAGTTCCACCGCTATCTTGATCCGGACGGCGATGCGATTCCCTATCGCACGATGCCCGGCGTGCATCCCAAAGGCGCGTATTTCACCCGCGGCTCGGGTCACACGCAGTACGGCGCCTATACCGAGGACTCGACCGAATACCAGATCGTGCTCGATCGCCTGAAGCGCAAATTCGAGACAGCAAAGAAACTCGTGCCGACGGCCGTGTTCGCCGGCAAGAGCGCACACGACATCGGCCTCGTCTCGCTCGGCAGTTGCGACGGCGCGGTGAACGAAGCCCAGGACATTCTCAAGCGACGCGGCGTGCATCTCGACTACATGCGCGTGCGGGCGTTCCCGTTTGGTGAGGAGGTCGAAGAATTCCTCACCTCGCATTCCTTGCTGATCGTCGTGGAACAGAACCGCGACGCGCAGCTGCGCGGCCTGCTGATGCTGGAAACCGCAGTCGAGAAATCCAGGCTGCGCTCGATCCTGCACTACAGCGGCCTGCCGATATCCTCGAGCGTGATCGTGGAAGGCGTGCTGGCCGAGCTCGGCTCCGCTGCGAAAGTCCGCTCCGCTGTTTGAGATTAAGATGAAGAGCCGCGAAAGACCGCAAAAAAAGAGAACTGAATTGCCCGATGACGGATTCAGATCGACTCGGCTCTTGAACTATGCACGTTTTTTATGCGGTCTTTCGCGGCTCCATTCTTCCTCCTATTCCCGATCCGGTGTGACTCATGAGCTTCATCACTAAACCCAAGGTCGCCCATCCGACGTTGCCCAGGAATGCGCTTGGGCTTACGCGGCGTGATTACGAGGGCGGCATGTCGACGCTGTGCGCCGGTTGCGGGCACGACTCCATCACCGCCGCGATCACCGAAGCGATCTGGCAGATGTCGATGCGGCCTGAGCAGCTCGCGAAATTGTCGGGTATCGGCTGTTCCTCGAAGACGACGGCGTACTTTGTGAGCGGCGGGCACGGCTTCAACTCCGTGCATGGCCGCATGCCATCGATCGCCACCGGCGCGATCGCCGCGAACAAGGACCTTTACTACATCGGCGTCTCCGGCGACGGCGACACGCTCTCGATCGGGTTCGGACAGTTCGCGCATGCGATGCGCCGCAATATCAACATGCTGTACATCATCGAGAACAACGGCGTGTACGGGTTGACGAAAGGCCAGTTCTCCGCGTCCGCCGACATTGGTTCCAAGGCGAAACGCGGCGAAGAAAATCTGCAGCCGCCGATCGATCCGGTGCTCGCTGCACTTACGCTGGGCGGCACGTTCATCGCGCGTAGTTTTTCCGGCGATAAGGAACAGCTCGTGCCGCTGATCAAGGCAGGATTGACGCACAAGGGATTCGCGCTGATCGACGTACTCTCTCCCTGTGTGACGTTCAATGATCACGAGGGGTCCACCAAGAGCTACGAGTTCGTACGTGATCACTACGACGAAGTCGTGCATGCGGATTTCGTCGCGCCGGCGCAGGAGATCACGACGCAGTACGCGGCGGGCGATGCGATGCCGGTCACGATGCATGACGGCAGCCGCATTCTCCTGCGCAAGGTCGACCCGTCCTATGACCCGACCGATCGCGGCAAGGCGTACGGCTATCTGCGTGACAAGCTCTTGCAGGGCGAGTACCTCACCGGTCTCATCTACATCGATGAGAAGAGTCCGGAGTTTCACGAGGTGAACGAAACGACGGCGACCCCCATCAATCAGATCCCCTATGAGAAGTTGACGCCGGGAGCGAAGGGACTCGAGAAGATCATGGCGCGGTATCGCTAGCGCGAACGACGCCGTTGTGAGTTGCGCGTTGTGAGTTGCGCGTATCGCGGCGAAAGCGCTGCTCCGGACGGGCAACGGGCAACGGTCAACCGAGGACTGACCACGGGACTGGATCTCAC
>JBOHZJ010000332.1:0-30942 GCA_050738395.1 Steroidobacter sp.
CGCCTTTCTCTTGTCTGGCTAGTGGCTAGTGGCTAGTGGCTAGTGGCTAGCCGCCAGCATCCAGCAGCTGCTTAAAGCAGCGGGACCAGCAGCAACGCGACAATATTGATGATCTTGATCAATGGATTGATTGCCGGCCCCGCCGTGTCCTTGTACGGGTCGCCGACGGTGTCGCCGGTGACCGCGGCTTTGTGGGTTTCCGATCCCTTGCCGCCGAAGTTGCCTTCTTCGATGTACTTCTTGGCGTTGTCCCAGGCGCCGCCGCCGGTGCACATGGAAATGGCGACGAACAGGCCGGTGACGATCGTGCCGATGAGCAAGCCGCCGAGCGCGCGAACGCCGGCGCCGTCGCCCATCAGGTAGTTCATGCCGAAGGCGACGATGACCGGCGCCAGGATTGGCAGCAGCGATGGAATAATCATTTCCTTGATCGCCGCACGCGTCAGCATGTCGACGGCCTTCGAGTAGTCCGGCTTGCCCGTACCTTCCATGATTCCCGGAATCTCACGGAACTGCCGGCGCACTTCGACCACGACCGAGCCGGCTGCGCGGCCGACGGCTTCCATCGCCATCGCGCCGAACAGATAGGGCACGAGGCCGCCGATGAACAGGCCGATGATGACCGCCGGGTCGGACAAACTGAAAACTTCCAGCTTCCCGGCGGCTTCCAGCTTGTGGGTGTAGTCCGCGAACAGCACCAGCGCGGCGAGGCCGGCTGAGCCGATTGCGTAACCCTTCGTCACGGCCTTTGTCGTGTTGCCGACCGCATCGAGTGCATCGGTGATCTTGCGCACTTCTTTTGGCAAGCCGGCCATTTCCGCGATGCCGCCGCCGTTATCCGTGATGGGGCCATACGCGTCGAGCGCGACGATCATGCCGGCCATCGACAGCATGGCCGTCGCGGCAATCGCGATTCCGTAGAGACCGCCGTTGTCCATTCCAGCTTCACCCAGCGTGTAAGAGCCCCAGATGGCGGCGCAGACCGCGAGCACCGGCCACGCGGTCGAGCGCATCGATACGGCGAGCCCCGCAATCACGTTGGTGCCGTGGCCGGTCTGAGACGCGGACGCCACGCCGCGCACGGGCGCAAATTCAGTGGCGGTGTAGTACTCGGTGATCCATATCAGCGCGCCGGTGAGCACGAGCCCGATCACGGCGCACCAGAACAGATTGCCGGCCTGATCGCCCATGATTTCCGGGGTCAAAAAATAGAAGGCGATCAGCGCCAGTACGCCCGACACCGCCGTGCCGCGATAGAGAGCGCTCATGATCTTGCCGCCGTCGCGCGCTTTCACGAACAGCGAGCCGACGATCGACGCCACGATCGAAACAGCGCCGAGCATGAGCGGATACAGGATGAAGCGCATGTCCAGAGCGCCATCGACGCTCGAAAACAGCAGGCCGCCGAGCACCATCGTGGCGACGATCGTCACAGCGTAAGTTTCGAACAGATCCGCGGCCATGCCGGCGCAGTCGCCGACGTTGTCGCCGACGTTGTCCGCGATAACCGCGGGGTTGCGAGGATCATCCTCCGGGATACCGGCTTCGACTTTACCGACGAGGTCCGCACCAACGTCGGCGCCCTTGGTGAAGATGCCGCCGCCGAGACGGGCAAAGATCGAAATCAGCGAGCCGCCGAACGCGAGACCGATGAGCGCGTGCAATGCTTCTGCGTCCGCGCCCAGTAGTGCGAAATAACCAGCGACGCCGATCAGTCCGAGACCGACGACGAGCATGCCGGTGATCGCGCCGCCGCGGAAAGCCACCGCCAGTGCGGGATTCAGCCCAACGCTCGCAGCCTGCGCCGTGCGTACGTTCGCCCGCACGGAGACGTTCATGCCGATGAATCCGGCCAGGCCGGACAGGATCGCACCGACTGCAAAGCCGCCGGCAGTTTCCCAACCGAGTGCGAAACCCAGCACCACGAACAGCACGACGCCGACGATGCCGATCGTCGTGTACTGCCGATTGAGATACGCCTTTGCGCCGGCCTGAATGGCGGCCGCGATTTCCTGCATGCGTGCATTGCCGGCGGGTTGCCTGTTGATCCAGCCAAAGGCGATCAACCCATAGAGCACGGCGAGTACGCCGGCGCCGATCGCGAGCCAGAGCGCGACATCAGTGGACATGAAGTTTCCCTCCCATTACGGGCTTTCGTTATTGCGAACGTGAGCGTCGAGGAAGCGCCGCACTGCTGCGCAACGCAGTGAAACAACGCCGATGCCCCGAAAAAAGGCGCGGAACTATATCACGAAGGTTTGCGCCAGCTTCTTCTTCACGGGCGTGTTCCTGAGCACCACGTAGAGCGGCAGACCGTCTTTGTAAGGAGGGTAGTCTTCTCCCTTGATGAGCGGCAGCAGATAGCGTCGAGCCTTGCCCGTGATGTGGAATCCGTCCGGCGTAATGTAGTCGCGAGGCAGCATCTTTTCCTTGTTCGCGACGTCCTCGAGCTTCGCCGCGCCGATCTTCCATTTGTAAGGTTTGTCGGCTGTCCTGACGATCGTCGGCATCACCGAATTGTGGCCCTTGAGGGCGAATTCGACGGCCGTCTTGCCGACCGCATACGCCTGCTCCACGTCCACTTTCGAAGCGATATGGCGCGCTGCGCGCTGCAGATAGTCCGCCACCGCCCAGTGATACTTGTAATTCAACTTCGATTTCACCAGCTGAGCAAGCACGGGAGCGACGCCGCCGAGTTGTGCGTGACCGAATGCGTCGCGCAGACCTGCGTCGGAGAGAAATTTTCCTTCGCTGTTCTTCACGCCTTCGGAGACCACGATCGCGCAGTAGCCGTACTTCTCGACGCACTCCTGCACACGCGCACAGAATTTCGCTTCGTCGAAGACGACCTCGGGAAACAGAATGATATGCGGCGCATCGCCGGCTTTTTCGGCGGCGAGCCCGCCGGCCGCCGCGATCCAGCCGGCGTGCCGCCCCATCACTTCCATGATGAAAACTTTGGTCGAGGTCTTCGCCATCGAGGCGACGTCGAAACCCGCTTCGCGGATCGAGACGGCGACGTACTTCGCGACCGAGCCGAAACCTGGGCAGCAATCGGTGATCGGCAGATCGTTGTCCACGGTTTTCGGCACGTGAATCGCCTGAATCGGATAGCCGAGCCGGTCCGCGAGCTGCGAGACTTTCAGGCAGGTGTCGGCCGAGTCTCCGCCGCCGTTGTAAAAGAAATAGCCGATGTCATGCGCCTTGAAGACTTCTATGAGACGTTCGTATTGCGCCGGGTTGTCTTCGAACTTCTTGAGCTTGTAACGCGCCGAACCGAATGCGCCCGAAGGCGTGTGTCGCAGCGCCCGGATCGCCGCCGCGGATTCCTTGCTCGTATCGATGAGATCTTCTGTCAAAGCGCCGACGACGCCGTGCCGGCCGGCATACACCTTGCCGATCTTGTTCTTGTATTTGCGGGCGGTTTCGATCACCCCGCACGCGGAGGCGTTGATGACGGCGGTCACGCCGCCGGATTGCGCATAGAACGCGTTCCTTGGCTTCATCGAGGGCATTGCACACACCTGTTTTGAGCAACGGTTGAGGCGCGGAAGGATAGCGCAGGGCGGAAGCCAGGAAGCTACTAGCTACTAGCTGCTTGGCCAGAGCCGGCTGAACCGCTCTACATAGGATTTCTGGCTAGCAGCTAGCGGCTAGCAGCTTTCCGCTGTTCCGCCTGCGCGCCCATTTCGCGACCGGCCGCTTTTCTGTAGGGTAGCGCCTCATTTTTCGCCGAGGTCGGGTTCGAATGATGCGGATCGTGTTGCTGGGGGCGCCCGGGTCGGGCAAGGGAACGCAGGCGCAACGCCTGCAGGCGAAGTACGCCGTGCCGCAGGCATCCTCCGGTGATCTGCTGCGCGACGCGGTCGCGCGCGGCACGGAATTGGGTCTCAAAGCGAAAGCCGTGATGGACGCTGGACGTCTGGTGTCGGACGACATCGTCCTCGGCCTGATTCGCGATCGACTGAACCGGCCCGACGCGGCAGAGGGATTCATTCTCGACGGCTTCCCGCGGAACATCGACCAGGCGAATTCGCTCAGCAAGCTGCTCGCTGAACTCGGACAGCCGCTCGATGCGGTGCTGCTGCTCGATGTGCGCAAGGAGACGTTGATGAGGCGGCTCGCCGGCCGGCGGATCTGTCCGAAGTGCGGCACTGTGTACAACGTGCACTCGATGGCGCCCGGCGCAACCGGATGCGCACGCGACGGCGCCGAGTTGTATCAGCGGCCGGACGACAAGGAAGAGGTGATTGGCAAACGCCTGGAAGTCTACGAACAGCAAACGCGTCCACTGGTCGAGCACTACTCCGCCCGCGGCTTGCTGCGCGTGATTGCAGGCGAAGGCGAACTCGATGAGGTATTCGAGCGCATGGAGTCGGCGGCGCTCACCAAGGGCGCGCCCGCGTCGAAGGTGAAGCTTGCCCGTGAAGCGGGCCGAGTGAGTAAAGCTGTCAATAATCCGTCAGCGAAGGATGACCCGGCGAAATCGAAGCGGGGCGCGGCGGTCCGCGGGAAGTCGTCGAAGAGAAAGCTCTCCATGACGAAGACCGCGCAGAAGAAAGCTGCACGGAAGAAGTCGACCCAAAGGAAGTCGACCCAAAGGAAGTCGACCCAGACGAAGCCAACGAAAAATCGAAGTTCTGCACAGAAGAGGGCGAGTAAATCGGCGCGAAAGAGCGTCAAGCGTGCGCCGGCCACGCGTGGCGCATCGAAGAGGCGCGCGGCGAAGTCGACCCCGAAATCTGGGAAGCGCAACACCGCGAGGAGCAAGAAGAGGTAGCCGTCAGACGCCCGCGAGTTCGATCAGGCGTTGGCCGATCACCTCTCGGCGCCAGCCGCTCAGCAGGCCCTCCGTGCGGCGCGAGAACACCAGTTGCTCGACGTCTCGACGCGTTGCGAGCAGCTCTGGACTGATCTTCAATTCGATCGAGCGAGTGCGCACGAAGCTCATCAGCTTCGCGACCAGCGCAAGCTGCTGCGGCTCAGGCTTAGGCGGCGTGAATGCATCAGGTTCATGCGCGGCGAGTTCGCGAGCGCGAGCGACCAGCGACAACAGTTCTTCGCCTCGCTTGCGAATGACCCCCGGCGGAAGGACCCGCACGGCTTGCAACTCCTCCGCAGTCGACGGCAAACGTTCCGCAATTGCCCGCAAGGCGTCGTCCGCAAGAATCCAGCCGCGCGGTTTGTCGTATTTGACGGCGGCGGCTTCGCGCCAGCCGGCGAGCAACTTCGCGGTCGCACGTTGTGCGGGTTGCAGCCGATCGAGGCCTTTCAGCCTGCGCCATGCCGCATCGGGCTCGACGCGGTGCAGTTGCGGCTGTTCAAGCCCGCGCGTTTCTTCATAGAGCCAATCGAGGCGGCCGGCCGAGGCGAGCGCATCGCGCAGGTCGAGATAGAGCGGCGCGAGATAGCGCACATCATCCGCCGCATACTGCAATTGCTCGGTGCTCAGCGGTCGGCGTGACCAGTCAGTGCGAGTGTGATCCTTGGCGAGCGAGCGCCCCAATCGTTCAGCGACGAGGGTCGCGTAGCCTGCCTGCGCCGGCGATCCCAGCAATGCGCCCGCAATCTGCGTATCAAAGATCGGTCCTGGCAGCGCAGCCTCCCTCAGCGCCAACGACATCACTTCGAGATCCTGACGCGCGGCATGCAACACCTTGACCCGCTTGCGATCCGCGAGAAAATCCCACAACGGCTGCAGATCGAGCAGCACCAGAGGATCGATGACTGCGCAGCAGTCGTCGGTCGCCGCCTGAATGAGGCACAGTTTGGGATAGTAAGTGCTCTCCCGCATGAACTCGGTGTCGAGCGCGACGTAGTCGCTCGCCCGCATCTGCTCAATCACGTGTACGAGTTCCGGGGACGTGTTGACTGAGAGCGCGGGCTGCATGGCGTGCGTTACACTTCTTTTCGGCTGATCACTTCTGGGCTGGTCTTCAAAGGAAGCATTAGGGCTTCCGTTCACTGCATTATAGGCAGCGCACGCGCGCGTACCGGCGCATCACTTCAAGTTTACCCACGCATGCTGAGACTCCTGCAAACCTTTCTCGAGATTGCGTTGTGGCGCAAGGGTCCGCAGGATCTGCCCGCTTCGCACGCGCTCACTGGCCTCGTACTCGTCGCGTACGTCGCCATCGAGTTCATCGGCGTGCAGCTCTTCGATCTGAATCTGCGCGCCGCCGTGATCTTCATCGGAGTCGACGTCCTCATGCTCAGCGTCTGGCTATGGGCGGTGCTGGCGTTTTTCGGTCGTCGCCAGCGCTTCGTGCAGACCATCACGGCGACGTTCGGCGTCGGTGTGCTGATTCTGCTGCTCGACATCGTGATGCGTACGATCCAGCTTGCTGTCGGAATCGACGATGCCTACGCGAGCGGTTGGCTGTTCATCCGCTTCATGATCATTGCGCTCGTGATGGGCCGCATTTTCATGCACGCGCTCGATCGCGGTCTGGTGACCGGTATGGCGCTGACGGTCGCCATCATCTATTCGACCGAAGCGGTCGCGCAGTTCATGCTCGACAGCTTGGGAAGAAGCGGTTAGCGGTTGGCGGTTAGCGGTTAGTCAAGAATCATTGCGGTAGCCTATGACATGAACCACCACTACGTCTCCAGCGTCCTGAATCCGAACCAACCGCTAACCGCTAACCGCTAACCGCCATGCATCTCCATATTCTCGGGGTGTGCGGTACGTTCATGGGCGGCATTGCGGCGCTGGCCCGCGCCGCGGGGCATCGAGTCACCGGCTCTGATCAGAGCGTCTATCCGCCCATGTCGGATCAGCTCGCCGCGCTCGGCATCGAGCTGATCGAGGGTTACGACCCGTCTCAGTTGCAGCTCAAACCGGATGTCGTGGTCGTCGGCAACGTCATGAGCCGCGGCAATGCGCTGGTTGAAGCGCTGCTCGAAAGCGGCATTCCCTACACCTCGGGCCCGGAGTGGCTGGCGCGTCATGTGCTCGCCGGTCGATGGACGCTCGCGGTTGCGGGCACTCACGGGAAGACGACGACTTCGAGCATCCTCGCGTGGATACTCGAGTACGCGGGACTTGATCCGGGTTTCCTGATCGGCGGCGTTCCCGGCAATTTCAATGTGACCGCGCGACTCGGCTCCGGCAGGCATTTCGTGGTCGAGGCGGACGAATACGACACCGCGTTCTTCGACAAGCGCGCGAAGTTCGTTCACTACCGACCGCGCACCGCCGTACTCAACAACCTCGAACACGATCACGCGGATATCTATCCCGACGTCGCCTCCATCCAGTGGCAGTTTCACCAGTTATTGAGGATGGTCCCGCGCAATGGCATGGTCGTCGCAAATGCGGGAGATGGGAACGTCATGCGGACCATCGACATGGGCTGCTGGACGCCGGTCGAGCGATTCGCAGCCGGCGTCAGCGGGGATACGGCGTGGTATGCGCTTGCGGCGCCCGGCGGCGACTACTCGAGCTTCGCCGTCATGCAGGGCAATCGCCACATTGTCGATGTCGTGTGGCCGATGCTCGGCCGACACAATGCGGAAAATGGCCTCGCCGCGATTCTCGCGGCCCGGCACACGGGCGTGGACATCGAGACGGCGGCGCGCGCGCTCAAGGATTTTCAGGGTGTGCGACGTCGCATGGAACTACGCGGGGTCGTTGGCGGCGTCACGGTCTATGACGACTTCGCGCACCACCCGACCGCGGTCGAAACGACGATCGACGGGCTGCGGCGACGCATCGGCTCGGCGCGACTGATCGCCGTGCTCGAGCCGCGCTCCAACACGATGAAGCTCGGCACGCACCGCGACGCGCTCGCAAGATCGCTGGAGCGAGCCGATCGCGTCTGGATGTATCAGGGGCCGAACGTAACCTGGGACGTTGCAGGTTCGGTGGCCGCGCTTGGCGAACGCGCCGCTGTGTCGAAGGATATCGATGAGCTGGTGACGACGCTCGCCGACACATCGGTCGCCGGTGATCATGTGCTGATCATGTCCAACGGCGGGTTTGGCGGCATTCACACCAGGCTGCTGGAACGACTCGCAAAGCGATAGGCCGCGAAGCGGCTGTCCGCCGGATTCGTCTATGGCGTCCAACACCATCCCGCTCTTCCCGCTGAACACTGTGCTGTTCCCCGGCGGGCCGCTCAAATTGCGCATTTTTGAAACGCGCTATGTCGACATGGTCGGGCGGTGTATGCGCGAGGACGTCGGATTCGGCGTTGCGTTGATCATCGAAGGAGTCGAAGCGGGCGGTTCCGCGCGCACCGCCAGTGTGGGCACGCTTGCGCGCATCGTCGATTTCGAACCACTGAAGGATGGGCTGCTCGGGATCACCGCGCATGGACAGCAGCGCTTCAGGATCGATCTCGCGCGACAACAGAGCGATGGCCTGAACCTCGCGGAGGTCGAGTGGATTGCAGATGAGCCCGCGCAACTGGTTCCAGAGGAGTACAGCGTGCTTGCAGACCTGTCGCGTCAGGCGTTTCCGCAGCTCGCTGCGTTGTACGGAAATATCGAGCCCGCGTATGACGATGCGACCTGGGTTGGGATGCGCCTTGCCGAGATGTTGCCTCTTGGCGTCGAAGATCGTCAGCAATGCCTGGAGATCCAGGACGCGCGCGAGCGACTGAAGTATCTGAGCGAGCGGATCAGAATCGAGCGCGTCTGAGCGGGCGATTGCTACTGCGAAAGGATGGAAGCCGCCGTCCGCGCCGCATTTCGCCGACCGAGCAATACGTATCCAAGGCTGATCATGGCGAACCAGATGAGCGCAGCCCAGCCGATCACGCCATCGTAAGCGCCGACCAGCACGGCAAACTCTGACGATTGATTTACGAGCGTCGCTTCGCGCAGCACGGCGATTGCACACACGCCCGCCGCGTGCAAGCCGATACACGCGGCAATAGCGCCGGTTCGCAATCGCACGATGCACAGCAATACGCCAAGCATGGCCAGAGCGATGAACGAGTCGGCGAATTTCAGCGGCTCCGCGTACCGTTCGAACAGTTTGCTCAGCACGGCAAAGCCATGAACCCATGTGACTTCATCCGCCGGCACGCGCAAGCGTCCGCCGAGAAAGTGCAACCCCGCGTAGAGCACACTGGGCGCCAGCGTCGCCGCAACGACTCCCGACGTGCGCGAGATCGCGGTAAAAAGCACGCCGCGAAAGAACGTCTCTTCGATAAAGGCGACGGCAAGCCCTGACACGACGCCGCCCGCGAGCAGCGCAAGAAAACTTCCATCGAAGTCCGGCTTCAATTGCCGGATGTCGAGACCGAGCAGCAGCGCGGCCAACGGCGTCATCAATCCGACGCCGCACAGCCAGCCGATGGTGAGCTGCCGCAGGAACTTGCGTCGCGGCAGCCCATAGCCCATCGACGTCCGATCGGATAATCCAAGTCTTCGCGTGAGATAAATCAATCCGATCAGCGCGAACAGCATCGCGACGCGGTTCATCACACGATGCACCGGCTCAACGGAAATCGTACTGACGAGCAGCCATGCCGGATAGGTCAGGGCGGCGGCGGCGACCAGCGAGACGGCGAGCAAGGCGAGGAACAGGAGAAAGGAGCGCATCGGCTGGCTAACTGGCTAACTGGCCAACTGGCCAACTGGGCTGCTGGCCAGAACCGGACGCCATCGGCGGCTTGTCGCAGATCATGCTTCGATCGGCCATTTCTCGATGGTTGTGGAGATTTGCATGCTTCATTTCGATGCTTTCAGTCATACGCTTCCGGACGCGCAACGTGCGTACAGTTTTTATCTGGCCGGCAGCCCAGTTGGCCCGTAGCCAGTCAACCTCGAGGAGAAGTCATGGACGAAAACAAAGCACTCACCATCGTGTCCGCGCTTGCAAATGGCGTCAACCCGATCACCGGAGAAGTATTCGCTTCCGATAGCCCCTATCAATCATCGGAAGTCGTCCGCGCTCTGCATGCCGCTGCACGTTCGCTCGAAGCTGGTGCGCGGGCGAAGCCTCGCACCAGCTTGCCGAGCAACGCGGGCAAGCCCTGGACGGAAGAAGAAGATCGCAAGCTGCTGTCGGATTTCGACCGGGGACGCGCATTGCAGGACCTCGCGCAAGCGCACGAGCGCACCGTTGCCGGGATTCAGGCCAGGCTGGAGAAGCACGGACGATTGGAGTCCAACTTTCGCGGCAGGAATGCGTCTCCTCAAAGAGGGAACGGTGGAGCGCCGCGGCCGGCCCAGGCAGGAAGACGCTCAGCGTCCGCTGAAGGATAACGCGAGCGTCGCCTTGACCCGGACCTGGTGAAGAGGCGCGGCGCACTAGCGACCGCGCGTCCCGGAGCGCGGGCGAATCACGCTTCAGCGGCAGGTCGCGCGCTGGATAAATTCCTGCCGGAACCTGGGTGAGGAAGAGGATTGGCCTTCAACAATGGCTGGCGGATCAGCAGCAGGTTCTGCCCGACGCTCTGGCGCACAAACGAATGGCGTTGAAGCGCACCTTCGAGCGCATCCGTGCAGCCGGGCAGGAAACGATCGTGTAGCTCGATGAAGATCATGTTGGTGCGGGCAAGCCATTCATCACAGTGTTCGTCAGCAAGTAATTCGCGCTCCGCGCCTTCGACATCGATCTTCAGAATGTCGATCGTCTGGACTGCGTGTCGCGCCATGACGTCCTGCAATGAAATGGCTGCGAATGCGGGTTCCCCGTCACGCGCTTCCCGGACTCGAAAGGCCCAGGGCTTGTCTTGAGGGTTCTCGATCGTGAGCCGGGCGGATCGGGGCCACACTCCGGCCCGGAGCGGGTCGATCTGCCGATACGCAGCGACGTTACGCCTGGTCAGTGCAAAGTTCTCGGCGTCCGGCTCGATGGCGACGATCGTGGCTTCGGGATACATGTGAGCGAATCGCACGCTGGCGAATCCGACGTTCGCACCGGCGTCGATGATAAATCGCGGCGTACCGGGATAAGGATGGTCATACCACCCCTTCACGAAGATCTCGTTCAGAGCATTGCGATCAGAAGTGCCGGCTCGAAGATGCAGCGGATGCCGCACGCCCGGAACAGTAATCTCGAGCGGCCCGCGTTTGAATTTCGTACGCGCATACAACGAGGAGCCTGTGCCCAATCCGAAGCGACGAACGTAAGCGGGATAGTGGCTGCCCATAGGACGAGTATCCTCGGTGTTCTGGCGGCTGGCGAGTCAATCTTGCAGGACTGACGCGGTCGCCAGCGGATAATGCCCGTGTTGTGACGTAACGGAAAAGACTCTGGCGCGATAAGTTTCGGCAGCGCCTCGCGACGAAGATACACTTCCGCAACTTCGATGCGGGAGCCATGTTTGTCGGCGAAAGAAATACGTTCAGGGTCGAGTGGGGTCCGGAAGTGGCTCAGTTCATGGTGGCCCAGTACGAGAATCCGTCGAGATCCGCTCGAATCGGTACGAATTCAAGATCGCTATGCGCCGGTAAGCATCGCCAACTGGAAACTCACACCCTGGATGAGCCGCCGCATCCTCGAGCGGCGTGTTGCGCAGCCGTTGACGTTTGCGGCCGGTCAGCGCCTGACCGTGGTCATTCCGTTTCGCGACCGCAACGAGCATTTGCAGCAGTTGCTTCCGATGCTGCGGGCCGAGCTTGAGCGTCAGGGAGTTTCGTTTGGCGTCCTGGTCGTGGAGCAGGAAGCCGGCGGCCTGTTCAATCGGGGCAGGCTCATCAACATCGGTGTGCGCCATGCGGCCGATCGCACCGACTATTATTGCCTTCACGATGTCGACGCCATTCCGCGCGTTGCGAATTACGCTTGCCCGTCGCAGCCGCTCAGGCTGGTCTCGGAGATCGTTACCGCGCACGGTCCGACCGCACGGACCAATTATTATTTCTCCGGCGCCGTATCGATCCGCAAAGAGCAGCTGGTTCATGCAAACGGGTATTCCAACGAATACTGGGGTTGGGGAAAGGAAGATGACGATTTCTTCTTTCGCCTGTTGCTCGCCGGATTCCTGTGCTACTTCGACCTGCAGGGGCAGTTCTACGATCTGCCAAATCCCGCCCATCAGCAGGTCGAGCGCAAGCGATTCACAACGCCGCCGCACGTGGGAAGGAATCGCCGTCGGCGCAGCAAACTGTTGCGGGGGCTTGTCGATCCTGCGCAGGATGGCCTGAGCACGGTGCGATACGAAATCGCCGACCGACAGATCGGCGGCGGGTTTGAAAAGATCCGCGTACGCTGGTGAACAGCGACCTGACGCAGCGGCCCCGACCGATGGCGGGCGGCCGCACTAACTGCGGGCAAGCCGAGCTGCCCGCCGGCGATAACGCAGCTTGCTGAAGGGGGCGCGCGTGATACGTTCGATGGCGGCGCCGACGGTTTCGAGCTCCGCGCCCATCTCGCCGTCAGCGGCGTTTTGCGATTCAAGCTGCCTGAGCGTGCGTTGCGCGAAGTGAGCATACGCTGCGCTCAACATCCGATCACGTTCCGGAGCAGGCAGGTGTTCGGCGAAAAGTCCGATTGCCTTGAATACGTCGCGAGCGATCATTCTCTCGCGCCGTAGCCGCGCTGTTTCGTTAGCCTCGTGCCGGCGGTAGTACGCAAGCATCTGCGGCTCATACCAGACCCGGAAATGTGCGGCGATGCGCACCCACAGTTCCCAGTCCATTGCGTATTTCAGATCTGTTCTATAGCCGCCAAGGCGCTCGTACACGCTTCGGCGCACCAATGCGGATACGCATTGAATGCGCTGACGCTCCGATATTGTTTCAAGCCAGTCGCGCACCGGTCCTGCGGTCCAGCGCTCGCGATGCGAGCGCCGGGTCACGCGGTCGGCGTCGTCCACGAATGCGTGGCGGCAGAACGCCATGCCGATTTCGGGATGGCCGGAGAATGCAGGCCGCAGGCGCGCATAGAACCCCTCGCCAACCCAATCGTCCTGATGGAGGAGATGTACGACCTCCCCGCGAGCAAGGCGTACACATTCGTTCCAGTTCCCCGCGAGACCGCGATTTCGAGCGGCTCGATGAATCTCGACGCGTCCGGGCGGCGCGACCGCAGCGACCAGCGCTTCAACGTCACTGTGCGCAGAGGCGTCATCGACGACCGCGATCTGCATCTTGTGGCCGCCAGGGTCCTGGCGCAGCACGCTTCGCAACGCGTCGATCAGGCGCTGATCAGGCTCGTAGACAGGCAACATGACCGAGATTTCAGTCGGGTGGGGGCCTGTGTGAATGAGCGGCGCTACCCGTGGAGGCGTCGTTGACGTATCGGCCCCCTGCTTTGCTGAGCCGTCTTGCTTCTTGGGAGTTTGCATGGACGGAGAGTCAGAGAGTGTCCTGAAATGAGTGCATACAAAAGAGCTCGCGTTCAAATCCGAATCCGCCATGGCCTGCCGTGCGTGTCAGGCGCCGTAGACTACAGAAAATGCCTGCAACGGACTGCCTATCGTCGTTGCACGGTTTCTTCCGCCTCCGATTAAGGCACAATTCGCGCGCCAGCTACCCTCTGGGCGTTCGCCCGAGCGGCCATCAGGCAGCCATACTTTTATTTCAAAGGCGTTCTCGCGAGCCGCTCGAGAGAATGAGGATGAGCGTTGAATTTGATGATGCGATATATCGTCATCGGCGGACTACTGTCGGGCGCAGTTTATGCGAGCGCCTTCGCGCGCGGAGTGAGTCCCTATGTGCCGCTGAATCTGTCGCCCGAGCTCGATCGCAAAATTGAACGGGTGCTGCTGCTGGGCGATAAACCTGTGATGCGCAGGCCGATTGCCGCCGCGACCGTGCTGGACGCTTTGCCGAAGGCTTGCACGCGCGACAGGGCGCTGTGCGAAGAAGTGCGCGCTTATCTCAAACGTTTCATGAAGAAAGCGGCCGTGACGCATGTCCGCGTCGCCGCCGCGGCAACCGATGGCGGCGCCCGGGCTGTACTGCCGAACGAGCATGGACTGCATGCTGATAATCAATGGGAAGCAAGGGTGCAGGCCTACTATCAGCCCAACGATTACCTCTTGATCGCCGCGGGCGGGATCGCACGCGAGGATGAAACGATTCCAACCGATTCCCTGATCAGCTTCGGCGCCGAGTTCGCGCAATTCGACGTCGGATATCGCGACCACTGGTTGTCGCCGCTCAACGACAGCAGTTCGCTGATTGGCTCGCAGGCGCCCACGATGCTGTCCGCGACGCTGTCGAACTACAAGCCCATCAGCCGGTTCGGATTTACGTACGAAGTGTTCGCGGCGGAGATGTCGCATCAGGAGAACATCGCATTTCAGGGAGGTACGACGAGCGGACGTCCGCGGCTTGCCGGATGGCATCTGGGGATCGAGCCTGCGGCGGGCTACGCGCTCGCCGTGAATCGCGTTGCGCAGTATGGCGGTGGTGCGCGTGGCGGCAGCAGCCTGTCCGATTTCTTCGATGCACTGACCACGACCAGCAACCAGGAAGATGTCTTGGGGCAGAGCATTGAAGAAGGGAATCGCGTTGCGTCGGTTACGAGCAGCATCCTGTTTCAAGGCGACGTGCCTTTCGCGGTGCATCTGGAGTACGCGGGCGAAGACAATGCATACGAACGCGTGTATCGCCTCGGCGCCGTTAACCTGTCGCTGGGAATCGACTTCCCCATACTCTGGAACAATTTCGATGCGAGCTACGAAGTCTCCGAGTGGCAAAACGACTGGTACACCCATCACCTATACCCCGAAGGACTCACAAACCGCGACCATGTGCTCGGTCACTGGTTTGGCGACAACCGACTCTCTGGCGACGCAATCGGCGGTCGCAGTCACATGCTGCGCGCCGGGTGGCGGCTGCGCCGGGGCGACTACCTCCAGGCGGAGTATCGCAATCTCGAGTTCGACCCCCGCTGGTCATTCTCGAATGCTGGGCGGCCGTATGAAAACATGCACGTCCTCGAGCTGAGCTACTCCACCCTGTTGAAAGGCCGTGCGCTCGATGCGCAGCTTCATGTCGGGCGCGACATCTTCGGAGACTCCTTCGCACGCATCGGCGCGTCGTTCGACTTTGCACAAAGGAGCATGCGCAGCAGCGGCGCAGAATTCGAATCTGCCGAGAATTCGGGAACCGAGGTATTCCTCGACGTGGGCGGGCAATACAGCAGGGTGCGCGAGTTCCTGCTGCTTCAGTTCCGTCAGCGCGACACGAGCCAATTCGACGCGAACTACCATCTGGGCGTCGGTGCGCGACGCCGTGTGTCCGAGCGCAGCGATCTGGGCGTGCGCCTGGAAGTGGATGACGTCCACGGCTACAAGCTTCTTTCACTGCGCGCTATCGACTATCGATATCGTATCAACCGCAAGTTCGCGATCGCGGCGTTTCTTGGCGCCGCGCGTTATGACGTCAATCTGCCGGCAGATGGCGGCTTCATCGGCGCGGGCGTGCAGTACCGGGATCTGCTTCCGGGTTGGGACGTCGGCCTTGACTATCGTCACTACGACAAGCTCACGCGCGACAAGGGGCTGCCGTCCGATCCGGAATCCAATCCGGGTCTGCCGCGCCGCATCCTCGACATCCATGGAATCTCTCTCTACCTGAGCAAACGATGGTGAGCGGACCACGATCAACAGCGGCGGCGGACCGAACGCCAAAGATTCTGGCGTTCGTGTTGCCGCAGTTTCACACCATTCCCGAGAACGACGCCTGGTGGGGCGAGGGTTTTACCGAGTGGACGAACGTGCGCAAGGCGCGACCGCTCTTCCGCAATCATCTGCAGCCGCGCGTGCCGGCGGTCAGCCGCTACTACAACCTCCTTGATCCGGCCACGCAGGACTGGCAGGCCGCGCTCGCTCGCGAGCACGGCATCTACGGCTTCTGCTACTACCACTACTGGTTCGCGGGCAAGCGTCTGCTGGAGAAGCCAGTCGAGTTGCTCCTGCAACGGGGCAAGCCGGACTTCCCCTTCTGTCTCGCATGGGCGAACGAGCCGTGGACGCGCGCGTGGGACGGCGGCGATCGCGAAGTGCTGATGCCGCAGGACTACGCGGACGAGAACGACTGGGAGCAACACTTCGCCTACCTGCTGCAGATCTTCCGCGACCCGCGTTATATCCGCGTCGACGGCAGACCCATGCTGCTGATCTATCGCAGCGCGAGCATCGATTGCGCCGAGCCGATGCTGCGTCTGTGGCGGCGACTCGCAGAGCGCGCGGGCCTGCCAGGATTGCACATCGTCAGCATGCGCACGGCATTTCCGCCTGATACGCGCAGCGCATTGTTCGACGCCTTCGCTGAGTTCGAGCCGGTCCGCACGTTCAGGGAACGAAAGCCGTTCTGGCTGCGCAAGCGAGAAAGATGGATCAGGCAGTACCGCAGGGCGCGATTGCGTCTGTTCGGCAGCGTCTCAGGCGCGCCGCACAGCTATCACTATTCAGGACTCTGGGGAATGATCGAGAAGCGCAAACTGCCTGAGCGCACGTATCCCGGCGCATTTGTCGATTGGGACAACACACCGCGTCGAGGCCTCGAGCGCGGGATCGTCATGCGAAAGTTCAAGGCGCGCGCTTTCGAGAAGGGCGTCAGGACGCAGCTGAGAAAAGCGCTCGAAGCAGGTGCGCAGTTCGTGTTCATCAACGCATGGAACGAGTGGGCCGAAGGCGCCTACATGGAGCCTGACGAGGCCCGCGGTACGTTCTTTCTCGACACCGTGCGAGTTGCTGTCGCCGAGCTCCAGCAACTCGCCCTGCGCGAGGAAGCCAAGTTGACGGCGAGCGGCGAAGAACCGACGTACGATCAACCTACGGCGTCCGCCCAGTCGTCACGAAGGCAATAGAAGTTCAACAGGTCCCGAACTCGTCCGCCACGTTTGTGTTCTCACGGAGGATGAGCTCGCAACGCGCACTTCACCGGTGGACGCAGCCGGAAGGAGAGCTGATGACGGCATGGGTCAGCGCTTTCGCGCGACGACGACGGCTTGCCAGAAGCGTTGGGGATCATCGAGATAATCGATGATCTCAAAGAACCGACCCCAGTGCTCGCGGACGTACGCAGGCGTCATGACGCAATCCCCGTAGACCTCGTCGATACCGTCCCCGTCGGGAATATATGTGAAGCCACTGGCTTGCAGACGCGCACTCAGCCCTGCGTCGCCGCGTATTTTCTTGGCCATTGCCGCATGCCACGGATGCAGGCTCTTGTCGTCCGGGTCGAGAGGCGCAAAAAATTCGAGAAATCGCGGCGGTTCTACAGTGGCGACGAACATGCCCCCCGGTTTCAACGTGCGGGCAATCTCAGCCAGCCAGTGGTCCTGAACGTGTTCAGGCAGGTGTGTGAACACGGAGTACGCGTACACCAGGTCGAAGAGTGGCTCAGCGTAGGGGAGTCGGCCGAGCGGATCGATCTGATGCAAGTGTCCCGGAACACCGGTCTGTCGTGCGACTCCGAGAAATTCAGCGCTCGTATCCACGCCGTGCAGCGTCTCCGGCTCAACATCTTTGAGGAAGAACCGGATGATGCGTCCCCAGCTGACGCCGAAATCCAGAATTTCAGAACCTTGTCGAATCGGGACTCCATTCCTGTCGCAGACGTCTTTGACGTACGTGTAGAAGTTGAATGCTTCTCCCAGCGTGTGTTCGTAGTCCGATCCAACCGTATGGCGTTGCATTTCGGAGGACGCAAATCCCGGCAGGCGAACGCCCTTGATCAGCGGCTCCTTGATGCTGCGTTTCAGGATCTTGAGCCATTGAGAATCGCGGAGATGTCCAAAGACCTGCCGTGCTGAACGAGATCGCTCCATATGGGATCCTTCTCGACATAGTGAAAGAAGCTGTGGCCAATTGATCGTGTCGCTCTGGACATGTCGCCGCCTACATTGATCAGTCGAAGACTGGAGGCAGCCGGTGCATCGAAGTCAAGGCACGCCGGATTCGATTTCGCGGTAGCCGCTCGATCGAAACCACCAGGAATCGCTGCGACTCGGAAAGGGGTCCGCGAAAGCGGCGTGACAGCGTGGATATTAAAGGGAGCCTGTCAGGATGCACAACGTTCAACTCCAGAGCGCCGCCGATGGGACTTCCGTTTCGCTCTCGCGGAATTAAGCGCTTGTGCGCGCATGCTGCGTTAAGCCGCTGTCTGCTGACGATCGTAGAGGGACTTATAGAGAGCGTTCGATTCGTACAGGCTGTTGTGCGAGCCATGTGCGACGATGCGGGAATCCTGAAAGACCAAAATCATCGAAGCGTCGCGAATCGTGCTGAAGCGATGCGCGATGATCAGAACGGTCTTCCCGATCATTAGCTTCTTCAGCGCCATCTGAACGAAGGCCTCGCTGTCCGAATCGAGCGCGCTGGTGGCCTCATCCAGGATCAGTATCGGCGCCTGGCGCAGAAACGCGCGCGCAAGCGCGATGCGCTGCTTTTGCCCGCCGGAAAGTTTGCTCCCGCGTTCGCCCGTCAAAGTGTCGTAACCATTCGGCAGCGACAGGATGAAGTCGTGAGCGAATGCATCTTTGGCCGCACGCTCGACTTCCTCGCGGGTCGCGTCCAGACGACCAAAGAGTAAGTTGTTGTAGATCGTGTCGTTGAACAGCACGGGTTCCTGCGAAACGACGGCGATGTTGCGCCTCAAATCGGCTAGCTTCATCTGCCTGACGTCGACGCCGTCGATCTGGACAGCCCCGGCGCTCACGTCGTGGAAGCGTGGGACGAGGCTTGCGAAGGTGGATTTTCCGGCGCCGCTCGGGCCGACCAATGCGCAGACAGTCCCCGCCGGAATGCGGGCGGAGACATCGCGCAGCACCGGATCTCCCGGCGTATAAGCAAAGCTCACCTGTTTGAAGGCGAGCTCGCCGCTCAGTCGCTCTACGTGAACCGGATTCGCGGGATCGTCGATCGCGACCGGTTCGGTGAGAACGTCTTCAAGCCGCTGCAGCGACACCTCGCCGCGCCGAAGTTCGTTGCTGAGGGCGCCGAGCTTCTTCACCGGGTCGTAAGAAACGGCGAGCGCGAAGATGATCGCCAGGAAGGATTCAAGAGGGATGCGCACGCGATACGCATAGATGAACGTTATCGAAATGCCGATGGCGGAGATGATCTCGATCGCCGGCGCGAGCGACTGCGCGTATTTGACCACCTTCATCTGCGCCCTGAGCATTGCACCGGTCTGTCGCCTGAACCGCTCCACTTCCAGTTCTTCCAGGCCAAACGCCCGTACTTCTTTCACGGCGGAAAGATTTTCGGTGAAGCGATCGGTGAGCGATCCCGCCTGACTCTGCAGTATCTGCGCCTTCTCGAGCATCTTCTTCCCAACGTAGCGTATTGGGAAAACGCAGACAGGGATGATGGCCATGCTGAGCAATACCAATCCAACGCCGCGTTCAGTGAACGCCAGATAGGTCAGATACCCGATGGCGCCTATGAGCGTCGCGGGCTGCTTCACGATCTCATTGGAGATAGCTATCAACGTGCTCTGGAGCTGGTAGGTATCGCCGAGTCCCCGCGCAATGAGGTCGCCGCTCGATCGGCGACCGAAGAACGACAGCGGCACGCGCTGCAGCTTGTCGAAATATTCCACGCGCAGCGATTCCAGGACATGCACCCCGGCGTATTGAATGAGATACGTGTTGAGGTATCCGGCGACGCCGCGGAGTGTGAAGACGAGCGGCAACCATAACGCAACCCCTACCAGCTCCCATGTGCCTAAACGGGGCGCCTCGGCGCCGAAGATCCTGGGAAAGACCTCTTTCGCCATCAACGGCAACCCAGCGCCGTTGGCGGCGCCATAGATGAGCCCGCACACGATCGCTCCGATCAAGGGCCCACGGACAGGTCGTAAAAATTTGAAGTAGGGAAGAAATCGGCGCATCGATATCAAGCCCTGGCGAACGCACGCCGCGCCGCGGCGACTGTCGCCTCGATGTCCGCATCGCCATGCGCGGCAGACACAAACCCCGCTTCGAAGGCTGAGGGCGCGAGATAGACGCCTTCGTCCAGCATCGCATGGAAGAAGCGATTGAAGCGCTGCACATCGCAGGCCATCACTTCGCGGAAATATCGTACGGGCGCCTTGTCCGTGAAGAACAAGCCGAACATGCCGCACACGTGATTGATGCTGAATGGGACGCTCGCCGAGCGCGCAGCCTGCATGAGGCCGTCAGCCAGTCGCTTCGTGCTTTGTGCAAGCCGCGAGTGAAAGCCGGGTTCGCAGATGAGCTCGAGAGTCATCAACCCCGCGGCCATCGCCACCGGATTGCCAGAGAGCGTGCCGGCCTGATACACCGGCCCAAGCGGCGCGATCTGTTCCATGATGTCGCGACGACCGCCGAAGGCGCCGACCGGCATGCCTCCGCCCACGATCTTCCCTAACGTCGTGAGATCGGGCTTCACGCCATACAAGGATTGCGCGCCGCCGAGGGCGACGCGAAAGCCGGTCATCACTTCGTCGAAAATCAGCACCGCGCCGCTTTGATCGCACACCGCGCGGAGCGCTTCGAGAAAACCTGGAACCGGAGGGACGCAATTCATGTTGCCGGCGATCGGTTCGACAATGATGCAGGCGATCTCAGCGCCCATGTCGTTGAACAACTGCTGCATCTGCGCGATGTCGTTGTAGGCGAGAGTCAGGGTCTGCGCGGCGAGTGCCTTCGGCACCCCAGGCGAGGTGGGCACTCCCAGAGTAAGGGCGCCCGAGCCGGCCTTCACCAGCAGCGAATCGGAGTGCCCGTGATAGCAGCCCTCGAACTTCACGATCTTGTCGCGACCCGTGTAGCCGCGCGCGAGGCGTATTGCGCTCATGGTCGCTTCGGTGCCGGAACTCACCATGCGCACCAGTTCGATCGACGGCATGAGTTCGCATATTTTCTTTGCCAGCCGCGTCTCGATTTCTGTCGGGGCGCCGAAGGAAAGCCCGAGCGCCGCGCGTTCCTGCACCGTGCGGATCACATCCGGGTGCGCGTGCCCGAGAATCATCGGACCCCAGGATCCGACGTAGTCGATGAAGCTTCGATCACCCGAACCGAAGACGCGCGCGCCGCTGGCGCGCTCTATGAAGACAGGTTCACCGCCGACAGCGCGAAAGGCGCGGACTGGCGAATTTACACCGCCGGGAATATAGCGGCTGGCATCAGAGAAAAGCGACACAGGGAGCTCCCGGAGAAATCAATCGCAAGTGTACGGGCGCCGCCGAGCGGACGTGAAGGCGAAATGGCGTGAGCTTCCCTATAATCCCGCTCCCCGATTTTCATCTGCGACGACTCGCCCTCTCAATGAAAGCCTACATGTGCGTGATCTGCGGTTATGTCTATGAAGAAGAGAAGGGCGACCCGAACTCAGGAATAACGCCGGGCACACGCTGGGAAGACGTACCGCTCTCATGGCGCTGCCCGGATTGCGGCGCGGGTAAGGAAGATTTCGAGATGGTGGAGGTCTAGCGACCGGCCAACCGGCTGACTGGCGAGACAAAGAACCTTCTCCGGCCGATTTGCCAGTGAGTCGGTTAGCCAGTCGGCCGCCATCAGTGCTGCCGCACCTCGTGCCCCTGCTTCTGCAGTAGCTCGACTACGCTGTTCTCGCCGACGAGGTGCAGGGTTCCGACGACGACCAGGTAGTCGTACTCATCGTCCAGCAGTCCTTCAATAACCGGCAGCCACTTCCGATTACGCTCTACGGTGAGCGGCCGATAGAGATCCGGATATTCCTCGAAGCCTTCGCTCAGCAGATCCGCAAGCACTTGTGAATCGCCGCGACGCCACGCAGCGAGCAGTGCGTCGACTTCTCTGACAGCGCGCTCGGTATCCTCGACGCTATACAGCAGGAACTCGCGCTGCTGCGCATCCGGCAACGAGGCCAGCAGGCCCAACTGCTCGCGCAGCGTCTCCAGACCTTCAATGGATTTTCGATCCGCGCCGGCGCGCGCCGTCAGGCGCTTTTCGACGCCCGAGTTCGGATCGAGACCCATCTTGACCAGATGCATTTGCACGAGGGTCATTGCCGCGAACCAGGGACGAAAGCGGTTGAGCAACGCCGGATCAACGCCCAGCTCACGAGCTTTCGCAGCAACCTTCGCGTATGTGTCCGCGCCGAGATGCTTCTCGAGCGACTCATCGGGCGGCAAGAGGCCAAGCTCGAGAGTCGCCTGTTGCATCTCGATTGGATCGAGGTCGTCCATATCGATTTCCATGATCAACTTCTCGGCGTCGAGGTACGCCGCGTCGGCGGCCGCAGGCAGCTTTTCCGACGGACTGAGGAAGTGCACGGAGCCGAGCAGGTACACCGTGTTGGTTTTGCCTTCGAGCGACCAGAGAGGTTGGCGCGCAGGGGCGGGCGACTCGGCGGCCAGGGTGGGGCCAGAGACGAGAAGCGTCGCGAGCAGGGCGATGGCGAAGCGCATGAGGGCTACAGCCTATCAGTAGCTACGCCACAATTCTTTCCGCGTAACTCTCCAGCCAGCACACTTCTGTCGCAATGGTCCCGTCCGGCATCAACTCCAGCACGCGGTAGCCGGGCGGGCGGTTGTCGATGGCGAAATTTTCGCTGCCCGGCAGAAATTGCGCGCAAGTTGCGGGCGAGGCCATAAATCGTACGCCGTGGATGAAGCTGTCGAGCGACTGATGCACATGGCCCCACAGCACTCCGCGCACGTTCGAGTGCTCGCGAATCAGCGCTATGAATTGATCGGCATCGCTCAATCCCACCTGATCGAGCCAGCCGCTGCGCATTGCGATGGGATGGTGATGCAGACACAGCAGCACGTGATGATCCGGATAGGTCTGGAGAACTTCGCGGAGATTCGCGAGCTGAGCGTCGCCCAGACGCCCTCCGGCCTCATTTGCAACCCATGAGTCCAGCATGACGACGATCCAGCCGCCGAACTGCGTTGCTCCGCCGATGGTGAAAGGCGAACTGTTCAGCGTCGCCCGCATGTGATCCGGCAGATCGTGATTGCCCGCCAGGCACAGCACCGGAACGCGCGAGTTGCCGAAGACGTGACGAATCCAGCGATACCCCTCGGGCTCATCCTGAACGAGATCGCCAGTGAGCAGCACCGCATCTGCCTGATGGCAGCGCCGATGGGCGTCGCTGATCGCGGCTTGCAACGCCGGCAGGCTCGCGATGCCGCGCAGACGGCCGTCGGCGTCGCCGAACAGGTGCATGTCGCTGAATTGAATGAGGCGGATCGACTGCATTATCGGAAGACTCCCTGCTCCAATGAGAGTGTCTGTGTCGCCCGCCGCTGTGGGCGGAGGGAATGGATAAACAAACGAACGGCGGATGCTAGCAACGGGCCTTTGAGTGAAATAGTGATGAGCGTCTAATCGCTTTGGGCGATTGGCCGCCCGTGCTCGATTCCTTGCACTCGGTCTCATTGCGCGCGGCAGAACCGCGGCGCTCCGCAGATTGCCGCAGAAACGCACGGGCGCGAATCTGGTTCCAATTGGCGACATAATCGTTCGAAGCGGCGGGTGACTGGCGATTGGCCAGACGCGCGCCGCGCGCTTCCGGCCAGGCCGGGCGCGGGTAACCGGATTCGAGTTCGCTGACGGAATCAATATCGCTCGCGCAGGGCCATTCTCCAGCTATTCACAAGTCACAAGTCACTAGTCACTTCCTCCCCCTTAGTCCAAAATGCGCGGCCTTCAAACTGGCCCACGAGACCCCTGCACAAAAATGTCGACACCGCGCCGCCGGCAGCTTGCCAATGCGATCCGGGCCCTCGCGATGGACGCGGTTCAGAAGGCGAATTCGGGTCATCCCGGCATGCCGATGGGAATGGCGGACATCGCTGAGGTGCTCTGGAACGATCACCTTCGCCACAACCCCTCCAACCCGCAATGGCCGGACCGCGACCGGTTCGTAATATCCAACGGCCACGGGTCGATGCTGCTGTATGCGCTGCTTCATCTGACCGGCTACCCGCTGACAGTCGACGATCTGCGGGCGTTTCGACAGCTCGGTTCCCACACGGCCGGCCACCCGGAACACGATCCGCATCTGGGCATCGAGACCACGACCGGTCCGTTGGGGCAGGGTCTGGCGAACGCCGTCGGCATGGCGCTCGCCGAAAAGGTCCTTGCGTGCGCGTTCAATCGTCCGGGCTTCGACATCGTCGATCACCACACGTGGGTATTCCTCGGCGACGGCTGTCTCATGGAAGGCGTGTCGCACGAAGCCTGCTCGCTGGCCGGAACGCTCAAGCTTGGCAAACTCATCGCGTTCTACGACGACAACGGCATTTCGATCGACGGCGAAGTGCACGGCTGGTTTACCGACGACACCCCGAAGCGCTTCGAATCTTACGGTTGGCACGTAGCGCCAAACGTCGATGGACACGATCCGCAGGCGATCGAAGCGGCGATCACGGCGGCGAAAGGCGATGGCCGTCCCAGCCTGATCTGCTGTAAAACGGTCATCGGCTACGGCGCTCCCAACAAGCAGGGCACGGAAGCCACGCACGGCGCCGCACTTGGCGCAGAGGAAGTCGCCGCGGCGCGCAAACGACTCGAATGGCCGCATGAGCCCTTTGTCATCCCCGAGGATATTCGCCGCGGCTGGGATGCGCGAGAACGCGGCGCGCGAAGCGAGGAGCAATGGCGCTCCCGGTTCGACGCATACAAGGCGCAGTTCCCTGCCCAGGCCGCTGAATACGAGCGGCGCATACGCGGTGAGACGCCCTCGAACTGGCGTGACGTCGTGACCGACCACGTCGCGCAGGTCGCCCGGGCCGGCGGCAGTCTTGCGACACGCCAGTCTTCTCAGCAGACCCTGAACGCGTTTGGGCCGGCGCTGCCGGAGCTGTTTGGGGGTTCGGCCGATCTCACCGGATCGAACAATACCAATCGTAAGGACTCACGCGTCGTTACAGGCGATGACGCCTCAGGCAATTACCTTCACTACGGCGTACGTGAGTTCGGCATGGCCGCGATCATGAATGGCGTGGCGTTGCATGGCGGACTCATTCCTTACGGCGGCACCTTTCTGGTGTTCTCGGACTACGCGCGCAACGCAATGCGGATGTCGGCGCTGATGAAACAGCGCGTGATCTACGTAATGACCCACGACTCGATCGGCCTCGGTGAAGATGGTCCGACGCACCAACCCGTAGAACATCTGCCGAGCCTGCGCATGATTCCGGGAATGACGGTCTGGCGGCCTTGCGACAGCACCGAGACCGCCGTCGCTTGGGCGGATGCAATCGAGCGCAGCGGGCCGACCTGCCTTGCGCTGACCCGTCAGGGATTGCCGGCGCAATCGCGTACCAGCGAGCAGATCGCGAGCATCCGCCGCGGCGGTTATGTTCTGAAGGATTGCGAGGGTGCGCCGCAGCTCATTCTGATCGCGACTGGTTCGGAGACGGCGCTCGCAATCGATGCGGCCGCCAGGCTGCAACAAAACGGTCGCCGCGTGCGTGTAGTGTCAATGCCCGCCAGCAGCGTGTTCGACGCGCAGGACGAAAGCTATCGCGAGCAGGTGCTGCCGCGCGCCGTCGCTGCGCGGGTCGCGATCGAGGCCGCCGCGCCCGACGCCTGGTGGCGCTACGTCGGCTCCGGCGGAGCGGTCATCGGTATGACGACTTTCGGCGCATCCGGCGTCGCGAAGGATCTGTTCAGACACTTCGGGTTCACGGCGGAGAACGTCGTGACGACCGCGGAGCAACTGCTGTCCGGGATCTAATTTGTTGGTGATTAGTCCGTAGTGTGTAGCAAAGATGAAGATGCGCCTCTGGCTACCGACTACAGACTACGGACTTCAGACTCACAGTAGAGGACTAAACAATGCCTATCAAAGTCGGAATCAACGGCTACGGCCGCATCGGCCGCAACGTCTTGCGTGCGCTGTACGAATCGAATCGTCAGAAGGACATTCAGATCGTCGCCCTGAATGATCTCGGCGATGCGCAGACGAACGCGTATCTGACGCGCTACGACACGGCCCACGGCAAATTCCGCGGCGAGGTGCAGGTCGAAGGCGATTCGATGATCGTCAACGGCGATCGCATTCGTGTGCTGGCCGAACGTGATCCGGCGAAGCTCCCCTGGGGCCAGCTCGGGGTCGAATTCGTGTTCGAATGCACAGGTCTCTTCACCAGCAAGGCGAAGGCGAGCGCGCACCTGACTGGCGGAGCAAGGAAAGTGGTGGTCTCGGCGCCTGGCGAAAAGGACGTCGATGCGACGATCGTCTATGGCGTCAACCACAATGTGTTGAAGTCGAGCCATACGGTCATCTCGAACGCCTCGTGCACAACGAACTGTCTCGCGCCGATCGCCAAGGTATTGCAGGACAGGATCGGCATCGCCTCCGGCGTCATGACCACGATACATGCATATACGAACGATCAGGTGCTCACCGACGTGTATCACAAGGATCTGCGCCGCGCGCGTTCAGCAACCATGTCGATGATTCCGACCAAGACCGGAGCAGCGTCCGCGGTCGGTCTGGTGCTGCCCGAGCTCAATGGCAAGCTCGATGGTTTCGCGGTGCGCGTGCCGACCATCAACGTTTCGCTCGTCGATCTGAGTTTCATCGCGAAGCGCGCCACCAGCGTGGAAGAGATCAACGCGGCGATGAAGGAGGCTGCGAACGGTGCGCTCAAGGGCATTCTCGCGTACACGGATGGGCCGCTGGTGTCGGTCGACTTCAATCACGATCCACATTCGGCAAGCTACGACGCCACGATGACGAAGGTGATCGAAGGTACGATGGTCAAGGTCTGTGCGTGGTACGACAACGAATGGGGCTTCTCCAATCGCATGCTCGACACCACGGCGGCGTGGGCGAAGGCGGCCTGAGAGCCGCTGGCTGCAGGCTACAGGCGACAGCAAGAGGGCGGCCAGCAGTTCTGACCGTAGCCTGTGGCCCGTCGCCTGTCGCCGTTCATTCCGCTCGACTGGAGTCTCCCATGCCCATTCTCCGCATGACCGATCTCGATCTACGCGGCAAACGCGTTCTGATTCGCGAGGATCTGAACGTGCCGGTGCAGGGCGGCGTCGTTACAAGCGACGCGCGCATCCGTGCATCGCTCCCGACGATTCAAGCCGCGAAAAAGGCGGGTGCGCGCGTGCTGCTCATGTCGCACCTCGGTCGGCCGGAGGAAGGCGTCTTCGATCCGGAATTTTCACTTGCACCCGTAGCGCAGCGTCTTTCCGAACTGCTTGGCTACAAGGTTCGTTTCGAGAAGAACTGGCTGGACGGCGTCGAGTGCGCCGCCGGAGAGGTGGTGCTGCTCGAAAACGTGCGCTTCAATACGGGCGAGAAAAAGGACAAGGAGGATCTCGCGCGCAAGATGGCGGCGCTGTGCGAGGTATTCGTGATGGACGCGTTTGGCACAGCGCACCGGGCGGAGGCGAGCACGCATGGTGTGGCGCGCTTCGCGAAAACCGCCTGCGCCGGTCCGCTCCTGATGAATGAACTCGTGGCGCTGGAAACCGCGCTCGAAAAACCGAAGCGGCCGTTGATCGCGATCGTCGCCGGATCGAAGGTATCGACCAAACTCACGGTGCTCGAGAGCCTGCTCGCCAGGGTCGACAAGCTCATCGTCGGCGGCGGTATCGCGAATACCTTTCTAGCCGCACAGGGGCACAACATCGGCAAGTCACTGGCGGAGATGGAGATGATCGATATCGCGAAGGCGCTGCTGAAGCGCTCCGCCGAACTCAATGTCGACATCCCGCTGCCCACCGACGTGGTGGTCGCGACGGAGTTTGCGGCCAGCGCGGAAGCGGACGTCAAATCTATCCGGGACGTCGCGGCCGACGAAATGATTCTGGATATCGGCCCGGATACCGCGGAGCGCTTTGCACGCATGTGCGCCAGCGCGGGCACCGTCGTCTGGAACGGGCCGGTCGGGGTGTTCGAGTTCGATCAGTTTGGTGAAGGCACCCGCACCCTGGCGCATGCTATCGCCCGCAGCTCCGCGTTTTCGATCGCCGGCGGCGGCGATACGCTCGCGGCCATCGAAAAATACCGCGTCGAGGATGATATTTCCTACATCTCGACTGGCGGCGGTGCGTTCCTGGAATTCCTGGAAGGGAAAAAATTGCCGGCAGTCGCTGCACTGGAAGAGCGCGCGAAGGCGTGATCGTCTGCGCACGGCGCCCACTTACCGGGCGCCTCAACGCCGCCACGCGATTCCTGCTATAGGCGCGGCGTAGATCGCATTACACTCCGGCGCCGGTCGTCATCAGTCACCAATCACAGCTACGCCATGCTCCGCCGCACCAAAATCCTCACGACCCTCGGCCCCGCCACCGACAATCCCAAAGTACTCGCGGACATGCTGCGCGCCGGCGCGGATGTAGTGCGTGTAAATTTCTCGCATGGTGAAGCCGCGGCCCACGCGAAGCGCGTGCAGATGGTGCGTGAGGTCGCCGAGCAGGTCGGCAAGTGGGTCGCGGTGCTGGGCGATCTGCAGGGTCCGAAGATACGTATCGAGCGGTTCGTTGAAGGCAAGGTGATGCTGAATGAGGGCGAGCCTTTTGCCCTGGACGTGTCGCTCGACTCGAAGGCGGGCACCTCGAGCTCCGTAGGCGTCGCCTACAAGAGTCTTCCCAGGGACGTACGGAAAGGCGACACCTTGCTGTTGAACGATGGCCAGATCGTTCTCGACGTCACGGGCGTCGCGGGTTCGCGAATCGACACATGTGTCGTGGTCGGTGGTGAGTTGTCGGACAACAAGGGCATCAACAAGCAGGGCGGCGGTCTATCCGCCGGCGCACTCACCGACAAGGATCGTACCGACATCAAACTCGCTGCCGAGCTGCGCGTCGACTATCTCGCGGTCTCGTTCGCACGCGACGGTTCCGACATGGACGAGGCGAGGGGCCTGTTGCGCAAGGAAGGAGGGCACGGCTTCCTGGTCGCCAAGATCGAGCGCAGCGAAGCGCTCGTGAATCTGGATCGCATCGTTCAGGCGAGCGACGCCGTGATGGTTGCGCGCGGCGACCTCGGCGTCGAAGTCGGCTACGCCGAACTGACCGGTCTGCAGAAGCACATCATCGCGGCCACGCGTAAGCGCAACCGCGTGGCGATCACCGCGACGCAGATGATGGAGTCGATGATCCACAATCCGGTGCCGACGCGCGCCGAAGTGTCGGACGTCGCCAATGCAGTAATGGACGGCACCGATGCAGTGATGCTGTCGGGCGAAAGCGCCGTCGGTAAACATCCGGTCAAGGCTGTGCAGGCCATGTCGCAGGTCATTCTCGGCGCGGAGAAGTACGAGTCCTCCCATACCCCCGTGCGGCACCGAAGCGAAGGCGGCGTGTTCGAGAAAACCGACGAAGCGATCGCGATGGCCGTCATGTACACGGCGAATCATCTGAAAGTGAAAGCCATCGTCGCGCTGACCGAATCCGGTTCGACGCCGCTATGGATGTCGCGCATCCGCACCGACATCCCTATTTATGCATTCACGCGTCATGAAGAAACGCGGCGTCGCGTCATGTTGTATCGCGGCGTCTATCCGGTGACCTTCGATATCACGCATAGCAACGCACAAGTTCTGTACGCAGACATTTTCAAGGTGATGCTCGAGCGCGGGATGGTCGAGGCCGGTGATCGGATCATTCTCACCAAGGGCGAGCTGTCGGGCGTTTCGGGTAAAACGAACGCGATGAAGATTCTGGAAGTAAAGGTCTGAAGATTTCTCGAACCGCAAGGACCGCGGCGCTGCGTCCGTTGGCGACGCTGAACTCGATAAAAAACAGGTCAGGGGTTCTCATGCGGTTTGTTCGCTACGTTGCGATTGCTGTTTTTGCAGCGGCGCTGCTCGTCAGCGTGACGCTCTATCTCTCACTGCGCAGCAGCCTGCCGCTGATCGAAGGTGAGATCCTCACCGCAGGGTTGAGCGCCCGTGCATCAATCGAACGCGACGCGGAGGGAGCGCCCACGATCCGCGCAAAATCGCGCCGCGATCTCGCCTTCGCCACGGGACTTGCGCACGCACAGGATCGATTCTTTCAGATGGATCTCATGCGCCGCGCCGCCGCCGGCGAACTCGCCGAACTTCTTGGCGAGGGGCTCGTCGATACGGACAAGAAGCTCCGCGTGCATGCGTTCCGACGCGTAGCAACCGAGGTCGTCGGCAGTGCGAGCCATGCGGATCGCGCGCTGCTCGCTGCGTACACCGATGGCGTCAACTTCGCACTCGACAATGCGGGCGCCCGACCGTGGGAGTACCTCCTGCTGCGCGCTGATCCGGCGGCGTGGCGGCCAGAGGACTCGGTGCTGGTCGCGTTCTCGATGTATCTCAACCTCAACGATTCGACCGGCGAAGAAGAACTCGCGCGGTCGCAGTTGCGTGAGGCGCTGCCCGCCGAGTTGTTCGCGTTCGCGCAT
The DNA here is from genome assembly GCA_050738395.1 of Steroidobacter sp. GTDB lineage: Bacteria > Pseudomonadota > Gammaproteobacteria > Steroidobacterales > Steroidobacteraceae > Steroidobacter. Next base: position 30,219 of record JBOHZJ010000332.1, read on the forward strand.
CCGTTCGGCACAGAGTGGGATGCTCCGGTCACCGGCGGCGTCTGGCGCGCACCTGAAATCCCGGATGCGCACACCATGAATCTGCGCGAAGGCGCTGCGCGAGTGGCCGCATTGACGGCGCCGCGTTCCGTGATTGCGCTGGAAGAAAGACTTTTCGTCGGCAGTAACAGCTGGGCGGTCGCCGGAACCCACGCACAAGACAATGCAGCCTTGCTGGCCAATGATATGCATCTTGGGCTGCGCCTGCCGCATGTGTGGTATCGCGCGCGGCTCATCGTGGAAGCGCAAGACGACGAACAGCGTGATCTGGTCGGCGTGACGCTCCCGGGATTGCCGATGCTCGTGGTCGGCAGCAATGGCCGCGTTGCGTGGGGATACACGAACAGCTATGGCGACTGGACGGATCTCGTCGTGGTCGATGTCGATCCCGAGAACGCGAGCCGCTACTTCACCGCCGAGGGCGCCGAGGAATTTGCTCTCCGCAGCGAAACAATCAAGGTACGCGGCGAGGATCCGGTCACTCTGGAGGTGAAGGCTACACGCTGGGGACCGATCGTGAATAGCGACGCTGATGGGCGTCCGCTAGCGCTCGCGTGGACCGCACATCACGCTCGCGCGACCAACGTACGGATGATCGACTTCGAAGCTGCGTCGACCATCGAAGACGTTTTGACGGCGGCCAATCGGGCTGGCGGGCCGGTGCAGAATTTTGTCGCGGCCGATG
>JBOHZJ010000333.1:0-9361 GCA_050738395.1 Steroidobacter sp.
GGTGGTGCTTGGCGTGCTCGGCTGAACGGCCGGGCTTTCTCTTGTTTGAACGAGGGGCGACGCTCAGGCCGACATTCGCGCAGCACTCCTCAATCGCCCGGGTGATAGATACGCTCGGTGTGAGCCTGCAACTGCTCTGGATAGAAGTACACCTCACGCAGTTCGCCCTTCGTGTACCGAAGCGCCTGATCGTTGAAATGCGGTGACTTTGGATCGCCGCTCTGCCCACCTACCGTAAGCGCCCTCGCCTTCACCTTGTCGCCGAACTCGACCACGGCGAGGAAACTGTTGCCGGTCGTGCCGTAGATCTTCTTTGAATCCTGGTAAGAGCGCGCGCCGAAGGTTGCGAGGGATCCCCAGCGACCAGGGGTAAACGGCACGGGGATGCTGGGTTCGGCATCGTTGAACGGCTGCACGATATCGCCCGTCAGGCGCTGAAAGCGGTTGATTTCGCCCCACGGGACTCGCCACTTCCCGAAGTCCGTGTTGAGTCTGTCCACGACCGTGGCGAGCGCCTCGAGACGTTGTTCGGCGCTCGCATGTTTCTCCATGTACTCGTATACGGAAACGCGCTGCCGGTCCGCGTCGGTGTTGACTCGTCCCCAGAGTTCATCGCCCCACAGTACAGCGAGTGATGTCGCAATGGAGTCCGCGGCCCAGCGACAGTTCCAGTTCCTGAGTTCAGCGATCTGAGCAGCGAGTTTCAGGTGCAGCGGATCTGATGTCGCAAGCGTCGCATGGGCCCGGATGAGCGGCGGAATGAGCGTCTCGAGCGCCGGCATCTGCCGATCGAACGCGGCTGCGACGAGCGTTTCTGGCGTGAAATCCTTCTTCCTGCTGAGCATCCGGATGGCGTGCACGCCGCGCGGATTTTCCGGGCCGCGATCGACGTAGGACGGATAGTCTTTCTGCTTCGGGCTGTCTGCGCCGGCAGCGCTCCATGGCGAGTTGTTGGTGTTATAGAGCCAGCCGCCTTCCGGATTGAACACGTTAGGCGCCTCATCCACCGTATGCACGCCCTGCCACTCTGTCGCCGGATCGCTGCCGTCCACCGGCTTTGTCCAGTCGAACTTCTGGTCGCGCTTCGGAATGTAGTTCGCATGGAAGTAAGCGATGTCGCCCTGCGAGTCCGCGAACACAGTGTTGTTCGATGAGTTCGTGTGCAGATTCATGATCTGCCTGAACTCCTGAAGGCTCTTCGCCTTCGTGCGCAACCAGGATTGCGTCAGCGCGTTCACCGGATCCTCCATCAAACGAACGCTCACCCACTTACTGTCGACCTCGCGAACGATCGGCCCATGATGGCTGCGATACACGACGAACTCTCGTTGCGCCACGCCGTCCGCCGTCCTGTAACGAACCATGACTTTGCGGGCCCGCAACGGTCGCTCCCCGTCTCCATACTTGTAGACGAAACCGCTCTGCCTCTGCGTCACGGTTTCGAGGTATTCATCGATGTTGTCCACGCCGCTCGAGGTGTGCATCCAGCCGGCGTGCTCGTTGAACCCCTGATAGATGAAGAACTGCCCCCATGTAATCGCCCCATAGGCATTCAACCCTTCATCACTCCTTGCTTGCGCCTCGGCGCGAAAAAAGAACGGGGTATGCGGGTTGATCCAGAGCAAGGCATGCTTCGAGGCGGAATTCGACGGCGCGATTGCGAAGCCGTTGGAGCCTGTCGGCTCGAGTTGCTGCAGTCCCGTTGCGTCAGCAGCCGTGCGTTGCACCGCCGGCGCCTTTCCGCCATAAAACGATTCGAGTTCCGGGAGTGAGACGCGCTCGATGTCGCCGCCGATGCTGCCTTCGCTGAACGTCAGGGCCATCCAGGGTTCGAAACGAGCGATGACGCGCGGCTTCACCTGCGGATGCGTCTGCAGGTAGTAGTTCAGTCCGTCCGCCCAGGCGTTCATCAACCTCTTCAACCAGTCCGGGCTCCCGTCATATCTGGCCTTCATGTCGTCGGGATCGATGAAGAGCCTCATGCGCAGGTCGCGCCAGATTTCCTTCTCCCCTTCCGCTTCCGCAAGCCGCCCCTGTGAGAGAAGAAAATTCGTCTCGACCCGGTTGAAGTCATCCTCAGCCTGGGCATACATGAGACCGAACACTGCATCCGCATCTGTCTTGCCGTGAACATGCGGTATGCCCCAGTCGTCGCGCACGATCGTGACGTTCCGCGCCTGCGCCTGCCATGCATCCAGGCCCCGGCCGGTGGATCGATCGCCCGCGGGTTGCTGCGGCGACCCACAGGAAGCGCACGCGAAGAGGAGGATCAGAAAGAGGTTCTTCATGGACACGTGGTTCTGGCCGCCCTTCTTGTCGCGCGTCGGGATGCCGGATTCCAAACCCGGATCTCACAATACCGAATCTCACAATAGCAGATGCTCTTCGATGCACACGAACCTGGAAGCAGCACGCTTCAGGGAGGCGGCGGAGAGCTGCGCAACGCCATAGACCTCGACAGACGCGCGATATTTGTCTCTGACTTTCTGCACCAGCAAATCAAAATCGCCGTCTCCGGACGCGAGCACCACGACGTCTGCCTGAGCAGCGTACTCCAGGACGTCCAGTGTGATGCCGACGTCCCAGTCTCCCTTTGCGGAACCGTCGCTTCGTCGAATGAATGGCTTGAGTTTGACTTCGAAGCCTATGGCGCGAAGGATGTTCTGGAACCTCTTCTGCTTTTCATCATCCCGCTGCGTCGCAAACGCAATGGCCTTCACCACCGTTCTGCTGGCCGTGACCTCCGCCCAGAAGGCGTTGTAATCGAAGTGACGAGCGAACGCCTGGCGCGTCGTGTAGTAGATATTTTGAACGTCGACAAAGATCGCTACTGTTTCCGACATTTGATCTTCTGCGTCCGGAAACGCGCATTTTTACGCTGATGCTCGAGTAAGCGCCATTGACGCGGCTCCTTCATTGAACCGTCGGTATGGTCCGAACGCTGGTGTTGACGGCGTCGCGGGATATGGCCGCTGCGATATAGCCGCGCCATGAATAGCAGGTTGCGAAAATCGAAAGGAGGATTTCCGAGACCTCCAGATGGAATCGCAACGCTGAGTACGCAATCAGAAGAACGATCACGATCGTGCTGAAGTGCGGCGCCATCGCGCTGATATATGGGTGTCTGACTCTGATCCCGATGAATGTCGCCAGCAGCATCAGCGCGGCGAACGCATAAGTGATGCGCTGGGCGACGATGTGCAACGTGCGCTGATCGAGCAGGTTGTGCAACGTAGTTTCCTGCTGGCTATTGATCGCCGCCCATTTTTCCGGTGTTTCCCAGGCGAGGTAGGTCTGTCCCCAGCTGATCTCCTCCATGCCCGTCGCAAACAGCACGACAGCCATGGCGGCATAGCTCAGCACGATCCAGCGGTGAGCCGCTCCTGTGCGGTGAACATAGCGACGCCTCGCTGCGCCGGCGCACAGACCAGCGCTCACGATCAGCAGGGCAAAGGTCAGGAACTCCAGAGCGCCTTCCTTTGCGAACACCCATTCGAAACCAGTCGGCAGTCGCGGCCGCAGCAACCATAGCCCGATGACTGCGATGCCGAGAACGCTCGAGACCAACAGCACTCGATACGGGTCGGGAACTCTGCTGAGCGGCGATTCCAGGCGATCGCTGCGGAGCAATGCCCGGGCGCGCGCGGCGCCCTGTCGAGTGGACATGACAAACGCGCACAGATTCAGAGCGGCGATCCAGACAATGATCTCAACCAACAGATTTCCCAGGAGCTGGCGGTTTTGCGCTGAGATCTGCCCGTCGTTGCTGATCAGTCGCACCGCCAGGCCAATCACGGCTTCGAATGCAAATAGGCGAATTGCGAGCAGAGTCAGAGTAACAGCCAGCAGCGCAACGCTCCATCGCAGCCGCAGCCCTGGCGCAGGCTTCGGTGATGCGCCGGGTACGACGAAATCGACGGAGGTCATAGCTTCATCAAACTGTCGGACGACAGCAATGTAGGTGCCCCCAGCCCAACTTGCTTGTCGGATGCTTTGTTCCTGAGATTGGTCGCGTCGTGACGAAACTTCGACCGGTCTGATCTGGATCGAGTCACTTGCGGAATTGTGGATGGCGGGTCACCGAATCGCGCCATGACTCGTCCCCCGCACTGACTCCGAACGGCGCCTGCGCATCGCTGCGGCGCCACTTGTCGAGCCACTCGTCGCTCAGCAGTTCGCGCTCGTGCGGCGCCGTTGCGGCGCGATGCGACAGCCCGATGGTGGTCTCCACCTTGGGTCCCGTCGCGCAGCCTTTCGCCACGAAGAAGCCGGCTGCGAGCATCGCGGCCCGTACTTTCGTGGAATAGGTATACGTAAATAGTTCCGTCGCCTTGTCGGCGCATACATCGGCAAGTTCGCGGAACGACGCCAGCGTCCACAGCGCGCTGTCGGTCTTGAACGAAAACGGGTCGAAAAACACGATATCGGGGGGCGGCGCGTCGAACTTGCGTACGGTGAAGTCGCCAGGCAGGAGCAACCAGTCGATGACGCCGGAGGCGCTCATCCATTGATTCCTGGCCAACAGCTGCTGCGGCCCCGGATGGCGCAGATGCTTGAACCACTGGGTGTGGCGCAGCGCGAGTTTGAGCGAATCCAGATCGTTCTCGAAACTCACCAGCACCAGCCTGCGAGCGCGTTCATCGGGATTCATTCCCTCGACCGCGAGGATCGTCGCCATGGCGTTGGCGGCGGCGCCCAGGCCAACGTCCCACACGACGAGCGGATGGACGTCGGCTTTTTTCAATCGATCGATCAGTCCCGATTGCTCCACATAGAGCGAGCGCGCTTCCTCGGCGGGGTCGTTGACGGAGTGCATCACCTCGCCGGAGTGCGTGTCGCGAATACGACCCACGCCATCGCGCACCAGGACCTCGTAGCGTCCCTCCCGCAGCCTGAGTTTCTGACGCTCCGCCTTGGTGATGTGGTTCGATTTCGCGCCGTAGCTATCACGCGCGTCGAGCACGTCGCGTTGAGTCTGGTAAAAATCAAGCCACGTTCCCGCCAGGATGTGCTCGCGCATAGTGCGCATGAGCCGCATGTAGAAGTGAATATTGTGCAGCCCGAGGAGCTGACAGCACTGCGCGTCGTGCACGCGAAGCAGATGAAACAGATAAGCGATCGAGTGCGTCCTGCAGGTGTAGCAGGCGCAGGCGGGGTCGATCGGGCCTTCCCTGTCGCGGTACGCGGCGCGACGCAGATCGCGTCGCCCGACACTGGTGAATGCGAGGCCCTGTTTCGCGAGCGCAGTCGGCAGGATGCAATCGAACATGTCGACGCCGCGATGCACCGCTTCGAGCAGATCGCGCGCCGTGCCCACGCCCATCAAATATCGGGGACGATCCTGCGGCAGCAATTCGGTGACAGTCGCCGTGCAATCCTCACGTTGCGCAACACTTTCGCCGACCGCAAGGCCGCCAATCGCAAAGCCGTCGAATGGCGACTGAGTGATCGCACGTGCACTCTCGACGCGCAGGTCGGAATAGCAGGCGCCTTGAACGATGCCAAACAGAGCCTGCTGGGAATCGCCGCGCGCAGCGAGGCTGCGATGCGCCCAGCGGTGCGTCAACTCCATCGCTTGTCGGGCGACGCTGCGCTCGACAGTCGAGGGCACACACTGATCGAGCACCATCATGATGTCGGCGCCGATCGACTTCTGCGCGGCGATGCTTCGTTCGGGACTGAGGCAGATCGTGGTGTGGTCGACGTAGCTTTTAAATTCGGCGCCCTCCTCGCGCATGTTGCGGCTGTTGGGCAGCGAGAAAATCTGGAAGCCGCCGGAATCGGTCAACACCGCCCGAGGCCAGTTCATGAATCCATGGATGCCGCCGAACTTCTCGAAGATTTCGACGCCGGGTCGCAACAGCAGGTGATAGGTATTGGCGAGCAGCACCTGAGCGCCGCTCTCGAGCAGATCCTCGCGGCGCTGCGAACGCACCGACGCGTGCGTGCCCACCGGCATGAACGTCGGCGTCAGCACCTCGTTGTGCTGAGTACGAAAGCGCGCCGCGCGAGCACGAGAGCCCGCGGCCGTCGCTTCGAGTTTGAAATCCAGTCGACTCATGAATGATTGGTAATGGCTATGTCTGCCGTTGAAGGTCTGAGGCTCCGCCACGAATGTTCGTGGAAGAACAGCAGGTTACCGCGGCCGGAGATTTTTCATGCTGTTCGTGCTGAGTTCGTCGAAGCACTGTTGCAGACAAAGAACCCTTCGACGAGCTCAGGGCGAACGGAAATGAAGAAGAAGAACCACTCTGGCTCTTCTCCATTCGCCCTGAGCCCGGTGAAGGGATCTTCAGTCCTGCACTCATCCACAGAATTTCAGGACGAACGGAGAGAACCTGGACTTTGCCGCAAATCCGTTATTTTCACGTTCGAAAATTCGTGGGGAGACCTCAGCGTTCAAGCGTTCCTGCAGCGGGATCAGGAACGGCCGAACCTGAGACGCGCACGCTCCTGCGCTTTGAGGACTTCGAACTCGCGATATCGCGGCTTGGCGTTCGTCGACAGCGACGTCATCAAGGCGCGTGCGGCGGCCGTGACTTCGTCGATCGCGCGGTTGAACGCCGCCTCATTGGCCTGCGACGGCTTGTTGAAGCCGCTCAGTTTGCGCACAAACTGCAGTGATGCGGCGCGGATCTCATCCTCCGTCGCCGGCGGGTCGAAGTTGAAGAGAGTCTTGATATTCCGACACATGGAGGGCTCCGGACCAGGCTCAGACGACATTATTATATGGAACGACGAACGTCCGGCGCACCGCGCGTTCAGCGCCCGCCTTTCACCGCCAATACACCATCGCCATTCAACTTCGCGACGAATCCGGCGCGCCGCAAACGATTCCCGACTTCGTTGGGCACGTCGCGTCCGCTCGTGAGCTTGTTCGGCGCGCCGGTGTAGTGAAACAGCTTGCCTTTGCGCTTGATCACTCTGGCCAGGTGATCATAAAAGACCTGCGAGTAGAGCTCTCCGGCGATGCCGAAACGCGGCGGGTCGTGCAGGATTGCATCGACCGATTCGTTGGGCAGCAAAGTAATCTGCTCGCTGATGTCGCCCTGGGTCAACGTCAGTCGATCGTCAATCTCAGGCGACCAGGGGTTGAGGCTGCGCAGCCAGATCACGTCAGGATTTTTCTCGTACGAGAGCACCTGCCTGGCCTGCCCTCGCAAACACCATGCAGCGAAGTAGCCGAGGCCGCCGCAGGTGTCCAGAATCACCTTGCCGCGCGGCTGAATCAGAGCCACTTTGCGCTCGGCGTCCGCATACGGGGAGACTCGCGCGGTCGGCAACATCTTGATGCCGTCGATTTCAAACGTCGGCGGCCCCCACTCGGTCGGAACCAGTTTGATCAGCGATGTCGCGTAACGCGCTGCCGGTTCGAAGCTCGCGCCGGTCCAATGGTAAATAGTTCTTTCCTTGCAGGTCTCCAGATAGGGGAATCGGCGGCCTTCCCAGCTCCATCCGTCAATGCCGACCTCGACCGTCTTTGTCGAACGATCCAGGTCGAGCGAGCACTCCACCTCTCTTTCACCAGTGCGCACAGCAGCACGCAACCGGTCGTGTACCTTCAAAGTTAACAGCGGGCCCATCATTTCTCTCCGCAGGAACTTTCGCGATCCGCGAATCCTTCGTCGTGCACCACCCTCGGAAAAGACCATGGGCGAACGCTCATCATCGGGTAAGACGGACAAATCCGGCGTAGTTTCGCGATCGACCGGGGGTCGCGCCATCAAGGTCGACCCGGCGATCAACCGACCGTCCAACTCAGACGAGACGTCCCCGGAGACATTGATTCCCGACATCGTCCGGGTGGATCGGGCCAGCGAAGCGGTGGACCAGCCGACTCGAGACCGCGAGTCGCGCATCGCCGAGCGTGCGTATCAGCTCGCGCAACAACGAGGCTTCGCGCCCGGGGCCGAACTTGAGGACTGGTTGCAGGCCGAGAGAGAAATCGACGCCCAACCGATCAAACAGACGCCGCCCGAAGATCAGTTCACGGGCTAGCTCGTGGGCGCCGATCCGCAGGGCGTTTCGTCTTGCCTTCACCTGGTCCTTCTTCTATTGTCACCTCTGACAATAATGTAATGGCGCGAAGCAGAAGCCAGGCGCCTTTGCGGAGAATCCATGGGGCGCGTGACATATATCGAGCACGATGGGGCGGCGCATACAGTCGAACTCGCCGACGGGTTGTCGTTGATGGAGGGCGCCGTCTCGAATGGCGTGCCGGGCATCGACGCCGACTGCGGGGGATCCTGCGCCTGCGCGACATGTCATGTGCATGTCGATCCGAAGTGGATGGCGATCGTCGGACCGCCTGCTTCGGAGGCGGAATCGGAGTTACTGCAGTTGGCGCCGGAAGTCGCGCCGGACTCGCGGCTTTCCTGTCAGATCAGGATGCGCGAGGAACTCGACGGGGTTGTCGTGCACCTGCCGGAAGCGCAGCACTGATCGCGCAATCGGCGCCTCACTACCCAGGAGAATAAACGTGACAGACGCGTTATCGGTTATGAAGAACGCTGCGCCGAACATCGTGCTCAGCTTGTTCGACGAGGCGCCGCAGGATGTCGCGGCCGCGCGTGCGGACGCGTACTCGAAGTCGGTCGACGCCATCGACGTGGCGAATCCAAAGTTGTTTCACAACGACGTCACCGGCCCCTATTTCGAGCGCCTGCGCCGTGAAGACCCGGTTCACTACTTTGACAGCAAGGTCTACGGACCGTACTGGTCGATCACGAAGTACAACGACATCATGGCGATCGACACCAACCATAAACAGTTTTCCTCGGAGGGCGGCATCACTCTCTTCGGCGATGGGCGTGCGGTGCTGCCGATGTTCATCGCCATGGACCCGCCGAAGCATGACGTGCAGCGCAAGACCGTGACCCCGATGGTTTCGCCCGGCAACCTCAAATATCTCGAGCCGCTGATCCGCGAGCGCGCCGCCGGAATTCTGGACGAGCTGCCGATTGGCGAAGAGTTCGACTGGGTCGACAAAGTTTCGATGGAACTCACCGCGATGACCCTGGCGACGTTGTTCGACTTCCCGCAGGAGCAGCGCCGCAAGCTCACGCGCTGGTCCGACGTGGCGACGGCGGTTCCAGGCGGCGGCGTTATCGATAGTCAGGAGCAGTGGCTCGAGGAGATGACGGAATGTTTCACCGCATTCCAGCGGATGTGGGCCGAACGCATACAGAGCGGCGCCGGCAATGATCTCATCTCCATGCTCGCGCACGGCGCGGAAACACGGAACATGCCGCCGCAGGAGCTGATGGGCAACGTGATCCTGTTGATCGTCGGCGGCAACGACACGACGCGCAATACGATTACCGGCAGCGTCCTTGCGCTCAACCAGAATCCGGATCAGTAC
>JBOHZJ010000334.1:0-14221 GCA_050738395.1 Steroidobacter sp.
GCTCGGACTATGGCCAGGAAGAAGACGACCTGGCCGAAGCCTCTGCCGCCGCCGTGAGGCTTGGCGTCGTGGTCGTGACTGCGGCAGGCAACGCAGCAAATCGTCCCTACATCGTCAGCTCGCCTTCGATCGGCGAAGGCGTGATCAGCGTCGCGCAAACGCAAGTGCCGAGCGCGCAGTCCTTTCCGCTGATCGTCAATTCTCCCGAGGAGATCGCGGGAACCTATCCGAATACAGCGACGGTCGCCTGGGCGCCGATCGGCGACGGCTTCACCGGCGATGTTGCGCACGTCGGCCAGGGATGTCCGGCCGACAGCATTGCTCCCGGTATCCCTGAGGATCCATACCTCGACGATCCAGCCGGCAAAGTGGCGTTGATCGATCGCGGCGCGTGCTCGGTCAGTTTGAAAGTTGATCGCGCTGCTGAAGCCGGCGCGATCGGCGTGCTCATCGGGTTGATCGCGCCCGGCGATGCAATCTCGTTCTCGTTCGGCGGCGGCGACAACTTCGTGCCGACCCTCGTGATTCAGCAGTCGCTGAGCAATTCGATCAAGGCGCACCTCGAAGCCCCGGTCAACGTCACAGTGTCTCCGGAAACCGCAATCGACCTCGTCGGCGGAATGGTCAGCTCGTCCGCGCGCGGACCATCGATCAGCCATACCGCTATCAAGCCTGAAATCGGCGCACCGGGCGGATCAGTCTCCGCCGTATCCGCCACCGGCGACGGCGAAGAAGCCTTCGGCGGCACCTCCGGCGCCACGCCCATGGTGTCAGGTGCAGCGGCCTTGTTGATCGAGGCCTATCCGGAGCGTTCGCCCGAGCAGATCAAGGCGATGCTCATGAATAGCGCCGAGACGGAGATCTTCACGAACCCCGCGCTCTTGCCGGGCGAACTGGCCCCGGTCACTCGGATCGGCGCCGGTGAGCTGCGCGTCGATCGCGCCCTCGAGCTGAGCTCCGTCGCGCGTGACCGTGAAGGCCATAGTGCATCGTTGTCTTTCGGCTTCCATGATGTGGTCGCCTTCAAGACGCTTCGGCGAAAACTCCTGGTGGAGAACTTCGCGGACACGGACAAGACGTTCAACGTCACCACGAGCTTCCGCTTCGCCAATGACGAGAGCACAGGCGCCGTGCGGCTGATCGCTCCCGGCAGTGTGCATGTGCGTGCAAACGGCAGGCGTGAGGTTCACGTGATCATGCTCATCGACGGTCGCAAACTCCCAGACTGGCCGCTCGATGGCGGCCCGAACGGCGGAGACGGCTCGCTGCTCAACGGACCTGAGTACGACGGCTACCTGCAACTCACGGCGGGCGATGAAGAACTCACCGTGCCGTGGCATGTTCTGCCCCGCAAGGCCGCCGCAATCACCGCGAGCGACAATGTGAAGGCTGGGCAGAGCGTGCGCGTGAGCAACCTGGGCCTCGCAGCCAGCGGGCTTGACGTGTTCTCCCTCACCGGGGTGAGCCCGCGCGCGGATGATTCCGAGCTGCCGGGACCGGGCGACTCCTTTGCGTTCATCGACATGCGCGCCGTGGGCGTGCGGCTCGCAACGCCGGGCGTGTTGCAGTTCGCCGTCAACACGTACGGTCGGCGGGCGCATCCCAACTACCCTGCGGAGTTCGATGTCGTCATCGATACGAACCGCGACGGCGCACCCGACTTCGTGGTGTTCAACGCGGAACTGGGAGGATTTGCCGTCAGCGGCGCCAACGTCGTGTTCGTGGGGAACCTCGCCACGCAGGAAGCGACGGCAGTCGCCTTCACGGACGCGGATCTGCAATCGGGGAACGTCATACTCACCGTACCAACGCTGGCGCTCGCTATCACGGACGATACGACGATCGACTTCGAGGTGGCGGCGTTCGATAACTACTTCACTGGCGAGCAGACCGATGCAATCGACACGATGACCTACACGCCATCGACGCCGAAGTTCATCGCGATCAACCCGCCGGACGTCGTGGCGCGGCATTCAACTGTGCGGATCGGTACGGCGGCTGTTCCGGGCGGCGCGGAAGCATCGCCGTCGCAGATCGGGCTGCTGTTGATGCACCGACTCGACGCGCGCCTGGAGGCGACGATCGTTCGCATTCAGTGAGAAACGGATCGGGTGAGCGCGCGACGCTTCCCGGCGTCGCGCGCTTGAGGCGCGTGGCGCGAGGACACGATCGGGGACCTGATCTCTACGCGTGTCCCGGCGTGAATCGATGGATGTCCTCGCTTGTGCTCGCGAGCGCGGAGAACGCCGTGCGCAGTTTTCGCTGCTAACGCAGGTGTTTTGTCGGCAACTCAATTTGCCGCGCCCTTGTCCTGAAGTGAGATCGGCGTCTTGCGCGACCAGGACACGGATCCGCACCCGGTTCCGCCATACTGGACCTCCTGCCCTGCATACATATGAGTCCCGACCGGCGTTGGCGCTATTGATTGGACAGTCATCCATAAATCGATGGATGTCCTGGTGTGTGTGGCGCGCGTCGACCGTGATGCCGGAGCGAGTCCCAAGCGACCCGAAAGCCTCGAATGATGCTCCCTGGTCGTGCACGATGCTGACCGCGTTGAGCGCGATATCGATGCGCCCGGTCTTCGCCACAACCCTATCCGCGTGCTGAACTGAGCGCCGCGGCGTCGAGACAATCGAGCACCGCGACTTCAGCCAGCCCACCGGCAGCGGTGATCTCTGCCGCGACGCTGTCAAGCTTGGCCTGACTTCGCCCGACCAGGAACACGTTCGCGCCCTCGCGGGCGACCAGAGTTTCACGGGCGCGCGGTCAATGCGCGGTGCACGCTGTCCCGCCTGACTCGGCGTTCACGCGCCTTTCACGCTGGCGCTTCCGCTAGCCTCACGCCCTGAGGCCAGACTCTGCCTCATTCGATCTGGATGAGACGGAGCCGTAAGATGAAGCCCTCCCCTGCCCGCACCGCAGCCGCCGTGAGCCTCGCATTGCTCGCGAATCTTTTCTTCGCGTCCACCGCTCACGTGGCTGAGCCTAAGGGCGGACCGCGCGAGACGGTCAGGATCAAGCGTGCGCCGAAACAGCCTGAGACAGCGCAGTTCGCCGCACTGCAGATCCATCCGGCGGAGTTGTCGCGCCCCGAGAAATCCGACGACCGCGCCGCCTGCGTCGATCGAATCGGCCCGCGCAACACGATCACGCGCCGCCGATAGCAGGAAAACTCGCGAAGTTCGCGGGCTCCATGAGCGCTGCCGCTCAAAATGCGTCCGTGCCGATCTCCAATTCATGAGCGCCCGCGCCATCGCTCTATGATGGATGTCCTGGTAGTCCGCCTATGGGTGTCCCTGGAATTCGCGTGGGTCTTTCGATGCGCCGCACATTCCGGGCATCCGTACTTGCGGCGGATCGTCGCATTGACTACGTTAGCCGTGCACGACCAACGATTCGACGACGCTCCAAGTCATTGCTCATATAACATCAATCAGAGGATGGCGACATGCGAATTCCTGCGCTGACGGCATTGTGCATTCTGGCTGGATGCGCCTCCGTTCCACCAAGCTCTGAGATGACGGCCAGCGACGCTGGCGCTGCGCCCGTCAATAGAGTGGCGCAGGAGCCTGCGTCCGCGAGCAGTAAACACAAGTTCAAACCGCCGCCGGGCTACAAGGTCAAGATCGACGACTGGGACATCGTCTACTGCCGCAAAATGCCGATCCTCGGCTCTCGCTTTCCGAAGGAGATCTGCATGACCGAAGCGCAGCTGAAAGAGCACATGGCCTCGAATGAAACGTTCAAGCGGGACAAGGATCAGGTCTCTGTCGTGTGCGCGGCGTACGCAGGCTGCGCGAATCCGTAGTCACGAAAGTCCAGGTTGAGCGCTCACGAACCTGACGAGGATCACGCCCGCCCGTAGATCCGCTCGCACGCGCGCAGGCTGGCCGAGGGGACCGGCGCAACGTCAACATGTCAGTGGCTTGAAGCGGGCCCGCATGCTGCGCGGAGTCAACCCGTGCACCAACGCGCAGGAATGCGCGTGCCGGGCCGTACGTTCCCGGGCCAACGCGCAGATATGGATATGACGGGAGCGCTCGCGGCAGGCGACGCTCTGTCTTTGCAGGGCTGATCACATCGGAGTCCACGTGCCGCGAAGTCCGCGTCTTCCGCGGGTCGCGCGTCACTTCAACCGCAGCGAAGCCGCGCTGCGCCACATTGTGAAGCGGCGCTTCAACTACCCGTGACTGCAAATGTACGGATGTACGGCCCGGCGCCGAAGTCCGCTGCAATGTACTGCACGCGCCTGGCTTTCGGATTCCAGGCGCACCCCGAGTCCCCTTCGAAGCTGTCGAACTTCTCACTGCTGTGCACGCCGCTCAGCTTGATGCTGCCGCGAAGGGAACCGACTGAATTGCAGGGAGTAGCACTGCGTATCGCTCGTCTTGCCATCGGGGTAAGCCCCAACCAGCAATGCCCGGCAAATCCTTATACCAACCGAACGGTGCGAGCGGATCGCCGGATGCTGCACTCTCGGCGGTCGATGCGACGGCGGCAAGCCAGCTCAGGAAAAGGGCGATCGGCGGAGCGGTCCTTCGATATGTCATGGTCTTTCAGCCTCGATGAGCGCTCACGGAAGAAACATGGCCGCTCGCGCCGGTGCACGGAATTCGCAGTTCCTGCACGCAAACGGCGAAGCGGCCAATCGAGGAGCCAATCGAGGACACCCATCGAGTCGCCTCGATCGGGTGGCGAATGGATGCACCCTCGTCTACCAATGATTTGTCTGCTCACCCACTTAGCCAGAAATTGATGGGTGTCCTGGCGCTCCGCGTGCGAACGTACGAGCGTCCCGCACTGAAGTCTGCCGGCTTCCGCGAGGGCCGCCGCATCCATCAGCATGCGAGCGCTTGTCTGACGTCCGCCCCCCGTGTTTCTCCGACGTAAACGCTTTTTGCCGCATCCATTGCGACGCTTCGGGAACTACTTTGTTGATAAGTCATTGCTGTCTGCACTTGCAACTAACTTTGCGATGTGCGCGTCAGGAGAACGGTATGGCTAGTGTGGTTCACGAACACTTTGACAACTCGCTCGAGGGATTTCGTATTTCCTGGGGAGGTATCTGGGCAGGCGTGCTCACGGTGATGGGCATGCTCCTCTTTCTCACTACACTCGGACTCGCCGTCGGCGTCTCCGCCGCCGATCCGGGTGATACCGACGCCGGCGCACTCGGCGCGGGAGCCGCTATCTGGAGCGGTTTGTCCCTGCTTATCGCGCTGTTCATCGGCGGCATGGCGGCGACGCGCCTTGGAATGGTCTTCGACAAAGCCGCCGGCGCGTTCGAGGGAGCGCTGGTGTGGGTGTTGAGCTTCCTCATCATCCTGTGGCTCGCAAGCAGCGGCGTGCGCCTCGTGGCGAGCGGCATATCCGGACTGTTCAGCGGCGTGACGCAGACGATCAGCTCGGCGGCTACTGGTATGGAGGACCTGTCGAGCGGCGATGTGAACCAGATTCTTGCGCGTCTCAATGACCCCCAGACGGCTCGCACGCTCTCCACCGCGACGGGCATACCGCAGCAAGAGGTCGCCTCCACATTGGGGGGTGTTGCACAGCGCGTCGAAGCGGCCCGAGACAATCCGCAGCAGGCCGCCGCACAAGTGAGGCAAGGGACCGAACAACTCATGTCGCGGGCCCGTCAGCAACTGCCCGCAGTTGCTGAGCGTGTGCAGGAAAGCGCCAGCAAGACCGCCTGGATCACGTTTGCAGCGATGCTGATCTCTCTCATCGCCGCAATCGCGGGCGCCATGCTTGGAAGACGCCGAGTCGTGCAGCGGCTAGTGCGACGCGACTTGGCGGGGACGACGGCATCCACGGTTCGCTAGCAGCGCTCGGTCTGTTCTGGCAGGTCTCGGTCATAGGAGAATTCAATGCGGCGGACTTTCATTCTCGCGGCATCGGCGGTCGCCTTCGGTGCAAGCGGCGCGCTGGCCCAGGATGCAACCCCGATCACTGGGCCGGCGGCGGAACTAGCGCTCAGCAACGACACGCTGCAATTGCAGTATCTCACGAGCGGCGCAAAGGTCGGCGTACCCCGAAGCCAGCTGTCGGCGGGATTTTTCCTCAGTGAAGAGCGTGACATCGTGCTGAGCGGCGGGCTGCTGTTCCCGGCTGACATTGATCTCGGGCGTCTCACAGTGCTTTTCGGTCCTCGCGCTTACGCGGCGCTGCTGGACGAGGAGAACAACGACGTGATGGCGCTCACGGTGGGAACAGAGATTCATTTCGACCTCGATCGTCGCAGGGGTCTTGCGATCGTAGGCCACGCGTTCTACTCGCCAGACATCCTGACGTTTGGATCAGCGGACAATCTCACCGATCTGAGCGCGCGCGCTGAACTCAGACTTGCCCCGCAGCTCACCGGGTTCGCCGGTATGCGATGGTTCGAGTTCGATCTTACTGACGGCGACGAGCAGCGCACATTGCAGGAGGAGTTGTTCGCCGGCGTCGGCTGGCGCTTCTAGGCAGATTCGCAGGAAGCATCAAGCGGTCATGGAACTGAAGTAGATCGCTCGTCGGTTTGCGGGCATGCGCGTGCATGCCTACGGCTGGATGACCAAGTCAGCGATGCGCCGCTTGTGCATATGTGTGACGAATGCCAGCGCCGAGCGCGCCATCAATCGGTCAGCTCATCCCGGAAATAGCTGGCGTCCTGGTAGTCCCGCCGGACCTGCGGCCTCACAGCCGCAGGTCCTCGGGGGTCAAGGCTCGGGGCTCAGCGCGCCGGCTTCGAATCGGACGATCGGCCGCGCCCTAGAGTGTCACGTTTCGGGGGCGGCGCGAATTGATCCGTACGTGTGTCCTCCACTTCGACTTCAGTGTGGCGCACCGTGTCGCTCACGCCTTCCGTGCGGTGGCCCTCGAACTTCCGCACGACGACTTCTTCCGTCACTTCGGCCTCCTTCGCAACCACGGCCTCTTCCGCGCGTTCCGTCACCTCGACAGTGCGCTCCTGCAGGAGATCGCTGGCGTCGCCCGCGGCTGCGGCGCGACCGACCGGCCGACGTTCCACCTCCACGCGCTCTTCGCGCAGCTCGACCTGCTCGTCGACGGGCTCCTCGACTACGTAGGAGCGCACGCGCACACCGCCCCGATTCACTTCTCGCTTACCGACGCGCAGCTGCTCGCGGACGATCGGAATCGCTTCCTCCATCTCAGCGGAGCGTTCGGTCGCAACTCTGGCCGTGGTTTGCATCGCGGGGTTCGTCTCGACTATATCCCGCTCAATACGCGCGGTGTCCCGGCCCGCGGATGCAGGCTCGGACGCGTACTCGGCGCCGGTCCAGCCTTCGCTGCGCCACTGCTCGGTTCGCTCATCGAGGTCGACGGCGTTCGACGCTTCGAGAATGGCGATCGCCTCATCCGTCTGCTCATCGTCAACGGTGGCGGTCAGCAAGCAGCCGCCGCGCCGCAATCCTTCCGCATACGCGGGCCGATCTTCGTCAGCGACGAAAAAGTCCTTGATCGACTCCCAAAATCCTTTGTCCTCTCCATCAGCCGTCGCCTCTGCTGATCGTTTCACGAGGCGCACGTCACTCTCCGGCAATCCCAGGGAGAGAAGCCGCGCCTGGGCCTCTTGCGCATCTGCAGGCGATTCGAAGATCGCCGTAATCGTTCTGATACTCATAACAACTCCATCAAATGTTGATCACACAGCGATCGATGGCCGCCGCGCAGCCTATGCATCACGATCGCGTTCCACAGAAACGTCCGAGGAGCGTAGGGTCACCGGGACTTCGACCACATCCGTCCGCTTCTGCTTGCGGATGTGCAGTTCCTCTTTCAACACCCAGCGCTTCTCTACGACGAGTCGCTGCTCTATCACGGGGATGACGAGTAGATCCGCTTCCTCGCGGATCGGCGGCATGCTGTCGATCTCGCGATCGACCGGCACGCGCTCGACGACCACGTCCTCGCTCGTAAGCTCCTGAGTGAGCCACTCTGTGCGCTCGTTGAACGTCGTCTTGATTCGGACGATGTCCCTATCCACCACCTGCTTGTCGATCCGGGCACGCTCTTCGATGATCGGAATGCGAGTCTCGTCGGTGTGTTCAGTCATCCGCCTCTCTCCCCATGCTTCCATTGCAACGTCAACTGTACGACGCATGTTCCTGCGCTTCCGTGAATCGCGCGACGCGTATGACATTCTCCGGCGCCGAGCTGCGCGCTACGCTGTCGAGCTCTGTTAGTACGCATGCGGCACGCGCGCTGCATGCGCCGGGCAGAACGGTGCGCCGCGAAGAACCTGAGCATGGATCCACCGACACTCACGTGCGCTGCCGCTCACGCAGGGCGGCGCGTTCGCAGCGAGCGCTTCCTGAGCGGAACTACGGCGCCGCTGCGCCATTAGGAGCGATGACCATCGCTACCGTTACTCACGAACACCTCGACGTGCCGATCGGGTTTTTCGCATTCATCGGGCGGCATCTGGCAGGCCTGCTCACGGTGCTCGGCACGCCTATTTTTAAACCACTCCCGGGATCTCGATAGGCATCTCTGGAAATCCCCTACTCCCGTGCGGGTCTAATCTCGGAGTTCCAGCCGATAGCCCTGGACTTCAAGGACGCTATCGAGCTCCGGCTGTGACCATTCACTGCAGCCGCAGGCATTGCAGGCACGCATGCGGAAGCAGGACGGCCAACTGGCGGACTGGCGGCGCCATCCTTGTCCAGTGTCTGAGTGAACAACATCCAGCGTTGTTGTGGCGACATTCCACGGCCATCCCATGCGCGAGCGCCTCGTTTCTTTGCTCCTGAACACAGGTACACTCGCGTCACGCTCGCACGGAAGCGCGGTGCACGACGCGCCGTACGAGCGATAACAACGACTCAACATAAGCAATAAAAGCGGGGTCCTAGTATGGGTATCAAAGCATCGGCGGTGGCTGCCGTCGGAATGAGCGCGCTCAGCGGCTGCGCTTCGATCGTCAACGGCGGCATGCGTGAAGTGTCGGTCGGCTCGGAACCGCCGGGCGCAAAAGTCTCGATCTATAACCGCAGCAACTCGCTGGTCTCGACGCACACGACGCCTTTCACCGCCCAGCTCGAACCAAAATACGGTTACTTCAAAGGCGAGAACTATCGCCTGGTGTTCGAGAAGGACGGCTTCACCTCCTCCGAAGCGCACCTGAAATCCACGCTCAGCGGCTGGTACTTCGGCAACATCCTCTTCGGCGGTCTCATCGGTATGCTCGCGGTCGATCCCGCGACGGGCGCGATGTTCAACATCGCACCGAAGAACCTCGAGCATGAGCTCACGCCCGCGCAGACGCCCGCGGATGCGGCGAGTGCGACCGCGGCGTCCGGATCCGCAGTGAACTAATCGTTCGCATTGCTTGGCTCGGCCGAACTTGAGGACACCCACCGACTCGCGCGCGTTTCCGAGCAGCGATCAGTGGGTGTCCAAGTGCGGGTGCGGGCGCTCGAGGACCCATGCTTTGCGATGTGAATAGTCGCCGCCAGCGTACTCATCAAAGCCCCACAGCCAAGCGCGGCGCACCAGCGTGCGACCACGTGGTAGTACGGCGTGTCCTGGAGTGAGATCAGCTATTTGCGTGCGTGGGTCATCAGACGCCTTGCCTGTGCTCTCGGGAGCCGATTCCCTTGGCTACATATATATGTGCTGCTCGCGACTGCTTGGCGGCGATTAACTCGTCGTTTCATCCCGAAATTGGTGGGTGTCCTGGTAGTCCGTCGCAATAATCATTGCAGCAGGCGAAGATTCAGAACTTCGGTCGGCGCCAGATTCCAGACTGCGAGTGCGTCAACGCAAGCAGCGCCGCCCGCCACTCACCGACGCGATCCTTCATGCTGCTAACAATCTGCAGCGGCGCCGACAGGCGGGCGGGGTTGGCGATGATGCGATCACAGTGCGCCCGAAAATATGCTTCGTAGACTTCGTCGTACTCGGCCAACGGCTCTGCAAACAGCGCGTCAAACATCAGGTCGCGGCCGAGATAGCCGACGCACAGGTAGCTCGCAGCACTTCGAAGATACTGCGCATGCTCGACGCGAACTGAATCTTCAACGTCTCGTTGTGGAAAAAAATGCCGGATGAGAGTGTCGCGCTGATTCCCGCGGACTCCTCGCTCGCGTAGATACTCGAACAGCGCCTTCCGATGAATCAACGAGAACGCGGCGAGCAGCATCGATTCTCGCTGCGCGGCTGGCAAGCGCTCCGCAGCCACCCTTCGCATCAGTGCGGCGTGTTCACGTTCCCAGGACTGATACGAACGAGGATTCTCCATCAACCGCATTGCAATCACTTCGGTCTGAGGCTCATCAGACCGCGACGCCCGGTTCAGGCACTCGCGCGACGCCTGCATCAAACGCTCGTGAGATAGACGTTCGAACGCAGGCTCCAGTAGCGAGTCGCCGTAGCGGCGCACGAGTTCAGCTTTTAGAGAGGGCGCTGGCGCCATACCGAGTTGATTCGAATCGAGCCGCGCGAGTGATCCTGGTGATCAACCGATCTTGTTCTCGAAGATGTAGAGCTACGCCGTCCGAATGGTACGCGGAGCCGCCTTGCTAGCGCGCGTGGACATTTTCCTACACGACGCATCGACGATCGGTGCACCCGTTAGCCGCTGGTTCTCACCGCTCGATACGGGAGACGCCCGTCTAGAACGGCATGCGCATCCTTGTAGTCGGCGGTATCGAGCGAGTCTGAAGGAGTGAGAGGGGCGCGTGAGCATCGACGGGTGCAGTACGCAATCGCAATGAGGAGCAGCGCTGACTCCATGTCAGATGATCCCGGTTCAGGGAACGAAAAGGCCTCAGCGAGATACTCATTCTCGAGAGATTCAGATTTTCGGCAGGGGTTGTGACTACTCGTCATTCATCCAGCTCGAGAGATGATGACGACGCTCGAATGGAGGGACGCATCATGAGAACCCTATTGATCGCGGCGTGGATAGTTGGTGCAGTGGGGATCGCACCGGTCGAAGCGTCCAGAAATCCAGATCCGATGCCTACGGCGGACAAAGACGCGTGTGTTTTTGTACGCAACGTCACCAGTTGGCGCGTGCTTGATAGCCGCAATGTCGTGCTTTTCACGGCTAATGCCCGCAATGCGTATTTGGCGCAGCTCAGCCCGCCCACCAGCGATCTCACGCATGCCTTTAAAGTGGCGTTCATCGATCGCGACAGCGACGGGCAGTTGTGCGGGCGCAGCCTCGACAAGGTGCAGGCGGTGGGTTCGCTGGTGGAGCAACCTGCCACGATCATGGGCATGACGCGCCTGGATGAGATCGGATTGCAAGAGCTCGAAAGGCAGTATGACGTGAAGTTGACCAGGAAGAAGGACCGCGAGACTTCGCAAGACAAGGAATGATCGACGCTCGGCAGATGGATTTTCTGGGAGCACGACCGCTCACTACGAAACCGGACGAGATAGAGCCTCGATGGCTCGTTCGATCGGAGTCACGGATCGCGCACGATCAACGGCGCGCCGATCTGCTCTGAGTTCAGGCGGATTTAATCCCGCTCGGGGACGACAATCCAGAGAATGATGTAGACGAGGATCCCAGGAAACGCCGCGGAAAAAATCGAGATCAGAGCATAGAGCACGCGAGCGAGCGTGACCTCGATGCCAAAGTAGTCGGCGAGGCCGGCCACGACTCCAGCGATCCAGCGGTTCGAACGCGAGCGCCGAAGCGGCGCTTTGACATTGACCATGGCCATATCTCCCACTCACAGGTCCATGTTGATTGAAGAAGTCCTACGCCTGCAAGCGACCCGATTCAGGATTGAGCGGGCGTGAGAACCTGGCGCTGCCGAAATGGTGTGTGCGTGCCGGTGTGTGCGTGCCGGGCCGGGAAAACGGGATAATCAATAACGCATTCGCGGAATTTTCCGGTTTCCCGGCCCGGAACGGAAGGGAGATCCTAACTGGCGCAGGCGCCGATTATCCCGTCAGCTCAGGCAGAAATTGGTGGGTGTCCTGGTATTCCTTTCCCTTGCATTGGCCGATTGCGGAGCTCTCTGAAATCGATGCGTGTTCTGCCCGGCTCCGTGCCTGCCCTCGGCTCACTTGCCACGACCTACTTTGAAGGTTGCTGCGTTTCGCTTACCCGCACGTCGCGGCGTTGCGACCATCCGGAAAAGTTCGCCGCCCGTGCGCTGTTTCGCCGAAACAATCGAGCGTTCTTCACTAGTTGTTTCCTGCTCGAATCTCCATTGGTTGAGCTCATTCCATACTTCATCGTATCGCTCGCGGGCCTTCCTCAGCATCACTTCGAGTTGCACTAGAAGCTCGCGGCCTTCTCGCATTCTCTCCCCGGTCCAAGGCAGCTGCTGCAGTTGCGTTCTTTGACGCGCGACAAAGCGTTCGAGCGTAACGAGTCGACTCGCGGCAAGTCCCAGATCGTGCAGAGTGAATCGCATACTTGAGAAATTCACTTGAGCTGCGAACGTTCCGCGGACGAAGCATTGCGCATCTACTCCCGCCCACGACCTGCTCTCACGACGGTTCGCATTGATTTGTCATCGAGGTGCGGGCGCGCAGTGATCGAATCGCCTTCTCACTCGTAGCAGAAATCCCGATTGCATTCTCGCGCGAAGCTTATTTACATTAGTCTCAATAGAGAACCTGGCTCATTTGGGGTAGTTATGGCCGTGCTTCAAGTCACTTGCAGTCATTGCGAGACGACCCGCTTCTACGGCGGAGCGCTGGTGGCGTCGCGGATTGACGCGCTGTCCTCCGCTGAATGTTCACGTTGCGGCAGGCGCGGCGCGGCGATCACGCTGGACGCCGATCTTCCATGGGATCGAGAGCTAGAGCCGCTGCCTGATGTTCAATGGCGTCAAGCTTCTGGAGCAACCCAGGCGAGGTAGCGAGAGCACGAGCATTTGTCGGCAAGGCACATCAGATCAAGAGCAAGCCGACTTCAGATTCGCTCTAGCCAGCGTACAACGCTCGCGCACGTCGTAAGCCACGCACTCACGACTGCCCCAGCGTGTTTGCGTGAAACGCCAATGATGAATCCGACCGCCTGGATCGGTGAGCGCACCCCCACGCGCTCCCAGGCGTGGCGGCTGTGGTATCGCATCGAAGATAGAGACGCGGGCTGCGACGCATATTCTGCGTAGCTCGTCCTCGCCTGCTCCGATCTCTGGCAGGAGCGCGCAAAGACTTGCGTTGATCGCGACTGCTGCATCTGCCGCGACCGCGCCACGATTGCGACGCATCCGTCATGCAGGAGGCGCTCATGCTGATCACACCACACCAATGTCGAAGGCGAGCGCATCACCAGTACTGCGGCGTCGTGTCCGGCGAAGCGATTCTGGGCGCCAATGTGTTCAGGACATGTTCGCCGGTATACGTGATCTGGTAGCCGATTGGCGTCCGCGGCCTACATCCATGACGTCCCGACGATGCAACAATCCATCATCCACGAAGCGGAGGTGACTTATGGGACTGTTGAACTCACTGGGTGGTGGTCGGCGCGTCGGCGGCATGTCTCCGGTCCAGATGGGAGTGTTGGGTCTGCTTGCGTATCGTGCTCTTAAGGGCAAGGGCGGACTTGCCGGCATGCTTGGAACCGGCCAATCCCCCGAGAGTTCGGGCGGTCCGTTGTCCGGTGGCGCGTTGGGCGGAGGCTTGAAAGATCTGCTCGATCGTTTTCGGCAGAGCGGGCAGGAGGACAAGGCGCAGAGCTGGGTGTCTGCAGGCCCGAACAAACCCATCGCTCCGCAGGAGCTGGAACAGACTCTAGGAGAAGAGCGCATACAATGGCTCATGGAGCAGACGGGGCTGCCTCGCGACCAGCTGCTTTCCGGTTTGAGCAACGAGCTGCCGGACGCCATCGATAAACTCACACCCGATGGCCACGTACCGACGGAAGAAGAATTGTCACGCCCGAGCTAGACTCGCGCTAGCCGAAAGCACGTGCTCGCCGGCCAAGCGAGCGCGTGCTCCACCACGCTCTCGGGTCAGGTCTTGTAATCACTCAACACTCAATCACGCATACCGATCGCGAAGATCGCGTTCAACGGTGCAATGCGCTCGAGCACCGAGTGCTTACGAGGCGGCTCACGTACAACTCATGTCCGAATGAGAACCTCTGCGTGATCACCACGAGGATGATCCAAACATTGGGCTGCTCCTGGTTTCGTTGACACCTTGTTAAGAGCGATGATGCTGAACGAGGTGAAGTATGGGACGACGAACATTTTCTCGAGAGTTCAAGCTCGAGGCGGTCAAGCTGGTAACCGAGCGA
>JBOHZJ010000335.1:0-2672 GCA_050738395.1 Steroidobacter sp.
GGGTTGCGCGCCGCGTCCAGAGCACGGCCGCGCACAGCAGCCCGCCCAGTACGGCGGATAGCATGTGTGTGAGCAGTAGCGGCGCAGTCACGGCTGAAGCATCCCAGAGGCGCACGAAGCGTAGCGAAGCGCAACGACAGCACCGCGCCGCCCGGCGCACAAGGAACCCCGGCTGGCGCCGCGGCGATTCAGGGTTCGACTGACGGTGGGCCCGCGGCCGCACGCACTTGCGCGTAGGCAATCGACCGATCTGCGGCTGCTAGACTCGTGAACTTGCATGCGCCGGGCGCGTTGTCTGTGTTTGACCGAAGAGGATGTTCGATGCGAGCTCTCAAGATTGCAGGCTGGGTGGTCGGCGGCCTTATCGCTGCGATCGGCGTCGCGTTGCTGCTCGTGGTGCTGCTCGTCGACCCGAACGACTATCGCGACGATATCGAGCGAATGGTCGAGCAGAAGACCGGGCGCGAGCTGACCCTGAGCGGCGATCTCGATCTCTCCGTGTTTCCGTGGATCGCCCTGAAGATCGGACCCGCAAATCTCGGCGATGCGCCTGGCTTCGGCGACGAACCTTTCGCATCGATTCAGGAAGCGCGCGTCGGCGTGCGCCTGCTGCCGTTGCTGCGCAAGAAGATCGAAGTCGGCCATGTACGTCTCGACGGTGTGCGTCTTCGTCTGATCACCGACGAGCAGGGACGCAAAAACTGGGCGGATCTGGGTGAAAGCGAGGAGGACGCCGAGGCCGCGCCGTCCGATGAACCAATGGAGCTCCCCACGATCGCGGGCCTCGCCATTACCGATGCCGCGGTGACCATCGAGAACCGGCAGGAGAAATCGCGGAACGCCGTGCGCGACTTCAATCTCGAGACCGGACGGCTCGCCTCGGGCGCACCGTTCAACCTCCAGACGAGCTTCGTGCTCGATCAGGAACCTGCTTCGTCGATCAAAGTGCATCTCGCCGCCATGGTCACTGCCGATCTGGAACGCAATACGCACCGGCTCGCCGATCCTGAGATCGACATCACATTTTCCGGTCAGGGCTATCCCGCGGAAGGCGTTCCGGTGCAACTACGCGCGAAGTCCCTGCAAGCAGATATCGGGCAGGAGCTCTACGGACTTGATGGTCTGACGTTATCCACGACATGGAAAGGTGACGGATTCCCGGCTGACGGCGTCCCCGTAAAGCTCGCCGCGCAGGATTTCACGGCGAATCTCGGCCGACAGACGCTGGAGCTCGCAGGACTCGATATGGAAGTAGCGGGCGCTCATCTGAGCGGCTCCTTGAGCGGTGTGGAAATTCTTGATGCGCCGCTGATTCGCGGCCCACTGAAGCTCGATCCCGTGTCGCTGCGCGGATGGCTGCCAAAGCTCGGCGTGGAGACGCCCCGGACGACCGATCCCGATGTGCTGAAGAGCCTGAGCTTTTCGGGAGCGGTGGCGCTGACCAGGACCTCGGTCGAGGTGAACGACGTCGAAATGCGCCTCGATGACACCACGATGAAGGGCATGCTCGGCGTAGCCGACTTCGCGAGCAAGGCGCTGCGCTTCAATCTCAACATCGATCGCATCAACGCCGATCGTTATCTGCCGCCGCCGTCCGAAACACCTGCGGACAAGACGGCGGAAGAGCCGCCGGCCGAAATTCCCGTCGATGCGCTGCGCAATCTCAACGCGCGCGGTCAGGTAATCATCGGTGAAGCAATCTTCGCGGGGATCAAGTTCACGAAACTCCGCCTCGGCGTGAACGCACGCGACGGCAGAGTGCGCTTCAATCCCTCGGAAGCCTCAATGTACGGCGGGCAGTACCGGGGCGACATCGGCATCGACGCCACCGGCAAAGCCGCCCGCGTAACACTCGATGAACACATCAGCGGCGTCGATTTCGCGCCGCTCTTCAAGGATCTGTTCGAAACGGATCGCGTGTCCGGCAAGGGCGACGCCAATATCAAGCTGGCGGGCGTTGGTGCGAACACGGACGAAATCATGCAGACGCTCGACGGCGCCGTCGATTTCAATGTCGCCGACGGAGCGCTCGAAGGCGCGGATCTGTGGTACGAAATCCGGCGCGCACGCGCGCTGCTCAAACAGCAGGCGATACCCGCGCGCGAAGGTCCGGCGCGTACGCCGTTCAGCGCGTTGACTGGAACCGGTGTGATGAAGAACGGCGTGCTCACCAACGACGATCTCAAGGTGGCGATGCAATACCTGAAAGTAACCGGTCAGGGGACTGTCGATATCCCGAAGAGCACGCTTGACTACACTCTGGTCGCGGCCGTGTTCAAGATCCCCCGGGAAGGCGCCGATCCGGCGCAGATGCAGGACCTCGTCGACGCCGAGATACCCGTCAAGATCACCGGTTCACTCACGGATCCCAAAGTGCGCCCCGACATCGAAGGCTATCTCAAGGGCAAAGTGAAGGAGCGAGTCCAGGAAGAGCGCGAGAAAGTCGAAGAGAAGATCAAGGACAAGCTGGGCGACAAGCTGAAAGACATTTTCGGACGCTAGCGTGGTCCTCCGGTTGTGGCGCGCATTGCGCGCGACCTTCACCCGCACTGTGCGCCTTCTCTCCCTCCGGGAGAGGCGGGCGACCCTCACCCGGATTTCGCCCGACCTCTGCCCACGGAAGAGGCGAAGAGAAAGTCCCCTCTCCCCCAGGGAGAGGGTCAGGGTGAGGG
>JBOHZJ010000336.1:0-7508 GCA_050738395.1 Steroidobacter sp.
CTACGGCTCCTGGAATGCCTGCGCTTGCGGGTCAAGGATGTCGATCTGGAGCGAGGCGAGCTGACGATACGCGACGGTAAAGGTCAGAAGGACCGTATGACAATGTTGCCGCGGACGCTCATCGACCCGTTGCGAACACATCTCGCGCGCGTACACCAGCTTCATGATCGGGATATCGCAGAGGGATTCGGACGCGTCTATCTTCCATTCGCGCTGGATCGAAAGTATCCGAATGCCAACGTCGAATGGGGTTGGCAGTACGTTTTTCCGGCTTCCAGGCGATCCGTTGATCCTCGATCCGGCGCGGAACGACGGCATCATGCCAATCCCGAAGTTCTACAACGTGCGGTGAAGAACGCCGTGCGCAAGGCGCAGATCGTCAAGCCCGCGAGCGTCCATACGCTACGACATTCGTTCGCCACACACCTGCTGGAATCCGGGTATGACATCCGTACGGTTCAGGAATTGCTGGGTCATAGCGACGTGAAGACCACCATGATCTACACCCATGTTCTGAATCGTGGCGGACGTGGAGTGGTGAGCCCACTGGATGTGGGCTGATGCGGGAACAGATCGCCGCTCGGTTCGGAGGGAGAGCATCAGGCGCCTCACCCACTTCGTTTCCCTCTCCTCAAGGAGAGGGGCCATCACCTCACCCACTTCGTTTCCCTCTCCTCAAGGAGAGGGCCATCACCTCACCCACTTCGTTTCCCTCTCCTCAAGGAGAGGGCCATCACCTCACCCCCTCTCCTCAAGGAGACGACGGGCGGTTCCCGCCTTCGCTGGATCAGGCGTAGGCGTCGATCAGGCCGAGCTTGAGATTCACGTTCGAAGACGACGAGGCGTCGTCAGATTGCGAATCGTGCAGTCCGTCCGAGTGGTTCGTATCGCCCGCCTGCTCGCGCGGCGGCTCCCTGAACACGCCTGCGTCGGCGAGCGACATGCCTTGTGATTCGAACAACTCGCGAAGCCTCGGCAGTGCATGTTCGATCGCGGCGCGGGTATCGGCGTGCGCGGCGCCGAACCAGACCGAGGCCTGATCGTCGCGAATGGCGATGCGGATCTCGAGCGGGCCGAGATGTTCGGGCGATAGGCGTAGCGACGCGGTGTGTCTGCCCTGCTCCGCCATCATCGTGAGACGCGAGCCAATTTCGTCGGCCCACGCGCCGCTGCCGACGGGTGTGTGCACAGGACGCGAGAGCATGGATTCCGGATTTGCTGCGGCGCGGGTCGGCTGCTGCGCTTCTGTCGATGCGTGAGGCGAGAGTGCGCTGTCGAAGGTGGCCTGCCCGTCGCCGCTCGTGGCGGACAGGGCCGCGCCCAGATCCTTGAGCATTTGCGAATCGATAGAGACCGCTGTGCGGCCCGAACCGCGCGAAAGCTGCAGTTCGAAAATCAGATCTGGCTTGTCAGCAGTGCTCATCGCCGCTGCGATCTCTTGCGTCATCACCGGAAGCGAGATCGGCAACAGGCCGAGCACGTCGGACGCGTCTCGTTCCTCCGCAGAGCCTTCGGTTTCGATCAACAGTTTGCGTAGCTGAGGTTGCCCTGCTGCTGAAGGCGCCGGCGCGCCCGCGCCGACGAGCTGGCCGAGCATCAACAGGAAATCTGCAGGCGCGGCCTGCGCGCCGGACGCTGTAGCCGCTTGCGTTGCGCCCGACGAGATCGGGGATGCGGCCGGAAGGCGGGTCGGGATCATAGGATGCTCACCTTTCTCTGCGCTCGTTCATCGGTCTCATGTTGATCACGCCGGTCGTTCGCTCGCCGCTCTTCGACACGCCAGCCCTCGACAACCAGCCCGAGCGCCTTGGCGCGTCGCGCCGCGTCCTGCCATCGCTGGAGCTCAGCATCGCGCTCGGCCTGTGCGCGTTGCACCAGGGTCTGTTGTTGCCGGATCGCTTCATTGAGCCGCGCGAGGAATGCCTGGTAGTCGCGCAGGTCAGTGGCGCCGATTCCGCGACCGGCGCGTTGTGTGAACTGCTTTTCATACTCGCTGCGGTAGCGCTCCAGTTCATTGAGTTTCGCCTCGCTCTCGGTCGCGCGTCGTTCGAATGCGACGAGGCTCTGTGCGAGACGCCGCTCGTTGTCGTCGAACAGCGATTGGACGGGAGCGATGCGTTTGGTGCGGGTCATCTGCTAGCGACTGGTGAATAGTGACTGGTGAATGATTGGAAGCGCGCTGCGCGCGACCCCTCACCCCAGCCCTCTCCCCGAGGAGAGGGGTCTACGTTGATCGACGCTGCGCGCAACGCAGAACGGAGAACGGACAACTGTTCCCGCATCACTCTGCCGTCCCCATCATCTGGGTCAATGCCGTGATGCTCGCGTTGTACTCCACGCGCTCCTTCACATCCTGCTGCAAAAACTTCTGCATCGTCGGCCAGGCTGCGATGGCGGCGTCGATGCGTGGGTCGGAGCCCTTGTGATACGCGCCAATTGCGATGAGGTCGCGGTTCTGCTGAAACGTCGACAACGCCTGCTTGAAGCGGCGCGCGAGTTGCGTGTGTTCGTGCGGCACGATCTCGTGCATGACGCGGCTGATCGATGCTTCGATGTCGATCGCAGGGTAGTGGCCGGACTCCGCGATGCGGCGCGACAACACGATGTGACCGTCCAGAATCGCGCGCGAGGCGTCGGCGATCGGGTCCTGTTGATCGTCGCCTTCCGTCAGCACGGTGTAGAAGGCAGTGATCGAACCACTGCCGGACGCTCCATTGCCCGCGCGCTCGACCAGCTGCGGCAGACGCGCAAACACCGACGGCGGATAGCCCTTCGTCGCCGGCGCTTCACCGATCGCAAGACCGATCTCGCGCTGCGCCTGCGCGAAACGCGTGAGTGAATCCATGATGAGCAGAACGTTCCTGCCCCGGTCGCGGAAATACTCTGCGATTGCTGTCGCGCGCCACGCTCCGTGCAGTCGCATCAACGGTGGATTGTCAGCGGGAGTCGCGACGACGATCGATCGCCTGCGGCCTTCCGGTCCGAGAATGCGTTCGACGAACTCTTTGACTTCGCGGCCGCGCTCGCCAATCAGCCCGACCACGATCACGTCCGCACTCGTGTACCTGGCCATCATGCCGAGCAACACGCTCTTGCCGACGCCGCTGCCGGCGAACAGGCCGATGCGCTGGCCGCGTCCCACGGTCAGCAAGGAGTTGATGGCGCGAATGCCGACGTCGAGCGGCTTCTCGATCTGTTGGCGCGACAGCGGATTGATCGGCGTGCCGGTCAGACGAATGCGGTCCTCACACTGCAGCGGACCCAGTCCGTCGAGCGGCTGACCTGCGCCGTCGATGATTCGGCCAAGCAACTTTTCGCCGACCAGGGCTGTTTCCGCGCCGATCCGGGGAATGACGCGGGCATTCGGTTTCAGGCCATGAATATCGCCGGTCGGCATGAGGTAGAGCCGATCGCCTGAGAATCCGACGACTTCCGCTTCAATGCGCGCGCCATCGCTGCCAAGCACATCGCAGCGGTCGCCGACCGCCGCCTGACATCCGGAGGCCTCGAGCGTGAGCCCGATCATGCGCGTGAGCACGCCTTCCACCGGCGGCGGCGGCAGACGCTCGATGCGCTGTGCGCTGCGCTCGAGCTGCTTCGCCCAGTTCGCTGCGCGGTTCATCGGATTTCGCCGAGCGGAGGAGAGCCGCGAAAGACCGCAAAAAGGATGGACGAACGATGTGAATCGACCAATTTGCTTCCCTGATCGGCGTGCGCGTACACAGGGCGCCTTGGCCGCCTCTTCAGTTTAGTCACTCCGTTTTGCGGTCTTTCGCGGTCACTCTTCATAGAGTTCATTCTTCCGCTCCCCGGGAGGCGGCGGCGCGTTCGTCGCCCAGCAGTGCGGTGATGACGGAGTTGATGCGCGTTTCGAGGCGTGCATCGATCTGTGCTGTGTCCGTCGTTACGCGACAACCGCCGCGGGTCATCACCGGATCTTCGATCATCGTCCAGGCGCGTTCTGCACTCGGCGTCGCGAGTCGTTCACGAACGGCGGCGGCGTCCTCCGGATGCAGATGCACGCGCACGTCGCGTGCAGACGCGGGCAATAGTGCGACCGTCTCGCGGATGACCGCGATCACCTGCGCCGGATCGATGCGCAGTTCGCGGCGCACGAGTTGGCGCGCGATAGTGAGTGCGAGATGCTTCAGTTGCTCCTCGACCTGGACGTCGAGATCGCACAGGGGCTGTGAAAGCGCGCCCAGCATCGCCTCGAGGCGCGCGATCTGCGACCTCAATTGCGCATTGGCTTTTTCGGTTTCGGCGCGCGCGGAGGCGAGTCCCGCTTCGCGGCCCTTCGCAAAGGCTTCATCGAAGGCGCGGCGTTCGACTTCTTCGAGCTCGCCGACGGTCTTGCCGGCGCGCCGCGCCTGAATGGGCTTGCCGGTCACCGACGGGAGATCCCAGCGGGAGATGGCGTCGGCGGGAGTCGGTGTAGTCATGTAGATGAGCTGTGGCGGCGGTTGGCGGTTGGCGGTTGGCGGTTAGCCGGAACGCTTCGCGTCTCCTCACCCATTCGGAGGAAGCGGTTAGCGGTTAGCGGTTAGCGGTTGGCGGTTGGCCGGAGCGCTTCGCGTCCCCTCACCCGCGCTGCGCGCGGCCTCTCCCCAAGGGAGAGGTGAAAGAAAATCA
Source organism: Steroidobacter sp. (assembly GCA_050738395.1). Classification (GTDB taxonomy): domain Bacteria; phylum Pseudomonadota; class Gammaproteobacteria; order Steroidobacterales; family Steroidobacteraceae; genus Steroidobacter. The sequence goes on from JBOHZJ010000336.1 coordinate 4,633, forward strand.
AGAGCGCTTCGCGTCCCCTCACTCGCGCTCTGCGCGAGCTCTCCAAGGAGAGGTGAAAGAAACGGTTCCCTCTCCCTTGGGGAGAGGGCCAGGGTGAGGGGGCTCTGCCCGCAGAGCGCAGACAGCAGACCTCGCTGGATTTCGATCTGACTAACCGCTAACCGCCAACCGCTAACCGCTTCCCTTCTCATACAAACTCCTCGCCCTTGCCGCCGAGCTGGATCGTGCCGGCTTCGGCCATCTTGCGAACCAGCGCGAGGATTTCCTTCTGCGCGCCTTCGACTTCCGACAGGCGCACCGGGCCGCGGGATTCGAGATCATCCTTCAGCATCTCGGCGGCGCGCTGCGACATGTTCTTGAAGATCTTCTCCTTCAGAGCATCGTCGCAGCCCTTCATCGCAAGCAACAGGCGCTCGCCCGGCACCGCGCGCAGCACTTCCTGCATGCCGCGATCGTCGATCTCGGCCAGATCGTCGAATACGAACATCAGGTCCTGAATCTTGGTGCTCAGCGTCTCGTCGACTTTTCTGATCTGCTCGACCAGGGCGCCTTCGTGACTGGAGTCCATGAAGTTCAGGATGTTCGCCGCAGTCTTGACGCCGCCAATGATCGAAGTCTTCAGTGCGCCGGTCTTGCCCGCGAACTGTTTCTCGATCACCTCGTCGAGTTCGTGCAGGGCCGAGGGTTGAATGCCGTCGAGCGTCGCGATACGCATGATCACATCGGCGCGCAGCCAGTCGGGAAACTGCGCGAGAATCTCGGCCGACTGATCGGCGTCCAGATAGGCGAGCACGATCGAAATGATCTGGGGATGCTCCTGACGCACGAGCTCCGCGACGGCGCGCGCGTCCATCCATTTGAGCGCTTCCAGGCCCTTGCTCGAGCGGCCAAACAGAATGCGGTCGATGACGCCGGACGCCTTGTCTTCGCCCAGTGCGCCGATCAGTACTTTGCGCAGGTAGTTATCGACCCCGACGCCGAGCGAGGTCTGACTCTCGACCGTGGTCGTGAACTGACTCAGCACATCGCTCACTTCCTTGCGGGAAATGTTCTCCAGCTGCGTCATCGCGGAGCCGATGCGCTGCACGTCCTTGGCGCCCATGTGCTTCATCACTTCAGCGGCTTCCTGCTCGCCGAGCGACAGCAACAGAATTGCAGCGCGCTCCGTGCCGTTGCGCTTGTCCTGATTCGCGTTCCTACTCATCGTCTCCCACCCACGTCTTCACGACTTGTGCGACGCGCGCCGGGTCCTGCGTGACGAGCGTACGCGCCTGTGCGATCTGGCCTTCGTAGTCGAGCGGCGCCGGACCCGCGGGCTGGCCCGAAGGTAGCGCGAGAGCGCCGGATGGCGGCGTGTAAGCAACGCGCGGCGCGGCGAGAAGCCCGCGCACGAGCGGTCGCAACACGGTGAGCACCAACGCCAGCAACACGATCAACCCTGCGAGCAGCTTGGCGATGTCGCGCACCAGCGGACGCTCCCACAGTGGAATCTCATCGATCTGAATGTCTTCAGGTTTCACTTCACCCCTGAACGAGGCGTTGACGACGTTCACGCTGTCGCCTCGCGTTGCATCGAAACCGACCGCGTCCTTGACCAGCCGCGTCATGTTCTCCATCTGCTCGGGTGAAAGCGGGGTCTCGGTGACTGTGCCGTCCTCCGCCGTGGCGCGCAGATTGTCCACCAGCACTGCCACGGTGAGTCGCTTGAGTCGGCCGGCCGGCTGGCGGGTGTACGCCACGGTTCGATCGATTTCGTAGTTGCGCGTCGCCTGTTTCGAGGTGTTGTCGGGCTGTGATGGAGCGGCGAGCGCAGCCTGGGCATCCGTCGGCTGGCCATTCGCGCCTGCACCCGGCGGCAGTGCGACCCCCGGCGTCGGCGGCTGATTCGTCAGCGCGCCCGGCACGCCTTGCGGTCCGGCGCCGGTGCGGCTGCTGTCCTCTGCAATCTGTTCGCTGCGGACGATCTGACTTTCAGGGCGATACTGTTCGCGCGCTTCTTCGGTGGTCGAGAGTTCGACATCGGCAACCACCTGGGCGCGTACACGGCCCGGTCCGACAAGCGGCGCCAGCAACTGTTCGACGCGCTGCGTGTAGCGCTCTTCCATGCCGCGCGCGATTTCGAGCTGCTTCTCGCGCACTGCGAGCTCATCATCGCCGCCGGGTGCGGACAAGAGCCGGCCCTGCTGATCCACCACGGTGACCTGATCGGATTCGAGTTCTGGAATACTCGACGCGACCAGATTGGCGATCGCCGTGACCTGTTCGGATTCGAGCCGGCGGCCCGGCTTCATCTGCAGGAATACCGAGGCGCTGGGCGCGCGTCGATCGCGCACGAACGCGGACTGTCGCGGCAACGCAAGGTGAACGCGCGCACCCTCGATCGCCTGCAGGTTCGAGATCGTGCGAGCGAGTTCGGTTTCCAGGGCGTGCTGGTAACGCGCGCCTTCCATGAACTGACTGACGCCGAAGCCCGGGTCTTTCGACATGACTGCGAAACCGCCGTCGCCTTCTGGCAGACCCTGCCCCGCCAGTTTCAAGCGAGCGTCGTGCACGTGCTCCGCCGGAACCGTAATGGCGCCGCTGGCGCCGTCGAGTTTGTAAGGCACGCCGTTCTGCTCCAGCGCTTGCGCGATCTGCGCGGCGTCCTGTTGACCGAGATTGCCGTAGAGCAGGCTGTAGGTGGGTTCCTTGGACCACAGCACGATGCCCACGCCCGCCGCGACGGCGGCCGCAATGCCGATCAGCATCGCGAGCGGCTTCAGGCTCGGCGGAATGAGCGAATGACGCGGGAGCATGGCGGCTTCGGCGGTCATCGGTCGCGCCCTCCGCAAGCGACCGAGCGGTTGGCGGTTAGCGGTTGGCGGTTAGCCAGAGCG
>JBOHZJ010000337.1:0-20347 GCA_050738395.1 Steroidobacter sp.
AACCAAAGCCTCTTCCACTCACGACTCACGACTCACGGCTCACGTTCAAGTTTGCTGCTATTCCGGCGCTTGCAAATCCGCAATGACCGCCGCGAGGAAGCGGCAGGCTTCGCCGCCGGTGATGCAGCGATGATCGAAAGTAAGCGACAGCGGCAGGCGTGTATGAATTTCCGGAGCCGTCGCGCCCGCGACCACATCCCGCTGCAATTTTCCGGCGCCCAGAATAGCTACAGTCGGCGGTGTTACGAGCGGCGTCGCGTAGCGGCCGGCCAGCGTGCCGAAGTTCGATAACGTGAAGGTGTAATCGCGCATTTCCTGCGGTGTCACGGTCCGGGTGCGCGTGCGCTCCTTGAGCGAGTTCAGCGCATCGCGCAATTGCGCCGTGGATTGGCCGCCGGCGTCGCGGATGACCGGAACGATCAGGCCGTCAGCAGTATCGACCGCGATCGCAAGATCGACGTGCTCGACCAGCTTGCGTGACGGGCCGCTGGGATCGAACAGAGCATTGAGTTCCGGCTGCGCTTTCGCGCCTGCGACGATCGCGCGAATCAGGCGGATCGTAATGTCGTTGCGCTCACTCCAGCGTTCGATGTCCGCGTCATCGAAGATCGTGCACATCGCGATCTCATCGCGCGACAAGGACATACTGTGCGACATGGCCTTGCGCGGTCCGCGCAGACGGTCGGCGTCGGTCAGTCCGCCCAGGCCGGGTGCGCGCGGACGCGCGCCGCCGAGATTCGCCGAGGCGAGCACATCGTCGACGCTTATCAGGCCGCGTCGGCCGCTGGCGCCGCACGCTGTGAGATCGACGCCGAGACGCCTCGCAAGCATGCGCACTGCGGGCGCCGCACGAACTCGATCATGCGCAGCGCGGCGCGCGCGCCCAACGATCGCGCGATCGATGAACTCCTCATTGCTGCTCGCCATGTGGCCGACGACCATGCCCTGGCCGCCTTCGGCGGCCGGCGACAGGCTACGGGCGACAGGCGACGGGACGGAAGAAGCGTGAGAAGCGCTGCCTTCCGGCAAGTCGAAATCGACGAGCGGTTTGCCGGTCTGCACCGTGTCGCCGGGCTTTGCATGCAGGCGCGTGACCGTGCCGGTGAAGGGACTCGGCACTTCGACCACTGCTTTGGCGGTTTCGACCGACAGCATCGGCTGATCGACCTTGACGTACTCGCCTTCCTTCACCAGCCATTCGACGATCTCGGCTTCCGGCAATCCTTCGCCGAGATCCGGCAGATTGAATGTAGTCATGGAGTCTCCTGAGGAGACGGTTGACGGTTGACAGTTGATAGTTGACCGTCAGAAGCCAGGACATGTGCGTGCTGTGCACCACATGGCGGCGGGATGATTAAGTCGCAGTCGAATCGCATCCTGGTTCCTGTTCTGGCGGTCAACCGTCAACTGTCAACCGGCGGCCATGGCCGCTTTGACAGCGTCAACGATGCGGGCCACGCTGGGGATGTACTCGTTTTCGAGTCGATACAGCGGCACGACGGTATCGAAGCCGGTGACTCGCTGAATCGGCGCGACGAGATCGTACAGGCCGCGCTCTGCGACGATTGCTGCGATTTCCGCGCCGACGCCGCAATTGCGCGCGGCTTCGTGAACGATGATGAGTCGCCCGGTCCTGGCGACCGAATCGAGAATCGTCTCGGCGTCGATGGGACTCACCGTGGCGAGATCGATCACTTCGACGCTCACGTTCTGCGCCGCCAACTGATCCGCAGCCGTCAGGACATCGGATGTCATGGCGCCCCACGTCACGATGGTCGCGTCCTCGCCTTCGCGCAGGATGTAGCAGACGTCGAGCGGTAGAGCGGCGCCGTCGTCTTCAACGTCCTGCTTGACGTAGCGATACAGGCGGGTCGGCTCGAGAAACACAACCGGATCCGGCTCCCGAATCGCCGCGAGCAACAGCCCGTAGGCGCGACCCGGCGATGATGGACACACAACGCGAATTCCGGGAACGTGCGCGATCATCGACTCGACTGCTTCGGAATGATGCTCCGGCGCGTGAATGCCGCCGCCGTGCGGCATACGCAGCACCACCGGGCAGGACAATCGTCCGCGCGTGCGATGACGCAGTCGACTCATATGGTTCACGATCTGGTCGATGGCCGGGTACAGAAATCCCATGAACTGAATTTCGGCGACGGGCTTCATGCCCTGCGCGGCCATGCCGACGCACATGCCTGCAATCATGTTCTCGGCGAGCGGAGTGTCCTGCACCCGATCGGCGCCGAACCTTTCCTGCAGCCCCGCCGTAGCGCGAAACACCCCACCGCTGCGACCGACGTCCTCACCGAGCACGATCACGCTCGGATCGTGGGCGAGCTCCCATGCCTGCGCCATTGCGATGGCTTCGACCATGGTTATTTTTGGCATGGGTCGGACCCGAATAGGGGCTCGGCGCGCGGGGCTCGGGCCAGAAAATCAGCAGAATCAGCAGCGGGCAGGCAAGGCCCTGCTTTTCTGACCCGCGCCCCGCGCCCCGAGTCCCGCGCCCCATGTCTCATCATCAATGCGAATCCCGGCCCGTGCCGGCGTAGCGGCGCGCGAGCGCCCGTTGTTCTTCGATGTAGGCGGGCGGATTGGCGTACAGATGTTCGAACATCGCATCGGTGGTCTGCTTAGGAATGCTGAGGTATTCCTGCACTGCAAGCTCCACCTCGCGCGTGAGCTCCGCCTTCAGCGCCTGTTCGCGTGCTTCATCGAGTGCGCCGCGCGATTCGAGCAGTTTGCGCAGGCGGATCAGGGGCTCGACTTTCCATGCTTCGGCGACTTCGTCGCTCGAACGGTAGCGCGTCGCATCATCGGCGGTGGTGTGATCGCTCAATCGATAGCTGAGCGCTTCAATGACGGTCGGTCCGCCTCCGCTGCGCGCCCGCTCCAGTGCTCTTGACACGCAATCGCGCACTGCGATGACGTCGTTGCCGTCTACCTGGACGCCCGGGATGCCGGCGGCGACGCCTTTTTGCGCCAGCGTCTGTGCGGCGGTTTGTTCTTCGATGGGCACGGAAATAGCCCACTTGTTGTTGACGATCATGAACACGATCGGCAGCTGCTTTGCACCCGCGAGATTCATCGCTTCGTAGAATGAGCCTTCCGAGGTGCCGCCGTCGCCGATATAGGCGAGTGCGCAGCGCGGCTCCTTTCTCGCTTTGAACGCCATCGCAGCGCCGGCGGCGTGCAATGTCTGCGTCGCAATCGGTACGCACCAGGGAAAATCGCGCCGCGGCACGTCGAAGTCGTTGCCGCGTTCGTCGCCGCCCCAGTAGAGCAGCACCTCCGTCATGCGCACACCCCGCCAGAACATCGTCCCGATCTCACGATAGACGATCGCAAGACAATCCTCTGGCCGCATCGCCGCGCCGACGCCGATGTGCACGCCTTCCTGACCCAGGCAGGGCGCGTACGTTCCCAGTTTGCCGGTGCGCTGCAGGTTGATCGCCTTGGCGTCGAAAATCCGCGCGCGGAGCATGGCGCAGAACATCCTGAGAAGCTCGTCGTCATCGGCGGCGAAGTCGGGAAGTTCGCCGACGGGCCGGCCCTGCGGGTTCACGCGCCGCAGGTACTGGATCTGGAACTCCGCTACTGTTTCCACTCGTCGATTATAGGAGAAGTGACTAGTCACTAGTCACTTCGGCTGAGTCACTTCCATCGTGCGCGCGCGATCCATCAGTCGCGTGAGCAGCCGGTCGAGCGAGCGACGGTCGCTCGCGCTCAGCGCATCGAGCAATCTCTCCTCATAATTCAGCGCAAGCGGGGCGACCCGTTTGTATACAGATTGACCTGCGGGCGACAGACGCAGGATGGAGCGGCGCTTGTCGCCTTTGTCGTAGGCGCGAGTCAGGCGCCGGCGGCCGAGCAGGCTTTGTACGGCGCGACTGACGGCGACCTTGTCCATCGCCGTGCGTTCGGCGACTTCGATCGCCGACAGATCCGGGTAGCGGGCGAGCACCGCCAAGATTCGCCATTCCGGAATCGACAGCCCGAACTCGCGCTCATAGGTGCGCGCGATGCTCATGCTGATGACGTTCGTCAGTACGGAGAGCCGATATGGAACGAACTGGTCCAGGTGCAATCGATCGTCGGACTCCGCGCTCTCGTTCGGCATGCTGCAGCGCTCCGCGCTTGACTCGCTCCGGATGAATAGTTTCAATTGTAACCATCCTGCGCGCCGAAGATAATGCGGCGCTGCAAAACGGCCTGAAGCCAGAGGTTCCGCATGACGACGACCGCCAACGAAGCTCACAATCCTCTCGGCACGGATGGTTTCGAATTTGTCGAATACACCGCACCGGATCCGGAGTTGTTGCGCACGCTGTTCGAGCGGCTCGGATTCCCCGCGACGGCGCGCCATCGCAGCAAGAACGTGACCCTGCACGCCCAGGGAGACATCAATTTCATCATCAATGCCGAACCCGACAGCTTTGCGCAGAAATTCGCGCGCGAGCATGGTCCGTCAGCGTGCGCGATGGCGTTTCGCGTGAAGGATGCCGCGTTCGCGCATCGCCGCTGCATCGAGCTCGGCGCCAGACCGGTCGAGACGCACGTCGGGCCGATGGAGCTGCAGATCCCGGCGATCGAAGGCATCGGCGGAAGTCTCATCTATCTGGTCGATCGTTATGGCGAACGCACGATTTACGACGTGGATTTCGTGCCGGTGAGCAACGCGGCGTCGACCCAAGCCGCCGGACTCGCCTACATCGATCACCTCACGCACAACGTCGCCCGCGGCAACATGAGCAAGTGGGCCGGCTTCTACGAGAAGCTGTTCAATTTCCGTGAGATCCGCTACTTCGACATCGAAGGCAAGAAGACCGGCCTCATCAGCCGCGCGATGACGAGTCCGTGCGGCAAGATCCGCATCCCGATCAACGAATCGCAGGACGACAAGTCGCAGATCGAGGAGTATTTGCGCGAATATCACGGCGAGGGCATCCAGCACATTGCGCTGGGCGCGCCCGATATTTGCCAGACAGTCGACGTACTGCGACGCCAGGGTGTGCAGTTCCAGGACACGCCGGATACTTATTATGAAGGCGTCGACGCGCGCGTCCGCGGCCATCGGGAGAATCTGGACGAGCTGCGCAAGCGCCGCATACTCCTCGACGGCAATCCCGAAAAGGGCGAGGGACTGCTGCTGCAGATTTTTACCCGGAACGTCATCGGGCCGATCTTCTTTGAAATCATTCAGCGCAAGGGCAACGAGGGTTTCGGCGAAGGCAACTTCAAGGCGCTCTTCGAATCGATCGAGCTGGATCAGATGAGAAGGGGAGTCCTGTGAAGAACGTGAATAGCGGACAGCGGACAGTGCAGATGAGAATTGGATTATGAGCAAGCATCAGGTCGCTGAGACTCGGTCTCGGCTTCTTCACTGTCCGCTGTCCGCTGTCCGCTGGTCACTGCTGTGAAGCGCCCCATCTTCCCGCCGCGCATCGAAGGCACGGCCTCGCGTCAGGCGCATGCGGATATGCCGGCGGGCACCTATGAGCGGGAAATCAGCAAGGAAGGGTTCTTCGGGTCCGCCGCGTTCTTCCACCACCGGCATCCGCCGACGGGATGGATCGAGTTCGAAGGCCCCCTTCGCCCGCACGCTTTCGATCTGAATCGGCTCGCGAAAGCGCAAAGCTCGCCGTGGCTGGCGGCCGAAGTGCTGCGCAACGCGAAGGTGCGCGTGCGCTTCTGGAATGCGGGCAAGTCCATGGATCATCTGGTGCGCAACGCCGACGGCGATGATTTGCTGTTCGTTCATCGCGGCGCAGGTGAGTTGTATTGCGACTACGGTCATCTGACGCTCGCGGCCGGCGACTATGTGGTCATTCCGCGCGGAACCATGTGGCGCATCGATCCGCAGGAATCCATCGACGCGCTGCTGATCGAGGCCGTCAATTCCAGCTACTCGCTACCCGAGAAGGGATTGCTGGGCAATCACGCGATCTTCGATCCCGCAATGCTGGATGTGCCGCGGATGGACGCAGCGTTCATCGCGCAGCAAAGCGACGACCAGGCGTGGCGGGTGCAGGTCAAGCGTCACAATGCCATTTCCACGGTGACTTATCCGTTCAACCCACTCGATGCAACCGGTTGGCATGGCGACCTGTCCGTCGTGCGCATCAACGTGAGGGACATCAGGCCGATCGTCAGCCATCGCTATCACCTGCCGCCCTCCGCACACACCACCTTCGTGGGCGATCGCTTCGTGGTGTGCACGTTCGTACCTCGTCCGTTCGAAACCGACCCGGGCGCGTTGAAGGTCCCGTTCTTCCACAACAACGACGACTACGATGAAGTGATCTTCTATCACGCCGGGAATTTCTTCTCGCGTGACAACATCGCACCCGGAATGATGACGCTGCATCCCTGCGGATTCACGCATGGCCCGCACCCGAAGGCGTTGAAGAACATGCTGGTGCAGTCGAAGCCCGCCACCGATGAGTACGCCGTAATGATCGATGCGCGCGATGCACTCGAGATCACTGAACAGGCGAAGGCGGTGGAATGGGCGGGTTACGTGGATAGCTGGAAGGAAAAATAGTGAAGCTCGCGACTCTTCGAGACGGCTCCCGCGATGGGCAGCTCATAGTCGTCTCCCGCGATCTGACCCGCGCAGTCGCAGCTTCCCGCGTTGCGAGAACGTTGCAGGCGGCGCTCGATGACTGGCGCCGAACGTTCGGCGAATTGCGGGAGATCGCGGAATTGCTGGAACGCGGCGCGGCGTTGGATGCGTTCGCCTTCGACCCGCAGCGCGCCATGGCGCCGCTGCCGCGGGCATACCAGTGGGTCGACGGTTCAGCGTATGTGAATCACGTCGAACTCGTGCGCAAGGCGCGCGGCGCTGAAATGCCGGCGACCTTCTGGACGGATCCGCTCGTCTATCAGGGCGGCTCCGATGATTTCCTCGGTGCGCGCGAGGACGCCTGTTTCCCGAGTGAAGAGTTCGGCATCGATCTGGAAGGCGAGGTTGCGGTCATCACCGATGATGTCGCCATGGGTACGACGCGCGATCAGGCGCGCGAGCACATCAAGCTCGTCATGCTGGTGAATGACTGGTCGCTCAGAAATCTCATTCCGGCCGAGCTCGCAAAAGGCTTCGGCTTTTATCAGTCGAAGCCCGCGACCGCGTTCTCACCCGTTGTGGTTACGCCGGATGAGCTGGGCGACGCATGGAAGGAGGCCGTCGTGCACCTGCCGTTGCTGGTGCATATCAACGATGCGCCGTTCGGCCGCCCAAACGCGGGCGTCGACATGACCTTCGACTTCGCGAAGTTGATCGAACACATCACCAGAACGCGCAACGCCCGCGCCGGCGCGATCGTGGGCTCAGGCACGATCTCGAATTACGACCGCTCCCTGGGCTCGGCGTGCATCGCTGAACGGCGCTCGCTGGAGCAGATCGAACAAGGCAAGCCGGCGACGCCCTTCCTGAAGTTCGGCGACCGCGTGCGGATAGAAATGCTGGATGGGCAAGGCCGCAGCATCTTCGGGGCTATCGACCAGCGGGTTGTGAGGGCGTGAGAGCCGCGAATGAATCCGGGATCGAGAGCCGCGAAGGACCGCAAAAAGGAAAAACCGATGGTTTCGATCGCGAGAATCGACCTCGACGCATAGCCTTCTCCCCGAACTGAGTCGTTCCAAAACAATTTGATTCTTTTATGCGGTCTTTCGCGGCTCTCTCTCGTTCACGGATCTTCAATTCTTCGCAGCAAAGCAGTCCCGCCGAGGCCGCGCATCTGCCCCAGAATCCATTGCCGGCGGGAGCGGACGTAGCGGGAGGGCGCGTTGACGCGCATGCGTTTGGGGCTGGGCAGTACTGCTGCGAGCAATGCGGCGTCGTGGGCGTTCAGACGTGCGGGCGATTTGCGATAGAAGACATCCGCCGCGGCGCCGACGCCGAACACGCCTTTGCCGAATTCCGCAATGTTGAGATACACCTCCAGGATGCGCTGCTTCGGCCATAGCGTCTCGATGAGCACCGTGAAGTACGCCTCGAGGCCTTTGCGTATCCAGCTCTGACCCGACCAGAGAAACAGATTCTTCGCGACCTGCTGCGAGATGGTGCTCGCGCCGCGCACACGGCGTCCACGTTCGCGATCCTCGAGCGCATCGTTGATGGATTGCAGATCGAAGCCGTGGTGATCCGGGAAGGTCTGGTCTTCCGCCGCGATTACGGCGACCTTCAGCTGCGATGAGATCTGGGATCCCTCGATCCAGCGATGGCGCAGACGATAATGCTGGTCGTCGCGCGCCGCGGCGGCGGCGCGATCACGCAGCATGAACGAAGTCGTTGGAGGATCGATCCAGCGCAATGCGAGTACGGCGCCGATCGTCGACGCGAACCAGACAAAGAGCAGCCAGAGAACGAATCGAAGCAGTGGACGGCGGACGGCGGACAGAGGACGGTGCTCGGAAAAAGGGTAATGACAGGGGATAAGGTAGCCAGAGCGCGCTGGGCGCGCATCACCTGGACGCGGCGACTGCGGAGGCAGTCCGCCTGACTAACCGCTAACCGCTATCCGCTTAACGGACTCGATCGTCACGGTCTCCACCGGCACGTCCTGATGCCCGCCCTTCGATCCCGTCTTTACCGCGGCGATTGCATCGACGACTTCCATGCCTGAATCGACGCGGCCGAATACGGCGTAGCCGTAGTTGCCGGGCTTGTGGTCGAGAAAGTCATTGTCGACCACGTTGACGAAGAACTGCGACGTCGCGCTGTTGATGTCGTTCGTCCGCGCCATCGAAAGTGTGCCGCGTTTGTTCTTAAGGCCGTTCGTCGCTTCATTCTTGATCGGTGCATGGCCGCGTTTGCTTTGCAGGTCAGCCGTGAGCCCGCCGCCCTGAAGCATGAAGCCCGCGATCACGCGATGGAAAATAGTGCCATCGAAGAAACCTTCGTCGACGTACTTCAGAAAGTTCTCGACGGAGATCGGCGCCTGCTGGTCGAAGAGCTGCACGGTGAACGCGCCCTTGGAGGTCTTGAATTCGAGCATGGGTTTGCCTTTTTGGAAGCGGTTAGCGGTTAGCGGTTGGTCAAGCCCGGAAGAGCGCTGGGCGATTTGGTGAAACCAGAGGACAGGCGGCCCGCGAGGCGTCAGCCGATCTGAACTAACCGCGAACCGCTAACCGCTTCTTCCTTCAGTGACCCTTTCATGGCCGGCCAGATCGGCGTGCGAGCGTACGTGAGTGAAGCCGTAGCGCACAAGTCGATCGCGAACTACGGCGGCCTGTTTCCAGCCGTGCTCGAGAATCAGCCAGCCATCGGAATTGAGATGTTGCGGCGACTGCGCAACGATCAGTTCGAGCGCTTCCATGCCGGTGCGGCCTGCGATCAGTGCGATATGCGGCTCGAAACGCCGCACGTCCGCAGCGAGGTCGGGGTCGTCCGCAGCGACGTAGGGTGGATTCGAGACAATCACATCGACGCGCTCGTCGCCGAGCGGTGCGAACCAGACGCCCTGTGTAAACGTGACATTCGCAAGTTGCAGCCGCGCGGCGTTCCGGATTGCAACGTGCAGGGCGTCTTTCGACGTATCGACGGCCATGACATGCGCCAACGGACGTTCGCTCGCGATCGCAAGCGCAATGGCGCCGCTGCCGGTTCCAAGGTCGGCGAAGCGGCCCTTCACATCTTTCCCGACGTGCGTGAGCGCACGCTCCACTACCAACTCGGTTTCCGGCCGCGGGATAAGCACTGCGGGCGTCACTTCGAGCAGCAGCGACCAGAACTCCTGCTGGCCTCGTATGTATGCAACCGGCTCGCCCTGCAGCCGCCGTCTGACGAGTTGCTGAAACGACCATCCCGCGGCGGCCGGCAGTTCGCGCTCCGGCATCGCCCTGAAATTCGTACGGGACAGCCCCATCACGTGTTCGAGCAGCAGTTCCGCGTCGAGACGCGGCGAGGTCGATGCGCGCGACAACATCGTCGTCGCGGTATGCAGTGCGTCGGAAACAGTCTGCGAGGAATTTACGGCAGGCATGCGGAGCGTTCGCTGAGTAGAATCCGCGCACATTGTCGCATTTGCACGCGCTCAGGCCACGACAACGAAGGCCGACGCACCATCTGGAATCCACATGCACGTTTATACCAACGCTCTCGAGATGATCGGCCGGACGCCGATGCTGCAGCTCAATCGTTTCGACGCAGGCCCATGTGAGCTGTTTTTGAAGCTCGAGTACATGAATCCCGGCGGGTCGATCAAGGATCGCATCGGCCTGTCCATGATTCAGGAAGCCGAACGCCGCGGCGATCTGAAGCCGGGCGGCACAATCGTCGAAGCAACCGCCGGCAATACGGGGCTCGGCCTCGCGCTCGTGGCCGCGCAGAAGGGCTATCGCATGGTGCTGGTATTGCCCGACAAGATGAGCCAGGAAAAAATCTTCAACCTGCGCGCACTGGGCGCCGAGGTCGTTCTTACGCGGTCCGATGTGGGCAAGGGCCATCCCGAGTACTACCAGGACCTCGGCGCTGCGATTGCGAAGAGGATGGGCGCGTACTTCATCAACCAGTTCGCCAATCCCGACAACGCCAGGGCGCATGAGCAAACCACTGCGCCGGAAATCTGGGAGCAGATGTCGCAGCGGCTCGACGCCGTCGTAGTCGGCGTGGGATCGAGCGGTACGCTCGCCGGACTCGCCGCCTTCTTCAAGAAGCACGCGCCGCACGTCGAACTGGTGCTCGCTGATCCGCAGGGCTCGATCCTCGCCGAGTACATCGCGACCGGGCGGCTCACGCAGAAGGGTTCGTGGCTGGTGGAAGGCATTGGCGAGGATTTCATTCCGGCGATCTGCGATTTCTCGCTGACGCGCCGCGCGTACAGCATTCCCGATAGCGAATCGTTTTCGGTCGCGCGCGACCTTCTGCAGAAAGAGGGCATTCTCGCGGGCTCCTCGACCGGTACGCTGCTGGCGGCGGCGCTGCGCTACTGCCGCGAGCAGAAGGAGCCAAAGCGAGTCGTGACGATCGCCGGCGACACTGGTGCGCGCTATCTGTCGAAGCTCTACAACGATTTCTGGATGGAGGATCAGGGCTTCACAGAGCGCGAAAAATTCGCCGATCTGCGTGACTTGATCGGGCGGCCGCATGGTGAGCGTGCGACGATTACGGTCGGTCCGAACGACGTGCTGACGACCGCCCACAATCGTCTGCGCAACGCGGGCTTCTCGCAGTTGCCTGTGATGGAAGGCGATAGGCTCATCGGCGTAGTCACCGAGGATGACATCCTGCGCTTCGCTTTCGGCCGTCCCGAGCGATTCAACGAACCCGTCCGCAGCGCGATGACCACCGCGTTTCTGCGCGTCGAGAAGAATACCTCCGTGAACAATCTCGTCGCGATGCTCGAAGTGCGATCATCGGCGGCGGTGATGGATGGAGAGAAATTTCTGGGTCTGATTACCCGGTCAGACGTGTTGAATTTTTTAAGACGGCAGGTCTAGCGAGCGCTGCGGGCAACGACGCAGCTGACCATACGATTACGTTCACAGGATCCACCATGTCTGACGCTAAAACTCACCGCTTCGCGACCCGCTGCATCCACGCCGGGCAGTCGCCGGATCCGTCAACCGGCGCCGTGATGCCGCCGATCTATACGACCTCGACGTATGCGCAGTCGAGTCCGGGAGTGCACCAGGGCTACGACTACTCGCGGACCAGCAACCCGACGCGCGGCGCATGGGAGCGATGCATTGCAGATCTCGAAGGCGGGGTGAGCGGATTTGCGTTCGCCTCCGGCATGGCGGCGACCAGCACGCTGCTCGAATTGCTGGACGCGGGCAGCCATATCGTCGCCATGGACGACATGTACGGCGGCACGTTTCGGCTGTTCGAACGCGTGCGCCGGCGCACCGCAAATCTCGATTTCAGCTTCGTCGATCTCGCCGACAAGGCGGCGTTCGAAGCGGCAGTTCGCCCTGACACCCGCATGATCTGGATTGAAACGCCGACGAATCCGACGCTGCGGCTGGTGGATATCGAACAGGTGAGCGAATTTGCGCGCAAGCGCGGGATTCTCACTGTCGTAGACAACACGTTCGCGAGTCCATGGGTGCAACGTCCCCTCGAGCTCGGCGCCGATATCGTCATGCATTCGGCGACCAAGTATCTGAACGGACACTCCGACATGATCGGCGGCGTCGCGGTCACCGGGAATGCGGAGCTCGCCGAAAGGATCGGCTTCCTGCAGAACGCGGTCGGCGCAATCAGCGGCCCCTTCGACAGTTTCCTTGCATTGCGCGGATTGAAGACGCTCGCGTTGCGCATGCGCCAGGCGAGCGAGAGCGGGTTGCAGATCGCGGGCTGGCTGGAAAAGCACGGGCGCGTCGCGCGCGTGCTGTATCCCGGCCTCGCAAGTCACCCCCAGTACGAACTCGCGAAGCGCCAGATGAAGAACGGCTACAGCGGCATCGTGACGTTCTTCGTGAAGGGCGGGCTCGCCGAAGCGCGCCATTTTCTGGAACGCTGCGAGATCTTCACGATTGCGGAGAGCCTGGGCGGCGTCGAGAGCCTCGTCGATCACCCCGGTCTCATGACGCACGCGTCAATTCCACCCGACAAGCGCAAAGCGCTGGGGATCGACGATGCGTTGATCCGCCTGTCAGTGGGCATTGAAGACGTGGAAGACCTGATGGCGGATTTGAAACAAGCGCTGGGTGGATGATGAGGAGCGGGTCCCTGGCTGGACCCGACGCGCCCTGGAGATAGCGGGTGCACGAGGAGCGCCGCGAGGTGATGGCCGCAAAACCAGAATGCAGGACACAATCGCGCCGCATCGGGCGATCGGGACGCCATCCCGCAGCTCGCGGCGCCCTCGCTTATCCGGATCCGGTCTGAGCCTGATTAGCGGGCATCTCGCGAATCTGAATGTGCACGCCCGCGGTGGACAGCGCGGCGAGGAGCTCATCGAAGGCCGCGCCGGTTACTACTTGCTCCGGGTTCGCTGGCGAACGAGGCGGTCGTGCGAGGCGTCCCGCGCCCGCCAGGCGCGCGACAATCGCAGCAGTAAAGGCCGTCGTGCGCGCCATCGAGGTAAACACTCCGTCGTGACGGTCTACCATCTCCGCACGCAGCGTCCGTGCGCGATTGTCCGCACGGCCGATCACATCGACGCGCAAAAGCGTCACGTCGCGGTCCGAGTCGGTCATGCGCGCCGCCGGTTCGAGCAGCGTGTCGAGCAATCGTTTGGGCGCTACGCGCACACCGTCCACTTCGACCAGATCTGTCCGCAGCAGACCGGCTTCCTTCAGAAAAGTCGCCTTGGCTGCGTAGCCGGGCCAGCGGATCGTCTTCTGAGACCCGCGGCGTAAGCCCGCCATGCACGGCAGATCGAGCAACCACGGCATGAAGCCCTCGTGCCATGCCTCGAGATCGCCGACCCCGCCGAACGTCACAGGTTCGGCATCCGAATAACGACGCACGGCAACGAGCTTGCCGTCTTCGACGGCGAATCCGTCGATTTCTTTGAGCGGCAGACTGCGTCCGCCAAACACGATCTTGTAGCCGAGCGGTCCAGTCGGTCGCTCGGGGACGCCGCCGCACTTGATATGAACCTCGTGCACCTCATCGAGCTGCTCGGCCAGATGGCGCGCGAGGATTTCGGTGAGTCCCGGCTCGACTCCACAACCCAGGACCACGAGTCCGCGGGCGCTGCTCAGGCGTTCGCGCTCATCCGCCCACTCGGCGTCCGGAACGCGCGCGAGGTCGACGACAGGCGCGCCGCGGTGCGCCGCCGCCTCAATGAGCCCACGAGCGACAGTCCAGGGCAGTGCGGAAATCACTGCGTCAGCGTCGGCCAGGATTCGATGCGCCGCCTCGACGTTGCGTACATCGACTTCTTCGAGCCGCAGCTTGCTTGCGTCAGCTACACCCGCGAGGCGCTTTGCACACGCATCGAGATTGGCTCGAGAGATGTCCGCAACGGTGACGGTGGTCGTCGCAGTGTCCCGCAGCGCTTCGGCCGCCGCTGCTGGACCCATGAGACCTCCGCCAACGATGAGCATGTGCATTTCGCGATTTCCTCTCCTCCCCGGCGACGCATCAATATACTTCGCGCGCGATGGCGCCTGAACAGAAACAATACGAGACGGACACAGGCGCCGCACACGAAAGCGCATCGACCGGCGAGGAACGCGCATCGGGCAATGGGGAACTCGCGCGCGGGCTCGGTGGAGCCGCGGCGACCGCCATCATCATGGGCGGCATGATCGGCTCAGGAATCTTCCGCGCGCCGAGCATCGTTGCAGATCACGTCGGCTCCCCCGGCATGAGTCTCGTCGTGTGGATCGTGTGCGGATTCGTCGCGCTCGCGGGGGGTCTGTGTGTCGCGGAGCTCGGCGCGATGATGCCAAAAACCGGCGGCCTGTACGTCTATCTGCGCGAGGCCTACCCCCGCCGATTCGTATCGTTCTCGTACGCCTGGGCGGCGTTCTGGCTGATCTGGCCCGTGTCCATGGCGGCCGTCGCAGCAGTATTCGCGACGTACCTCGCAGTGATTGTCGAAGCGGCGACAGGCGTGTCTCTCGGCGTCGGCGGCCAGCGCACTGCCGCCGCGGCAGGTATCGTGAGTCTCGCGCTCGTGAACTGCGTCGGAGTGCGCACGAGCGGCCAGCTGACAACAATCGTGACGGCTCTCAAGATCGCCTCGCTGGCGGCGATCATTGCGCTTGCCGCATTACTAGGCGCCGGCGCCGCACAAACTCTCCCAGCGTCGGCGGCCATAAGTGCTACGTCAGCGGGTTTTCATCCAGCGGCGTTCGGCGCAGCGATGATAACGGCGCTGTTCGCCTTCGAGGGCTGGAGCTATGCGGGTTACGTTGCCGGCGAGATTCAGCAGCCGCAGCGAACGTTGCCGCGCGCGGTGATCGTCGGCGTGCTCGGCGTCACGACGCTCTACGTGGCGGTCAATCTCGCCTACATGTCCGTGCTGCCGTTCGAGCACTTCCGATCCTCGGACCGTGTGGCGGCAGATGTGATGAGCGCGCTTGTCGGCCCTGCAGGCGGTCTGGCGGTGTCGGCCGCCGTCATGACGTCAACCTTCGGCGCGTTGCACGTACTATTGCTCGTGGCGCCGCGGAGCGCCTACGCGCTCGCGCAGGACAGGTTGTTCTTCCAGTCGCTGACCCGCGTTCACCCGATCCGACGCACGCCGACGAACGCCATCGCGGCGCAGGCTGTGCTTGCTTCTGCGTTCGTATTGTCGGGCCGCTACGATGAAATTATCTCGCTCGCCGCGTTCCCCACGTACCTCTACTTTCTGCTCACGATCATCGCAGTGTTCGTGTTGCGCCGAACGCGACCGGACGCCGTGCGCCCATACCGCGCCTTCGGTTATCCAGTCACTCCGCTCGTGTGTGCCGGCGTCATCGCCGGCTATCTGGTCACGCTTCTCATCGAGCCGAGCGCGCTCCTCCGCACTGTATTCGGACTTCTCCTCATCGCGGCCGGCATTCCGTTCTACCTCTCATGGAGGAAGGCAAGCGATCAGTGAAACCGTTGCAATAAGACGCGTTTAACACGCGCGACAGTCGCGCCCGACCCGTTGGCCATGGCCTCCCAGGTATTCACTCTCGTCTCGCTCACTCGGTGATGGACGCGAGCTGTTCCGCCTGGAACTCCTGTTGCAGCGGCTGGATGATCGGCTTCAAGTCGCCGTTCATCACATTCGAGAGCTGATAGAGCGTCAGATTGATGCGGTGATCGGTAATGCGGCCCTGCGGGAAGTTGTAGGTGCGGATGCGTTCGGAGCGATCGCCCGACCCGACCTGCAGCTTGCGCGATTGCGCTTCGGCCTTCTCGCGGCGCTCGCGCTCGGCGGCCGTCAGGCGCGCTTTCAACAACGACATCGCGCGCGAACGATTCTTGTGCTGCGAGCGCTCGTCCTGGCACTCAACGACCACGCCGGTCGGCAAGTGCGTGATGCGGATCGCCGAATCCGTCTTATTGACGTGTTGGCCGCCCGCACCCGAGGCGCGAAACGTATCGATGCGTAATTCGGCTGGATTGAGCTCCACAGCAGCCATCGCATCCTGTTCGGGCAGGATTGCAACCGTGCAGGCCGAGGTATGGATGCGGCCCTGCGCCTCGGTAGCCGGGACGCGCTGCACGCGATGCGTGCCGGATTCGAATTTGAAATGCGAGAACGCGCCGCGTCCGACGACGCGACTGATCACTTCCTTGTACCCGCCGTGTTCACCCGGGCTCTCCGAGAGCACTTCGACGCTCCAGCCCTGTCCATCGGCATAGCGCGAGTACATCCGGAGGAGATCGCCCGCGAAAATCGCGGCTTCATCTCCGCCCGTGCCCGCGCGCACTTCGAGAAAGATGTTGCTGTCGTCGCGCTCATCCTTCGGCAGCAGGAGCCGTGCGAGTTCCTCTTCCTCGCGCCCGATGCGCGCGTCGAGGCTCGCCAGCTCTTCATTGCCCAGCTCGCGCAGCTCGGCGTCGGCGCCGTCCGCCATTTGTTGTGCATGCACGCGTTCGGCGAGAGCGCCCAGAAAATCGCGATAGCGCGCGGCGATCGGTTCGAGCCGTGAGTACTCCATCGAGAGCTCGCGAAACTTGTCGTTATCCGCAATCACCGCGGGCTCGGCCAGCAGCGCGCTCACTTCTTCACAGCGCTCGGCGAGCCTTTCGAGTTTATTGCGTATGGAGTCTTTCATTCAGTTCGATCAGCTGCGAATAAGGTGCGCGCCGCATCGAGCAGGGGTGCATCCCCGCGTTCGGCGGCGTCGCGCAGGCGCTGGCTGGGCGTGTGCATCAGCCGATTGGTCAGCGTCGTTGCGAGAAACTCGATGACTTCCTGCGGCTCGCGCCCGGCGGCGAGCATGCGTCGCGCCTGCTCGAGCGTGTGCGTGCGCACCGCTTCGGCGTCCTTGCGCAATTGCCGGATCGCGGGCGCCGCCTCGAGGCTTTTCAGTTGCTGCTCGAAATGCGCGATCTCCGTCGCCAACATCTCGTGCGCATCGTTCGCGGCTTCGCGGCGTGATTCCATGTTCTCGTTCACGACATTTTGCAGATCGTCGATCGTGAACAGATAGATGTCTTCCAGTTGCGCGACTTCGGGTTCGATGTCGCGCGGCACCGCGATGTCCACCATGAAGATCGGCTTGCGCTTGCGCGCGCGAACCGCGGCGCGCACTGCGTCGTAGGTGATCACAGGCGTCGGGCTGGCGGTGGAACTGATCACGATGTCCGCTTCGGGTAGATGCGCCGCGATGGCGTCGAGGCCGATTGCGAAGCCGTTGAATTCCGCGGCGAGCTCCTGAGCGTGATCCAGACTTCGATTGGCCACGATCATGCGACGCAGCCCATTGGCGTGCAGATGTCGAGCCGCCAGTGCAATCGTTTCACCGGCGCCGACCAGCAACGCGGTGTGGTCGGAGAAGCGCTCGAACACCGTTCGCGCGAGTGCGACCGCAGCCGAAGCGACCGACACCGCATTGGCGCCGATGCGCGTGTGCGTGCGCACGCGTTTGGCTACCGAAAACGCGGTCTGCATCAGCCGGTTGAGATAGGGCCCGGTCGCTTTCTGTTCGAAAGCGGCGCGATAGGCGTCCTTGAGCTGGCCGAGAATCTGCGGCTCTCCGAGCACCATGGAGTCAAGGCCGCAGGCGACGCAGAACAAGTGACGAATCGCGGGCGTTCCCTGTAAGCGATACAAGACTCCATCGTGATCGATGTGATGAGTCGCCAGGCCATGCCAATCGGCAAGCCAGCGCACGAGCGGCTCCTCGCCTTCATCCGTGAGGCAATACAGCTCGGTGCGATTGCAGGTCGAAACGATCAGCGATTCGCGCACGCCCGCAAGGCCGGTCAGTTCCCGCAATGCATCCGGCAGCTCCTCGCCCGCAAACACCACTTTCTCGCGGACATCGACGGGCGCGGTGCGGTGATTGATTCCTATGACGACGAGTGGCATGCCGGTGTTTCGAGAACGGCGCGATTGTCCGGTAAGGGTGTGGGGATGACAAGCACGGCGCAATCGAGCTGATGTACGCTAAGACCATGAATGCAACGATCATCACCCGGCCAGGAATGGCTCGCCTTATCGCCCTTCTTGCGACGCTGGTTCTTGCCGCCTGTGCAACCTCGAACGCCCCGGAACCAGACGAGAAATCAACCGAGGCGCTCCCGGACGACCCGAACGCCCTGGTGCTGGGCGCTGAAGTCGCCTTGCAGCGCGGGCAGTATCTGGACGCCGCGCGCGCCTATGTTCGCGCGGCCGAAGCGTCGCGCGATGAAGAACTCGCCGAGCAGGCCGCGCGCGTCGCGTTCGAACATCAGCAATGGACCCTCGTCCAGACGGCCGCCGAGCATTGGCTCGAGCTGAATCACACGAACGAAGAGGCGCGCCGGTTCGCCGCATTCGCGGCGCTTCATCTGCATCGGCTCGACGCCGCCGCCGAGCATCTCGGCGTGCTGCTCGAGACCGCTTTCATCAATCCGCCGGCGGGATTTCTGGCCTTGCTGCCGCAGCTTGCGGAAGAAGCGACGCCAGCCGCTTCGACGGCTGTGTTGCAGAGAATGATCGCGAAGTATCCGGAACTCACCGAGGCGCACTACGCGCTGGCGCAGGCTGCGATCCAGTCCGACAACCTGGCCCTGGCGCTCCAGCATGCAAGCAGGGCGCGGGAACTCGGGCCTTATTGGGCGCCGGCGGGCCTGTTGCTCGCCCGGGTGCAGATGCTGATGGGCAAAATCGACGAAAGTCTTGCGACCGCCCGGCAGGTGCTGGAGCAGGACACGCAGGATTCGTATCGCCTGGAGTATGCGTTGATGCTGCTGCAGGCCGGCAAGGATGAAGAAGGCCGCAAGGAACTCGCCGCCCTGGCTAACAGTGAAACGACGGCCGCGGTCGTCGAGCGCGCGCTCGCCGATATCGATTTCCAGCTCGGCAACCGGGACAGCGCGGCGCAGCGCTTCAACAATCTCGTCTCAAGCGGCCGCTTCGTATATGAGTCACTGTTTTATCTTGGAGCGATCGCCGAGTCGCGCGAAGCCTGGGACGATGCGTTGCAGTTTTATGGTCGCGTGACGAGTGGTGAACTAGCCATGGCGGCGCAAGCGCGCGCCGCGCGCATCAAGATGGAGCGCCAGGGACTGGATGCGGGGCTCAAGCATCTCGAGGAGTTCGCGACGACGCGGCCGCAGCACCGTATCGACGCTTTGATTGCGCGCGCCAATCTGCTGGCGAACAGCGGCGACGCGACGGGCGCGCTCGCGCTGCTGGATGCGGCCCTCAAGGAATACCCGGATTCCGTCGAGTTGCGTTTCGCGCGGATTTTCCAGCTCGAACAGGCTGACAAGGTCGATGAGTCGATCGCCGGACTGCGCAGTCTCGCGGCGGATCGGCCAGGCGATCCGGCGGTCACGAATGCGCTCGGCTATACGCTGGTCGATCGCACGCGTCACCATCGCGAAGGACTCAAGCTCATCGAGGACGCGCTGGCGCAGACACCGGACAACGGCGCCGTGCTCGACAGCATGGGTTGGGCGTTGCATCGCGCCGGACGACATCAGGACGCATTGGGGTATCTCGAGCGAGCCAAGCGACGGATCAGCGATCCAGAAGTCGATCTGCATCTCGGCGAGGTGCTCCTGGCCCTGGACCGAAAGCAGGAGGCGCGCGATTTGTGGACCAAGGCGACGGAGCGTTACCCCGACAATCTCGAGCTGAAGCAGCGCCTGCAGAAGCTCAACTGAGCCGGCGTCTGCAATGCCGCGGCGCAGGTCCCTTCGTTCTGCCTTTCTGTTGCTGACGCTTGCGCTGGCCGCAGGCTGCGCGAATCTCGGTACGCGCACGGAGGTTTCACTTCCGTCGGACCTGAATGACCTGAATCGCTGGCAGGCTCGTGGGCGACTGGGTGTATCGGGTCCGGAGACTGGCGGGTCCGGATCGTTCGACTGGAGTCAGCGCGGCGATCACGCCGAAATTCAGATTCGCGGCCCCGTCGGCATCGGCAGCGTGCGTCTCGAATTGCAGGGCGAAGGGGTGCGACCCGATCTGAAGCTCGAGACCAGTGATGGTCAGACGCTCGTGTCGGACGCGGCCTGGGATGAGCTCGAAGTACGGCTTGGCGCGTCGCTGCCGGCCGGTCATCTGCGCTACTGGATGCTGGGGCTGGCAGCACCCGGCGAGCATCAGTGGCTGGAAGAGCAGGCTGAAGGCCCCAACACGCTCGAGCAGGGCGGCTGGCGCATCGATTATCAAGGCTATTCGACGGAACCCGGCTTGCGCGTGCCGGTGAGAATGCGCGCCACAAGCGGCGATGCGCGGGTGCGTATCGTTGTGGACCGCTGGCGACTGGGACAATGAGGCAAGAAGCGGTTGGCGGTTGGCGGTTA
>JBOHZJ010000338.1:0-7386 GCA_050738395.1 Steroidobacter sp.
GGTTTGCGTCGGCATCGGCATGACGCTTGGATCGCACATCACGCCGCTGAGCCGTAGCTACATCGAAAAATCGGATGTTGTCTTCGTCGGCGCCTCGGACGGCGTCATCGAACTTTGGGTGCAGAAGATGCATCGCGATGTGCGCAGCCTTCAGCCGTATTACCGGGAAGGCAAATCGCGCTTGCAGACTTATCGCGAGATGGTCGAGGCAATGCTGACCGAAGTGCGCGCCGGTAAGAACGTTTGCGGCGCGTTCTATGGTCACCCTGGCGTCTTCGCCTGGCCGCCGCACAAAGCAATCGAAATTGCGCGCAGCGAGGGCTTCTCCGCACACATGGAGCCCGGCGTGTCTGCGGAGGACTGCCTCTATGCCGACCTCGGCATCGACCCCGGCAGGTTCGGCTGTCAGCACTATGAGGCCAGCCAGATCATGGTCTACCGGCGGCGCATCGATCCATCGGCGTATCTGATCCTGTGGCAAGTCGGCGTAGCGGGCGATCAGTCGCTGGCGCGATTTCAGACGGGCCCGGGGTATCGCCAGGTGTTGGTAGATGTGCTGGCGCGCGACTACGATCTGGACCATGAAATCATCGTGTACACCGGGGCGACGCTGCCGACCCAGAGGCCGAAGACGGAACGGATTCGATTGCATCAATTAGCTGATTCCGAGATCGACATGCACGCGACGGTCGTAATACCGCCCGGCCGGGCATTGCAACCAGACATTGAGCTTCGTACACGGCTGCTGGCGCTGGATCGCACGGCGGTGAAAGACGCCTGATGGATGCATCCATTTACATTTCTCACTTCGAACTCGAAACCGAAAGACTCCGGATTCGGCCGCTGACGCAAGCGGATGAGCCTCTCTGGTGCGATCTGTATACCGACGCGGCGATCATGCATTTCATCGGTCCGCTGCTATCCCGTGATCGGGCGAAGCGTAGCTTTCGCAGAGCTCTCGCTTTGGCGCACGATCGGGGCGCCGACCGACTATTCTTGGTCGTGACCGACAAGATCGCACCGCACCCGCTGGGTGTTTGCGGTTTCTCTGATCTGGACCCGAACCGCCGGCAGGCGGAGGTGGGCATCATCCTCAGATCTGACGCGCAAGCACGAGGTGTCGCGCAGGAGGCGCTATCGGCTCTGACGGGCCACGCGTTCGCCATACTCCCCATCGACAGGCTCTCGGCGCGAATAGCGAGCGGACACGCCATTGCCGAGCGCGTCCTTATTGGCATAGGCTTCTCGCAAACAGGAGTGCAAGCGGCGGAAGCGGGATTCTCGCGCCAGGCGATCTGGTCTGCCTTTCGCCACTCATGGCGTCACAGATCAGCAATTCTTTGACGCTGCTTCCCTTTCAGCTGTCCGTGGCGCACTGCGCATCATTTTCTGCGGAGCGTTCGCTAGTGATAAGAACGTCAGTAGCCCAGGCTTGCGGCGGATCTTATGCGTCCGGGCCCGCCTGACTGGCAAGTGGAAGGATGATGGATACGAATCATAAGATCCGAGAGGAGAACCCAATGCTCAGCGTCATCGACTTTCTGGAAAGACTTGGCGGGGAGGCTCAGTTGCGTTACGCCGCGGACGGCGACGTGGAACAGGCGCTGATCGATGCGCAGATGCAACCCACGATCAGATCGGTGATCCTGAGCCGGGATTCAAGACTGCTGGAGGCGCTTCTCCAGACGCGGGCCAACCTGGTTTGCCTCGTACATAGCCCGGAAGACGAGGAAGAAGAGACAGAGGACGACGATCAGGAAGACAGCGACGATGACGGCGGCGGCAAAGAGGATAAGGCGACGTCGGACTCCGCAGATCGCTGTGTGGCCGCGACAAACTAATCTCTGGGCCAAGCCCGTTCGGCGTGTATGCGGCGGCGGGCTCACCCTGCTGCTGTCGGCCGTCGCTAACTGTGCTTTTGGCCTCGATGCAGAATCGGCCACCCGCTTGTTGAGACAAGCGGATGCAGTCAAGACGGCGAACTATTCCGAATTCGCTTCGCTCGTTCAGTCGCTGAATGAACAATCCGCAGAGTTGTCGCCCTCACAGCATCAGCACCTCCAGTATCTGAAAGGATGGCAAAGCGCCTACAAGGGCGACTACGCGAGCGCCTTGCCCGTGCTCAAGGCGATAGCAGACGGGTCTGAAGATCCCGCCCTGCAATTCAGGGCGAGAGCCACGACGGCCAACGTTCTTGTGCTCGCCACTCAGTATGAAAGTGCATTCACAGAACTCGGAAAGATGATCGAGGCTCTACCTGAAGTATCGGACGGAGCAGCCCGCGAGCAGGGGCTGGCGGTTGCGGCGTATCTATATAACCAGGTCGGCGAATATGGGCTTGGCCTCAACTACGCCGAGATGCTTGAACAGGAAGACTGGGAAGGCAGAGGCGCCTGCAGGGGCGCGCAACTAAAGCTCGAAGCTCTCTACAAGAGTGTGAAGGTGCAGACAGGCGGCCACGAATTCCAGTCAGGCATTGACGCATGCACGAAGTCGGGAGAAGTGCTGTACGCGAACGCGATACGGACTTACATCGCAAGACTGCATATCGATCAGGGACGGTTCGACGACGCGATCACGCTACTGATGAATCACTACGATGAATTGCAACCCGCGAGATACGCTCGCCTGGTCTCCGAATTCGATGCTCTGCTCGCGACCGCGTATCGCGAGACCGGCAACTCCACACTCGTGCGCGAATATGCGCTTCGCGTCGTCCGGAACGGCGCCAGAAATCAATATATCGAGCCATTGGTCACGGCATATCGTCTGCTCTATGTGCTGGCAAAGGAACAAGGGAACGCGAAGCAGGCGCTCGAGTACCACGAGAAGTACGCTGCCGCCGATAAAGGCTATCTTGACGACGTCACCGCGCGGCAGCTGGCCTATCAACGCGTGAGTCACGCGGCCGTCGCAGACAAACTCCGGATCGATACGCTCAACAAGGAGAACGAGGTGCTGCAATTGCAGCGCGCTCTGGATAAGAAAGCCGTGGAGACCAGCAGCCTGTATATCGCACTGCTGATCGTCGTACTCGTGTTCATTGGGCTGTGGGCCTATCGGACGAAGCGTTCGCAATTGCACTTCATGCGCTTGTCGCAGGTCGATGGGTTGACGGGCGTCTCCAATCGGCCGCACTTCATCGAGCTCGCTCAGAATGCGCTCGAGACCGGCAGAAAAACGCAGCAGGACGTTTGCGTGCTGTTGTGCGATCTCGACCACTTCAAAGGGATCAATGACAGGCACGGTCACGCCGCAGGCGATTTCGTGCTGAAGCAGACGGTCGCGGCATGTCAGGCGCACCTGCGCACGAGCGATATTTTTGGACGCTTCGGCGGAGAGGAGTTCGGCGTCGTGCTGCCGGGCTGCAGCCTTGAAGACGCGCGGTTGCGGGCTGAGCAACTGCGACTTGCAATCGCCAGCGTCTCGAGCAACTACGACGGCGTCGAGCTGAACGCGTCCGCGAGTTTCGGCATCGCGTCGACGGCGGCGTCCGGTTATGAACTACGCCAATTGCTCGCGAATGCGGACGCGGCGCTGTATCGGGCCAAACACGCCGGACGTAATTGCGTTGTATTGCACGAGGGCGAAGCCGCCGAACCTGACGAGCGCTTTCGCGCGGTCAGCCGCGGGTAAGGACAGGTCTGCGGCCACGGCGTGACTGCTATTTTCGGTTGTGCGTCATGCGTTGTGCGTCGTGCGCCAGAAGCGCCGGCTGCATTTCTGACGGGCGATGGACGAGCGACAGACAACCTTGTCAGCGCTCAAGCAATTTCTCCGCCGTCGCGAGCAGCACGCATAGCGCGACGCCCTCCGCCGCCTGCGTGACTTCCGCAAGATCGGGGAAGCTCGGAGCGATGCGGATCGTGCGGTCGCGCGGATCGTCGCCGAGCGGGTGCGTTGATCCCGCTGGCGTGAGCTCCACACCTGCCGCCTTTGCGAGCTTAACGACTTCCCTGGCGCAGCCGTCGAGGACGTCCAGCGTGATGAAGTAGCCGCCCTTCGGTTTCGTCCAGCGTGCGACGCCCGAGGCGCCCAGGCGCTCAGCGAGAATCTCGCCTACCTTGTTGAACTTCGGCGCCATGATCGCGCGGTGACGATCCATCAGAGGCGCGATTCCATTCGTGTTTTTCAGCAGGCGGATGTGCCGCAACTGATTCACCTTGTCGCCGCCGATCGTGCGCTTCTCTATTCGCTTGAGATACCAGGCCGCATTTTCCTTCGAGCCCGCGAACAAGCCGACGCCTGAGCCTGCGAACGTCGCCTTGGAGGTCGACCCGAAGATGAATGCACGATTGGGATTGCCATGCCGCGCACAGGCTTCATCCATGTTCGCGATCTCGATGCGCTCCGGCGTCAGATGATGAACTGCGTACGCGTTGTCCCAGAAGATACGAAAGTCGTCGGCCGCGGATTTCATTCGGGCCAGTCGCTCGATCTTTTCGCTCGAATACACCGCGCCCGTGGGGTTGCTGTATTTCGGCACGCACCACATGCCCTTGATCTGCGGATCCGAGGCGACGAGCTTCTGGACGGCGTCCATGTCCGGACCGTCCTCGAGCAGCGGCACAGGGATCATGTCGATGCCCATTTCCTGGCAAATAAAGAAGTGACGGTCGTAGCCCGGGACCGGACAGAGAAATGCAATGCGCGACTCCTTCGACCACGGCCGCTCGCTGTCGCATGTCCCCTTGAGCATGGAAAACACGATGGCGTCATGCATCAATGACAGGCTGGCGTTATCGCCGATGATCACGCGATCGGCCGACACGCCGAATATGGGTGCGAGCAGCGCACGCAGTTCGGGAAGGCCCTGCAGCTCGCCGTAGTTGCGGCAATCGATCGCGCCCGACACGTAGTCGTTCGCGCCGGGCAGGCTCAACAACTCATTGCATAGATCGAGCTGCTGTGACGAGGGTTTGCCACGCGTCAGGTTCAGTTTCACTCCACGCCCGGCGAACGCTTCGTAACGCTGGCGAAGCTGGCCGCGATAGGCGCGCAGGTCATCGGCCTGCATTCTGGTCAGGTCAGGCATGCGATCCTCGGATCAGAGCGGGGGGTCGGCGCGAATCTTAGCGGGTCGAGCACCGCCGGCCTATGCCCCGGAGGAAGCGGTTGGCGGTTAGCGGTTGGCCAGAGGGCGCTCCGCGCCTTTCGGACGTGTCGAACTTCAAAGCAACGCCATTGCTTTAGGCTGTAGGCAGAAGGTCGCGCCAGCGCGTCCACGCGCCGGGCGTGTTCTGAACCAACCGCTAACCGCCAACCGCTATCCGCTTCCCCATATGCTTTACCGCCTGCTCGCCGACGCCACACTCGTCCTTCATCTGCTCTTCGTCTTGTTCGTCGTTCTCGGCGGCTTTCTGGTGCTGCGCTGGCGGTGGGTCGCGTGGGCGCACTTGCCCGCTGCGCTCTGGGGCGGGTACATCGAACTGACGGGGCGGATCTGCCCGCTGACGCCGCTGGAGAATCTGTTTCGCCAGCGCGGCGGCGAGGCCGGTTACGCCGGCGGTTTCATCGATCACTACATCATTGGCTGGATTTATCCGGACGGGCTGACGCGCAACGTGCAGATCGCACTCGGCCTCACGGTGCTCGTGGTGAACACCGCGATCTATGTGTGGATCTTCCATGGACCTCGGCGCAAGAACGGCTCACGCAGGTAAACTCGCTTGCACTTCGGCGCTTCACCAGTCATCAGGTCACCAGTCAATCCTCATGCATATTCTGATCATCGGCGCCGGCGCGGTCGGTGCGTTCTTTGGTTCGGCGCTTGCACGTCAGGGCGCACAGGTTTCGGTCGTTTGCCGATCGGACTACGACACGGTGAAGCGCGACGGCTACGACATCAGGAGTGCGCTGCTCGGCGATCACCGGTTCCGTCCGCATCAGGTTTATCGCGATCCTGCCGAATGCATTGAGCCCCCGGAGTACGTCATCCTGACATCCAAGGTGCTCGCGAGCATCGATCGCGTCGCACTGCTGCGGCCGGTCGTCGGCCCGACTACCGTCATCCTCCTGATCCAGAACGGCATCGGCATCGAGCAGGACATCGCGGATGCATTCCCCGCGAATGAGCTGCTGAGCAGCATCGCGTTCGTGGCGGTCGGCCGCGGCGCCCCCGGCGAAGTGAACCACCAGTCGGCTGGCTCGCTCATCCTGGGTCGGTATCCGGACGGCGTGACGGCCGCCGCAGCAAAGCTCGCGGCGCTCTTCGAAGCCAGCAAGGTGAGCTGCAAGCTGACGGAAGATGTGGTGACGGCGCGCTGGCAAAAAGCGGTGTGGAACGCGACCTTCAACCCGATCTCTATCATGGGCGGCGTCCTGACGACCGCACAGATGCTCGGCTCGGGTGAAAGCGAAGCCTTCATCCGGAAAGCCATGCAGGAAGTTTGCGACGTCGCGGCGGCCGGCGGTCACGCAGTAAATTCAAAGATCATCGACAACATGATTGCCGGCACGCGCGCGATGCCGGCGTACAAGACCAGCATGGCGCTCGATTACGAGAACCATCGGCCGATGGAGATCGAGGCGATCCTCGGCAACACAGTGCGCGCGGGCAGGAAGACCGGCGTCGCGATGCCGGCGCTGGAATCGATTTATGCGCTTGCGAAAATGATTGAAGACGCGCGGAGAACTTGATCGCGGAAGCTTTGATCGCGGAGACATCGGGACCCGGAGAACCCGGCGAACCCTCACCCTGGCCCTCTCCCTCAGGGAGAGGGGACTTTCCTCGGAGAGAGGGAACTTTGCTTCGCTCGTCGCGGCTTTCACCTCTCCCTCAGGGAGAGGTCGGACGAAGTCCGGGTGAGGGTGGTCTCCTCCAGGGAGAGGTCGGACGAAGTCCCGGTGAGGGTGGTCTCCTCCAGGGAGACGCCGCACGAAGTCCGGTGAGGATAAGCCGCGCGCCGCGTCGGAAAATCGACGCGAACGCGCTCCACCTGACCGATTCTCAGACCGCCTTCTTCTTCGCCGTCTTCGGCGGCTGACGCACCGCATGCAGAACGTTATCGGCTACCCGCGACATCCAGCCGCCGGAGTACAGCATCATTTTGAGCGCATGCAGGAGAACCTGGCCGGGGCCTTCGACCGCGAGCCGACAGTCCTCTTCGATCTTGCAGTTCTGCATCTCGAAGAGCCCATTGCCCTCGATCACGATGTGGGCGTTCTTGAAGTGACATTCGACGAAAATCTTGCCGTCGAGAACCACCCGCTGACCGTCGAAAGTCTTACCTCGTATCGTCTTCATCTGCACGTCACGTCAGTGTCCGAGAGGGCGCGCATTTCAGCACGAATGCGTCCGGATTGCCCAGCGGCGAAGCGCTGAGATGAATCGAGGGGCGTAAGACTGAAGAGCCCTTCGGTCCTTCGATTTACTCAGGAAAGGCC
>JBOHZJ010000339.1:0-5217 GCA_050738395.1 Steroidobacter sp.
GGTGTAGCGTCTACCCCGGGCTCGAAGAGCACGGTCCACGCCGCATCATCGTCGCCAGTAGCGGGCGTGCGTCTTGCGGTACTCGCGCACCTGCACCGGGCGCCCGCGTACGAAGTTCATTTCAACGGCGCCGCTGTGCGCACTGTCGAACGAGCGCGCGCCCACTGAGTTCCACCGTGCGACGACGTCCTGCTTCGGAAATCCCCAGCGATTTCGATAGCCAGCGGAAAAAACTGCAAACGCCGGACGCAGCGCTGCGACGAACTCCGGCGTCGAGGACGTGCGACTGCCATGATGAGGAGCAATCACCACGTCGACCGGCGTGAGCGCCGACTGCGCGAGCGTCGCCTCCGCATCGGCTTCGATGTCGCCGGTGAGCAATGCAGATCCGCCCGGCCCTCGAACGCGAAGCACGCACGAGGAGTCATTCTCACGCGCGTCGCCGCTGTCGGTTGGGTGCAGGACCTCGAACTCGACGTCATCCCAGACCCAGTGTTGGCCGCGCACGCAGATCGCGCCGCCGAGTGCGCCGACCGACGGACCGCGCAGCGTCGCGTCGATCGTCAGACTTGAGATGAGCGACTTTACGCCGCCCTGATGATCGAGATCGCCGTGACTGATCATGAGCATATCGACCCGACGCACCCCTCCATGACGCAAATAGGGCAGCACTACGAGCTCGCCGGTATCGCGACCGCTCTGGAACGCCGGACCTGCGTCATAGACGAGCACATGCGACCGCGTGCGCACGACCGCCGCCAGACCCTGCCCTACATCGAGCACCGTCAGATCAAAGTCGCCGGGAGCGGGCGTCGCGGCTCCGTTCATCAGCAATGGCAAACACAGCAGCGCGCCCACCGTTCGAATCGGCCAGACGCCCGGCAGCACCAGGAGCGCCGCTCCCATGGCGAGCGCTATAAAGACCAGGGGCGCGGGCTGCGCGAAATACCAGAATGCAAACGGCTGCTGCGCGAGCCACTCCAATGCTGGCCAGCTCAGATTCAGCAACGCGGCCGGCAGGGACAAAATCAGCGCGCCGGCGGCTGACGACAACGCGGCGAGCAACGTTCCCAGAAGCACCGTCGGAACGATCACGAGTGTAAACAGCGGCACAGCGATCGCATTCGCAACAGGTGAGATCAGGGATAAACCGCCGAACGCGCCGAGCAGAAACGGCGTGAGGCCAATCGTGAGCGCAACCTGCACCCGCGCGAAATTCGCAATGGCGCCGTCGCGCGTCAGGCGTCCGGACAATGCAATCAGGATCATGGCGACGGCGCCGAACGAAAGCCACGCGCCGACGGCGAGCGGCGCAAAAGGATCCACGAGCAGCACGCCGATCAGCGCAAGTCCAAGCGCATGTCCGACGGACAATTCGCGTCGCAACCAGCGCGCCGCGAAATAGATGCACAGCATGATGAGCGTGCGTTGCGTAGGAACTGACAACCCCGCGAGCGTCGAATAGGCGATCGCAGCGAAAGCGCCCGCGAACACCTGCCCGTGCAATGCATTCCAGCGACGCGCCTGTGCGCCGCGCCAGCGCACGATTGACCCGCCGGCCCATGCCGCCAACGCTGCGACCATGCTGATATGCAGCCCTGAGATGGCCATGAGATGCGTCGTACCGGTCGCTGCGAAAACGCGCCATTGCTCTGCGGTCATCGCTCGCGTATCGCCGACCGCGAGTCCCTGTACGACGCCGAGCATCCGATGTCCGTCCAGCGTCTCGGCAAGTCGCTGTGCGATCCATGCGCGCACCCGGGTCGTAAGGTAACGATGCCCGGCGGCGCTCAGTCGCTGACTACCGGATTCATTGCGCACATAACCCGTGGCGCCGATTCCATCGCGGAACAGATGTCCTTCGTAGTCGAACCCGCCCGGATTCGCGAAGCCGTTGCGCCGCTTGAGTCGCACGGTGAACTGCCACAGCTCACCGGGATGCGGCGTCGCCGGCGCCTCGTACCAGGCAAGACGGATGCGTTCCGGTATACCCGCCGGAGCCTCAACGACATCCAGCACGAACTGTGCATCTGTGTGCACGATGTCGGGCAGCGACGCAATGTAGCCGCGCACTTCGGCGTCCTGACCCTCGAGCGCAATCGGCAGCTCGCCCGCGATCCGCACTGCGGCGGCGCTCCATGCCCATGCAATGCCGACCAGGAACGCACACGGCAGAGTCATTCTGGAACATGCCGTCGCGCCGGTTGAAACCGCGAGAGCAAGCGCCCACACCGCTGCCGGCAGCACGCTCAACGAGTGGATGCAACACACACCGAGTAGAAATGCGAATCCGATTCGCCCCATGCACGCGCTCCCTGCGTTTCAATTGCAAGCGTAAAGAGAATCCCTCGGCGAACTGAGATACTTCGCCTTTCACCGCCTGCCGCGAAGGCGCCTTCTGACGACGCACGTATCATCGATTCATGCCGCGACGTATTTTCAAACCCCTGAGCCGCCAGCGCCATCGCTTGAAGGAACGCTGGTTCATGCGGCCTTTCCGGCTGTTGCTCGAGCACCCGGTTTACTGGGCGCTCAATCGCCGCAATGTGACGCGGGCGTTCGCTCTGGGACTGTTCATCGCTTTCATCCCGGTCCCGATTCACTTTTTACTGGGCGCATCCTTCGCCCTGCTCTTGCGCCTCAACGTTCCTGCCGCGGTCGCCGGCACGCTTATCACCAATCCACTCACCGCCGGGCCAATCTATGTCGCCGCGTACCTCGTGGGTTGCGAGCTGCTCGGGATTACTGCAAGGCCGATCGCCTTTGAAATGAACTGGGATTGGCTCACGACCACACTCATCCCGATCTGGAAACCGTTACTGCTCGGCTGTCTGGTGCTGGGCGCGCTGACCGCCCTGATCGGTTACATCCTGCTCGGAGGTCTGTGGCACTTGAGCCTGGTCCTGAAATACCACAGCCGCAAGGACGCCGACGCAGCGAGAGAGTCGGTGGATGGAGAGAAATGACTGAGCGCGGCCGCGCCAACTCTCCGCAGTCTGTCCTCCATGGTCCGTAGTCCGAAGCTGCCGCCGGAGCTCTCGAGTCCGTGACCCCTTCTCGCGACAGCCACGGACTGCGGCCCGAGTCTGTCGACTCCGCGCTAGCGCGCTTCCGCCATTAACCTGCCGTCCTCGAGCAGCAGCGTGCGCTGCATCTTCGCCGCAAGGTCTGGCGCGTGCGTAACGATGATCAGCGCGGTCCCGAGCTCCCGATTGAGCTCCAGCATCAGATCGAACACCTGACGTGCGTTGGCGCCGTCGAGGTTCCCCGTCGGCTCATCGGCCAGCACCACGGGCGGTTGCGTCACGAGCGCACGCGCGACCGCCGCACGCTGGCGTTCGCCGCCCGATAGTTGTCCAGGCCGATGTTCCAGACGCGTTCCCAATCCGACTCTCGCCAGCAGATCGCGCGCACGCGAGCGCGCCTCATCCACCGCGACGCGCCGGATCAGCAACGGCATCGCCACATTCTCGAGCGCCGTGAACTCCGGCAGCAGATGATGAAACTGGTACACGAAGCCGAGCGCCCGATTGCGCAACTCACCACGGGCCGCATCGGACAGTTCATCGATGTGCTGTCCGGTGATCGTCACTGAGCCCGACGTGGGCAAATCCAGGCCGCCGAGCAATTGCAGCAACGTCGTCTTGCCCGATCCGGACGCGCCGATGATCGCGACGCGCTCGCCCGCCTCCACCGCGAAGTCCACACCATTGAGCACCTCGACCCGTGCGTCGCCCTGCTGGAAGTGTTTGATGAGCGAGCTGCATGAGAGAACAGGTGCAGAGGTCAATGGGGGCATACGACAGCTCAGATAGGACAACAAAAACGGATGGCGACAGGCGACAGGCGACAGTCAGAACAGGATCGGGATCTCTCGACACGCTTCTGGTCCTGGCTGTCGCCTGTAGTCTGTAGCCTGTTGATTGTCGTCATATCAGTCATGCCTCAACGCCCGGGCGGGTTGCGTTCTCGCGGCGCGCCATGACGGATACAACGTGGACAGGCAGCACAGTCCGAACGCCGTCAGACTGATCTTCAGTACGTCGGGCCACTGCACGCTCGCAGGCAGATCGCTCATGAAGTACACCTGCGCATCCATGAATTGCGTGCCCAGCAGGCGCTCGAGTCCATGAATCAGGGTTTCGAGATTCACGGAGATCAGCACTCCGAGAAGCACGCCGGCGATCGTGCCGATCGCGCCGATGGCTGTGCCCTGCGTGACGAAGATCGCGAGGATGCTGCGCGGGGAGGCGCCGACGGTGCGCAGGATGGCGATATCGGACTGCTTCTCTTTCACGACCATGACCAGCGTCGAGACGATGTTGAACGCAGCCACGCCGACCACCAGCAACAGGATGACGAACATCACCGTCTTCGTGAGCTGAATCGAGCGGAAGAAATTCGCGTGCTTGCGCGTCCAGTCATCGATGTAATAGCCGCCGCCAAGCGACAATGCGAGATCGCGCACCACGCGCGGCGCCGTGAACATATCGGCGAGCTTGAGTCGCAGTCCCGTGACCTGATCGTCCATGCGATACAGACGCGCCGCGTCCGTCAGGTGCACGTAGGCGAGATTGCGATCGAACTCGTACATGCCCGCTGAGAACGTGCCGACGACCTTGAAGCCTCTCATCCGGGGCATCACTCCCGCGGGCGTGATCGTGCGCATCGGCGTGACGATCACCACCCGATCGCCGCGCGATACGCCGAGCGCCTTCGCCAGTTCCGCGCCCAGAACGATCCCATACTCGCCCTCGGCGAGCTCATCGAATGAGCCGCTCGTCATCTTCTCGCTGATCGCGGAGACCTTGACTTCCTCCGCCGGCGCCACGCCCGTAACGATGGCGCCGCTGCTTTTGCTTCCTGCGATGAGCAATGCCTGATCTTCAATGTACGGCGCCGCCGCGACGACTTCCGGATTGCCCGCGATCTGCGTCGCCGTACCTTGCCAGTCGGCCAGGCCCGAACCGAACGCGCTGATGGTCGCATGCGAAGTCAGGCTCAATATCCGCCCACGTAGCTCCTGTTCGAATCCATTCATCACCGAGAGCACGACGATCAGCACCGCAACCCCGATCGCCACGCCGACCATGGAGATCGTCGAAATGAAAGATACGAAACGATTGCCGCGACTCGATCGCAGATAGCGGCGTCCGATGAAGAGCTCGTAACGCGAGGTCATTGCGCCCTCGCTGTTGACGGTTGACGGTTGACGGT
>JBOHZJ010000340.1:0-18614 GCA_050738395.1 Steroidobacter sp.
GGTGAGTCCAGCCATCTGCTCGGCCATCTGACTTACGAGCTCCGCCTGCCGCCGTTCGTTTTCTTCCAGCGCGATTATGCGCAGCGCGAGCTCGTCATCGCTCGGCGGCGCACTTGCAGTCGTCGCGGTCGGTCGCCTGGTGCGCTTCAGCAACTCGCGCGACACCTCGACAATCGAAGGCACGAGCTGGACGATCTGTAACCAGGGGACGGCCATTGGAAGCGACTGGTGACTAGTGACTGATGAATCGTCAGAAGCGGAGGGCGGCCCAGTATTCCTCAGTCGGGCGTGCGAGTCACGTCTCTCAGTCCCGCCCGTCGGTCGCTTCAATGAAGAGCGCCCTACCGCATCCTGCAGCAGGGCGTACGATCGCATTGAACGCGCCGATGGCCGGCGGCGGCAGCCGCCAGCCATTCACCGGTCGCTACTCTGTCTTCATGTCTTGTGACGCGCCGTGTATTCGGACTTGCTCAGATAGCCGTCGCCGTTGGTGTCGGCTGAGGCGAAGCTATCGGACAACATCTTGTCGCCCGCGGCTTCGGTCTTGCTGATCTGCGAGTCCGCATTCTTGTCCATGGATTCGAAAGTCGCCGCGGTGGATTTCATCGTGGTGTCCTTCTTGTCCTTATCGCCAGCCATCGCGGTCACGGACAGCAATGCCGCGGCGAATAAAACAATGAGCCTGGTCATGGTCGTCTCCTCAGTAGATTGAGATCGATTCGCTGCGCTGCTCCAGCGAGCGAGAGAGCGAGGCGTCCCTGCGAATGAGCTTGCGATCCTTCGATGTCGGGGCGTAGCAGTACACGCCGCCATGACGACGCACTCGCGGGCACAACGCCGTACTCGAAGGGCCGGTTCCGCCAGCCGTGCGCGAAACCTACGGCCCACGACGGCGAAACCGGCGGATAATGACGCCTTGCAGCGTCGCAGCGCCGGGTGGCCGGCGCTTGCTTCGATACCGACGATTGACGAAACTTCGCAGCCGCTGCGATTTTGATATGCGATGGTCCGTGCGGCGCCATCCATGCGCGCACCAAGCCGCAATCACCAGACTCGAATCATGACGCTCCCTGTATCCGTATTGATCGTCGATGACGATCGTGAATTGGGCCAGATGCTCACCGAATATCTGACCGGCGAGGGGTTTCAGGTTTCGCTGGTGCGCGACGGCGCCGAGGCGCTTGAACGTCTTACCGAACAGTCGCACCCGTTCGATCTGGTGATCCTCGATGTGATGTTGCCGTCCCTCAGCGGCTTCGAGGTGCTGCGTCGACTGCGACACAGCCTGACCGTGCCCGTCATCATGCTCACCGCGCACGGCGCCGATGTGGACCGGATCGTCGGTCTGGAGTTGGGCGCCGATGACTATCTGTCGAAACCGTTCAATCCCCGCGAACTCGTGGCGCGCGTGCGCGCGGTGCTGCGGCGTTTCTCGCCGCGCGACGCCGATGCGCCGGCCAATCCGGTGAGCGTCGGGCCGATGCGGCTGGATCCGGCGACGTTCGAGGTCACATTGTCAGGTCAGCCGGTGAGATTGACAGGCACCGAGCTGAGACTGCTCGAAGTGCTGATGCGCGCCGTGGGGCAGGTGCAGTCGCGTGAATCGCTGACCGAGCGCGTGCTCGGCCGCAGACTCACACCCTACGATCGCAGCATCGATACGCACGTCAGCAATCTGCGTCGCAAGCTCGGTCTCGGCGAAAACGGAATGCCGGAAATTCGCAGCATCCGCGGCGCCGGCTACGTGCTGATAGCGACCGGCGAGGCGCGCCCGGGGACTGTCCCCGCTTAGTCGGGGACTGTTCCCCGGCTTAGTAAAACGTTTCATGAAGCGTCGCGCCTCCACAACGGGGACTGTCCCCATTTCCGCTTCCTCGAAAACGGGGACTGTCCCCTTTTCCGCCTCGCCATGAGATCGCTGTTCCTCAGAATCTTTCTCGCCTTCTGGGCGGCGATGCTGCTGGTGCTGCTATCGACGGCTGCGGTTGCGTGGTATCGACTCACGCAGTACCAGGCCATCGATATCAATCAGCTCGCCACCGAGGCCGCGGCGCGGCTGGAGAAGGATGGCCTGCCCGGTCTGCGCGAATGGATCGCAGAGTCCGAACGCAAGTACGTCGGCCGCAACATCTATATCGTCGATTACACCGGCGTCGACATCCTGGGTCGCGATCTGTCCGATCGTTTGCAGGGCTATGTCCGGCGGCTCGAGCGTGCAGGCCTGCTCACCAAGGGCGTACCGCGCGACCGCGAACCCGATCCTCTGCTACTGACCCCGCAGTTCGTCGGCGATGACGATGCGGTCTACACCGTGATGGCCGAAGCGCCCGGCTGGCCGCTGAGCGTGCTGCGGACCTCGGATGTTCGCTTGCTGCTGCTCGCATTCGCGCTCGTCATCAGCGGCGTGGTGTGCTGGTGGCTGGCGCGTTATGTGAGTAAACCCGTCGAACGTCTGCAGTCGAGCGCTCGTTCGCTTGCAGCAGGCAATCTCGAAGCGCGCGTCGGCGAAGAATTTTCCCGGCGCAAGGACGAGCTCGGCGTGCTCGCGCGCGATTTCGACACGATGGCGGATCACGTGCGGATGTTGCTTGCGTCGAAGGAAGATCTGTTGCGCGGCATGTCGCACGAGCTGCGTTCGCCGCTTGCACGCCTGCGCGTCGCGTCTGGGCTCGCGCGCAGACCCGGTGCAGATCTCGGTCGTCAGCTCGATCGAATCGAGCTGGAAGCCGAACGGCTTGAC
Source organism: Steroidobacter sp. (assembly GCA_050738395.1). Taxonomy (GTDB): domain Bacteria; phylum Pseudomonadota; class Gammaproteobacteria; order Steroidobacterales; family Steroidobacteraceae; genus Steroidobacter. The sequence goes on from JBOHZJ010000340.1 coordinate 2,741, forward strand.
ACCCTGATTGGCCAGATGCTGCAGTTCTCCCAGCTGCGCGCGGTGGAGCCCTCGCTGCCGCGCGAACCGCTCGAGCTCTCCAGCCTGCTCATGGAAGTCGTCGAAGACGCGCGTCTGGAAGCAAGCGCTGCGAACAAGTCGGTCGAGTGGACGCCAGGCGAGAGCGTGCTGATCGAAAGTGATCACGGCCTGATGCGCAGCGCCATAGAAAATGTGCTGCGCAACGCCGTGCGATTCACCAAGCCATCGTCAGCGGTCAAGGTGACGCTCGGACTCGAGCGTCGCAAAGCGCTGATCGCGATCGAAGACGGCGGACCGGGTGTGCCGGAAGCCGAGCTCGAACGGATCTTCGAACCGTTTTATCGCGTCGCCGAATCCCGGGACCGCGACTCCGGCGGCACCGGCCTGGGACTTGCGATCACCGGGCGCATCGTGCGGCTGTATGGCGGTGAAGTGCGTGCGCAGAACGTGATCGACGGCGGACTGCGCGTAGAGATTCGTCTGCCGGCGCAGGACGGCTAGTATGAAAGTTGACCGTTGACGGTTGACCGTTGACAGTCAGAAAGGCCGCGCGGCTCTGGCCGTCAACGGTCAACCGTCACCGGCGCTTAAGTAAGCGCCACTGCGCTTAAGCCAAAATTCCTATTTCATCGCGTGCGAACGCGACGCACGCTGCGCCAATGCGTGACTGCGCAGGAGTTGCGCCCGGTCGCGAACTTCGTTGATTTCCTCCGCGCTCGCGGTGCTCGCACCCGCGCGCGAAACGACCACTCGTCCCCGTAGATCGAACTCGAGTTCGAGAACGGACGTCCCTCGCACCGAGATACCGATGTACCTGAGCAGGCGCGCGCCATGGAACTCATAGTCGCCGCGCACTATTTCATCTGCGGTGTTCGCACGCGTTTCGGAAATGCGCGTGAGCTGTCCGGTGGTGAAATACGCCTGATACGTCGTCGGGATTCCCCCGCCGCAACTCTGGCGGTCAATATATCGACCGGGGTCGTCTGATCCTGATCGAGGCTCGGTGTGATAGCCGGCCCGGCGGACTGCGACGCAGGCGCCTCGTCTTTCGCACAGCTCGACAGCATCCCAATCAGCGCCAGCAACGTGACACGCAGACAGCTAATCATCGATTCATCCCGAATTGCGGTTGAGGAGAAGGCAGCGTCTGCAAGCAGCGACAACGCTCGAACATAAGGTGTGCATTGCCACCAATGTGGAGCCAATGTGGAACAAAGGTCCTATGAAAGAGATTCGACCACTACTCGAGTCGCGCAATCAATCGCTGATCGACGACGAACGTGATGCGCCTCACGCGACGCCCGCAACAGTTCCACTAGGCTGCTCCGACTCGAATCGCAGCCCTACGCAACGGAGGATTCCGATGAGCGCAGCCAGTCCCGCCGCTTCACACGTTCGACGCACGCCCGCAGCGCCTGCACCGCAAGCGGCGCGCCAGCCGATGCGCGCCACGTTCAATGTCCCTGCACCGAACGGTGAGGACGAGATTCGCCTGAATCTGACGGACATTCCCCGCATCGAGGATTCCATGGACGTGGAAGGATTCAAGCCGTCGCTGTTGAGTCGCCTGTTCGATCTGGTGGCGCCGCTCAACAAGCGCTGATCGCAACCGGACGACTCGCCAACCGGCTGACTGGCGAACTGGCCAGTCAAGAATCGGCCGGAACAAGGCAACGAGATCTCTTCCTTTTCATTCCGACCAGTCGATCAGTTCGCCGGTTAGCCGGTGAGCTCTTCGCCGCCTCACCGGCGGTGCGCCGTAGTTCGCCGGCGCCGCTGATTCCTGCGCGCTCCATTCTGTATGCTGCGCACATTCTGCGATGGGCGCAGCTGGGAGCTACACATGGGCTGGATTGTTCTGGGCGTCTTCGTTCTGATCGCGTTCTTCTTCGTATCGATCTACAACCGACTGGTCGCCGGCCGCAACGCTTACAAGAACGCGTTCGCGCAAATCGACGTGCAGCTCACGCGTCGTCACGACCTGATTCCGAATCTGGTCGAGACCGCAAAGGGCTACATGAAGCATGAGCGTGAGACGCTGGAGGCTGTCATTACCGCACGCAACACCGCCGTGACCGGCCTGAAGAACGCCGCTGCGAATCCGGGCGACCCGCAAGCCGTGCAGCAGCTCGCCGGCGCGGAGAATGCGCTCAGCGGTGCATTGGGCAGGTTGTTCGCGTTGGCGGAGGCCTATCCGGATTTGAAGGCGAACCAGAACATGATGCAGCTATCCGAAGAGCTGACCTCCACGGAAAACAAGGTCGCGTTCGCGCGTCAGGCGTTCAACGATGCAGTTATGACGTACAACAACACGCGCGAGATGTTCCCGAACAGCGTTGTCGCCGGGATGTTCGCGTTCTGGCCGGCGCAGTTGCTGGAGATCGAGTCGGCCGAGAAGCGAGCGGTCCCCCAGATCAAGTTCACTTGATCGGAAGATGAACTTCTTTACCCGGCAGGCCGAGACGCGGCGACTGTCGCGGCGCCTCGTCGCCCTGTTCGCAATTGCGGTCATTGCAGTCATAGCGGCGGTCGATCTCGTCGTCTTATCGATTCTCGCGAGTACGCAGCATGACTCGTCAGGGCTGTCGCTGCCGACCGGCGCCTGGCTTGCAGCGCACCCGGGAGCGCTGATCCTGACCACGCTCAGTGTGCTGGGCGTCATCGGCCTGTCGAGTCTCTACAAGACCTCGTCGCTGAATGCAGGCGGCGGCGTGGTCGCCCGTTCGCTCGGCGGTGTGCGCGTATCAGCGGACACGACCGATCCGCAGGAACGTCGGCTGTTGAACGTGGTCGAGGAAATGGCGATTGCCTCCGGTGTGCCTATGCCGGAGGTGTATCTGCTCGAACAGGAATCCGGCATCAACGCCTTCGCCGCGGGACACAATCCTTCCAATGCAGCGGTGGCGGTGACCCGTGGCGCGCTCGCGACCTTGAATCGTGCGGAGCTGCAGGGCGTCATCGCCCACGAGTTCAGTCATATCCTGAACGGCGACATGCGCCTCAATGTGCGGCTCATGGGCCTGCTGTTCGGCCTGCTGGTCATCGCAATCATTGCCCGCACCATCCTGCGCTTCGCGCCGCGCGGCCGCAGCAGCAAAAAAGGCGGCGGCGCGGTCGCGGCGATCATGCTCGCCGCCGTGGCGATTCTCGTCATCGGCTATGTCGGTCTGTTCTTCGGTCGCCTCATTCAGGCGGCGATGTCGCGCAGCCGCGAATCGTTGGCGGATGCGTCCGCCATTCAATTTACTCGCGACCCGTCAGGACTGCGCGGCGCGCTGGTGAAAATCGGCGCCGCGAGCAGCGGCTCCAGTATCGGAAATCCGGAAGGTGAGGAAGTCGCGCACATGCTTTTCGCACCGGGCATGCGGCGCCTTTTCGCAACGCATCCTTCGCTCACTGAGCGCTTGAAAGCGATCGACCCGCGATTCGATGCGAAAGAGATCGACGAAGTGAGAGCGCGTCTCGCCGCCGCACCGGAGCGGGAAACGACTGAGCCGGTCGAAGCGCGAACCAGCTCGGCGCGCCTGGACGACCTGATCACTCTGCCGGCGACGGCCCCGGGCATGATCGCCGGGCTCGTCGGCAATCCGCGCACCGCGCACATGCAGGTCGCGCGTCAGATTCGCAAGTCGCTGCCGTCCGCGGTGGTCGCCGCGGGCGCGCATCCGGCGTCGGCTCGCGCACTGCTGCTCGCGTTCGCACTGGATGTGAACACGCAGGTGCGCGATCGGCAGAAGCGTTTCATTGCTCAGCAGTTCGCGGCGGATGTTGTCGAGACTATCGATAGTCTGCAGGCGGACATCGACAGGCTCGAGCCCGAACAGCGAATCCCTGCGCTGCTGCGCGCATTCCCGGCATTGCGACAGCTGACGCGTGAAGAGCGTTTGCAGTTGATGTCCGCGCTCAATGGCCTGTTGCAGCGCGAAGGCGACATGTCGCTGCAAAGTTATGTGCTGCGCAAGCTCGCGCAGGTGCAGTTACACGATGAAATCAATCCGGCTGAGCGCAAGGGGCGTGCACCATTGAGTGCGGTCCAGTCAGAGATCCAGGTCTTGTTCTCGGTGCTTGCACAGCACGGGCATCTGAACGAGGCAGCGGCGCGACGGGCGTACGAAATCGGCGTGCATCATCTGTATCCGCGCGAGCGGCCAGCATACGGCGTACCCGCGAATTGGGCGCCGCCGCTCGATGCGGCCTTGAGCCGCCTCGACCAGCTCGCGCCGGTCGCGAAAGAACAATTGCTCGAGGCGATGACGAAGACGGTCATGCACGATGCGCAGTTGACGATCGGCGAGGCCGAACTTTTGCGCGCGGTGTGTGCGACCCTCCACTGTCCGTTGCCGCCGCTGGTCGGCGGCGCTGCGAGTACACACTCGAGTCCGTAGTCTGTAGTCCGTCGTCCGGAGCAAGACGCGCTCAGGGTCAGTATTCCGCTCAGCGCCGCCAAACTGGACACTGGCTGACATCTTTCTGGCGCTCAATAGAGCGCTCCTCGCGCCCTGCATTCGCAGCCCTTGCCGGATTGCCGCCGCCGGCGTTTTTCGTCGCTACAGACTACAGACTACGGACTTCCGAGCCTCTTCTTCCTCAAATGTCTCACTCCATCATCATTCGCGGCGCGCGCCAGAACAATCTCAAGAATCTCGATCTCGAACTGCCGACGAACGAACTGATCGTCGTCACCGGCGTGTCAGGCTCGGGTAAGTCATCGCTCGTCTTTGACACTCTTTATGCGGAAGGACAGCGCCGCTACGTCGAAACTTTCTCGCCCTATGCGCGGCAGTTCCTGGATCGCATGGACCGGCCGCAGGTCGACCGCATCGACGGCGTTCCGCCCGCGATCGCCATCGACCAGACCAACCCGGTGCGCACCTCGCGATCGACCGTCGGAACGATGACGGAGCTCAACGATCATCTGAAGCTGCTGTATTCACGCGCGGCCCAGCTGTACTGCCGCGGTTGCGCCGCACCCGTGAAGCGCGATTCGGCGCAGAGCATCTGGCGCGAAGTATGCGAGCGGCTCGAGACGGGCGGTCTGCGAGATGCACGAGCCTTCATTACTTTCCCCGTCCCGGTCCCGCACAACTTTTCCGAGGCCGAAGTGCTCGCGCTGCTTGAGAGGCAGGGATACACGCGCGTGTTCGATCGCACCACGCCAGCAGCATCTGAATAGAGCTCGAAGAAAGCCAGCCGCGCGAAGCCATCGAAGCTTGCGGGAGCGGGGCCCAAAGTCATTCTCGAAATGGTCCAGGATCGAGTGCGTTGGAGCACCGACAATCGCGAGCGCATCATCGAGGCGCTTGAGTCGGCCCTACGAATCGGCCGTGGGCGCATAAGCATCCACCTTGTGGATTCAGTGAACAGCGGACAGCGGACAGCGGACGGTGACAAACAGGAAGCGGATTCGCTTTTACCTGCAACCCGCGCCGCGGCTTCCGCACCGTTCGCCGTTCGCCGTTCGCCGCTCACCGAGAAGGTCGCCGTCTGGCGGTTTTCGTCAGATCTGCACTGCGCCAACTGCGACATTCACTATCAGGAGCCGACCCCCAGCCTGTTCTCATTCAATTCACCCATCGGCGCCTGCGAGTCCTGTCGTGGGTTCGGCCGCACGATCGGCATCGATTTCGGGCTCATCGTTCCGGACGAAACGAAATCCCTGAAGGGCGGCGCGATTCGTCCCTGGCAAACGGAGTCGTATCGCGAGTGTCAGGATGATCTTCTCAGGTTCGCGCGCAAACGCGGTGTGCCGATCGATACGCCCTGGTCGTCGCTGACTGAAGAACACTGTCGCTGGGTGCTGGAAGGCGAGGGGCGCTGGGAAGACAAGCTCTGGTACGGCGTACGCCGTTTCTTCGCCTGGCTCGAAACGAAGTCGTACAAGATGCACATCCGCGTGCTGCTCTCGAAGTATCGCGCGTATACGCCATGCATCACCTGCGGCGGTGCGCGCCTGAAAACAGATGCATTGTTGTGGCGGCTCGGAACGCGTGACGATGCGCTCGGTGTACTGAAGACGGAACAGCGTTTCAAACCGACCGGCGTCCGGTGGTCGGATGATGCGCTCGCGGCGCTGCCCGGCGTGAGCGTGCATGAACTGATGTTGCTCCCGATCGACCGCTGCAGGGCTTTCTTCGATCGTCTCTCGTTGCCCGCGCCGCTCGATCAGGCAAGCGATCTGGTACTGCGCGAGATTCGCAGCCGCTTCGGATTTCTGCTGAATGTCGGGCTGGGTTATCTCACGCTCGATCGGCAGTCGCGCACGCTCTCGGGCGGCGAGGTGCAGCGAATCAATCTGACGACGGCTCTCGGCACATCACTCGTCAACACGCTGTTCGTGCTGGACGAACCATCAATCGGTCTTCATCCGCGCGATATGGGGCGCGTGATCGAAGTGATGCGGCGGTTGAAGCACGCCGGCAATTCCCTCGTAGTGGTGGAACATGACCCCCAGGTGATCCAAGCCGCTGATCGCATCCTCGACGTCGGCCCCGGCCCGGGCGAGAAAGGCGGCGAGATCGTGTTCTTCGATACGGCGGACAAATTGGCGACGGCGAAAGGTTCGGTGACCGCGGACTACCTGATGGGCCGCAGGAAAGTGAACGGTGAGGGGAGAAGAGCGCAGCGACCCTCCAACCAATCACCAGCGGCTAGTCGCCGCTCAGTTCTGATCCGCAACGCCCGCGAACACAACCTCAAAGGTATTGACGTTGCGATTCCGCTGCGTCAGCTCGTGTGCGTCACCGGCGTATCCGGCTCTGGCAAGTCGACGCTGATCCAGGACGTGCTCTATCCGGCGCTGCGGAAGCGATTTGGCAAGCCGACCGAAACGCCCGGCGCTCATGACTCCATCGAGGGTGCGGACCACCTCAGCGGCGTCGTGATGGTCGACCAGACGCCGATTGGCCGCACCACGCGTTCCAATCCGGCGAGTTATGTCGGTGCGTTCGATGTGATTCGCAAACTGTTCGCCAACGAGCCGCTCGCGAAGGAGCGCGGCTACACCATGGGCGCATTCAGTTTCAATTCGGGCGACGGACGGTGCCCCACGTGTTGCGGCAATGGCTTCGAGCACGTCGAGATGCAGTTCCTCTCCGACGTCTATCTGCGTTGCCCTGACTGCAACGGTCGTCGCTACCGCGCGGAGATTCTGGAAGTCACATTGAATCGCGGCGGCGCCGCTGGCCGCAGCATCGCAGACGTGCTCGACATGACTGTGTCTGAAGCGGTCGAGTTCTTTGTCGATGAGCGCGAAGTGTTCGCGACGTTGAAGCCGCTGGTGGAGGTGGGACTCGACTATTTGCGCCTCGGACAACCCGTCCCGACGCTCTCAGGCGGCGAAGCGCAGCGGCTGAAGCTCGCGGGGCATCTGGCCGAGTCTGCGGCCAGCGGCGTTGTCCGTCGTGAGTTGTCAGTTGTCCGTTCAGAACGCATCCCTCGCGGCGTGAGCCGCTCTGCGCACAACGCACAACAGAGAACGGAGAACGGCGACGCCACGAGCGGGAAGCTATTCCTCTTCGACGAACCCACCACCGGCCTGCACTTCGACGACATCGCCAAACTGCTGCGGGCGTTTCGCCGCCTGATCGACGCCGGCCATTCACTGCTGGTCATTGAACACAATCTGGATGTCATCAGCGCCGCCGATTGGTTGATCGATCTCGGTCCCGAGGGCGGCGATGCAGGCGGCGAAGTCGTGTGCGTCGGTATGCCGGCCGATGTGATGAAGGTTGAGGCATCGCATACGGGAAGAGCGTTGAAGGAAGCGGTTGGCGGTTGGCGGTTAGCGGTTGGTCGGAGCGCCGCCGGCGCGCTGCTACCTGCCGCCCGCGAAGCAGCGAGCGGGGCGGAGGCTTCTTTACTAACCGCCAACCGCCAACCGCCAACCGCTTCCATTTCGATTCATGGCGCGCGCGAACACAATCTGCAAAACATCGACGTTGAACTGCCGCGTAACAAGTTCACGGTCGTAACGGGCGTGTCCGGCTCGGGAAAGTCGACACTCGCGTTCGACATCGTGTTTGGCGAAGGTCAACGTCGCTACCTTGAATCACTGAACGCCTATGCGCGTCAGTTCGTGCAGCCCGCGTCGCGGCCGGACGTCGACGCGATCTTCGGCATCCCGCCGACCGTCGCCATCGAGCAGCGCACCAGTCGCGGCGGCCGCAAGAGCACGGTTGCGACGCTGACGGAGATCTATCATTTCCTGCGTCTGCTCTACGTCAAGCTGGGTACGCAGTATTGCCCCGACTGCGATGTCGCTATCGAGCCGCAGAGCTTTGAATCGATCGTCGCGCGCATCCTGAAGGAGTATCGCGGTCGCTCGGCGTCTGTGCTCGCGCCGCTGGTCATCGCCCGCAAGGGTTACTACACCGATCTTGCCGCGTGGGCTGCGAAGAAAGGCTACGCGCACCTGCGCGTCGATGGAGAATTGCAGCCAACCGATCGATGGCCCCGTCTCAGTCGGTTCAAGGAGCACACCATCGAGCTGCCGATTGCGACGCTGAGCGTGTCGGCGCGCACGGAGTACGAACTGCGACAAACGCTGAGCAGTGCGCTCGACTATGGGAAGGGTGTGGTGCATCTGGTTGAAGCGGTTGGCGGTTCGCGGTTAGCGGTTAGTCGGACAAGGAAGGCGCTCCTCCCGGGGCGCGCCGGTAAGGGTCGCGCAGCGGCTTCTTCACCAACCGCCAACCGCCAACCGCCAACCGCTATCTTCAGCACCCGCCGCGCTTGCCCTTCCTGCGCCCGCAGCTTCGCCGAGCTCGACCCGCGCCTGTTTTCGTTTAACTCAAAGCATGGCTGGTGCGAGGAATGCTATGGCGCCGGGCTCGAAATACGCGGTTTCGATGCGGAGCAGAGCGGCGAAGAAATCTGGTGGAACGAATGGTTCGAGGGGGACGCATCGGTCTGCGAAGCGTGCGACGGGCAGCGGCTGAACGCCATCGCGCGCAACGTACGATTCCGCAAACACTCGATCGCCTCGATCACCTCGCAATCCGTCTCTGCGATGCGCACGACTTTCGCGAAACTGACGTTGCAGGGTCGGGAGATTGAAATCGCGCGGGACGTCGCGGCGGAAATCAATTCGCGCCTCGCATTCCTCGAAGACGTTGGACTGGGCTACCTGGCGCTCGACCGCTCTGCGCCCACTCTGTCGGGCGGCGAGGCGCAGCGCATCCGTCTTGCGGCGCAACTCGGTTCCAACCTGCAAGGCGTGTGCTACATCCTGGATGAACCGACCATCGGCCTGCATCCGCGCGACAACCAGATCCTCCTCGATACGCTCGATCGACTTACGGCAAAAGGCAATTCGCTGCTCGTCGTCGAACACGACGAAGACACCATTCGTCGCGCCGACTACGTTGTAGACCTCGGGCCCGGCGCCGGTACACGCGGCGGTCGAGTCGTGGGCGCGGGAACCGCAGAACAGTTGGAGCGCACACCCGAATCCATCACGGGGCGGCTCCTGGCGAATCCGCTGAAGCATCCGCTAGCTGCGCCGCGCGTGATTACATCGCGTACGCCCGCACTCACGGTGCGCGGCGCGTCACTGCACAACCTGCGCAAGCAGACGGTTCGTGTGCCGTTGGGCCGGCTCGTCGTGGTCACCGGCGTTTCCGGTTCCGGCAAGTCGACGATCGCTCGCGATGTGTTGCACGACAATTTGCTCGCGGTGCTGCCTCGACGCAGAGGGGGCAGCCCGCAATGGCGCGGTTGTCGCGAGATAAGCGGCTGGGAACAGATCGGACGGATTCTCGAAGTCGATCAGACGCCGATTGGGAAAACGCCGCGATCCTGCCCGGCGACATACATCGGTTTCTGGGATGCGATTCGGCGCGTATTCGCGGAGACGACCGAAGCGCGTATGCGCGGCTACGATTCTTCACGGTTCTCGTTCAACACAGGCGGCGGCCGGTGCGAGGCCTGCGAGGGACAGGGGCTGCGCAAAATAGCCATGAGCTTTCTGCCGGATGTGCGCGTGACCTGCGATACCTGCGCCGGGCAGCGATTCAATCCCGACACGCTGGCGGTGCATTACAAGGAAACGAGCATCGGCGACGTACTCAGGATGAGCGTCGATGCCGCCGTCGAATTTTTCAGCGCGCATGCGCGTATCCATCATGCGCTGCGGCTGCTGCAGGACGTCGGACTCGGCTATCTCACGCTCGGCCAGCAGAGCCCAACGCTGTCGGGCGGTGAAGCGCAGCGCATCAAGCTCGTCACCGAGCTCTCCAAGGTTCGACCAACAGCCCAGCGGCCGGCGCCCAGCAGCCCGAGCGGCGCCAGGGCGACGCTTTACGTTCTCGACGAACCGACTGTCGGCCTGCACATGGCCGATGTCGAAAAGCTCATCCATGTGCTGCATCGACTGGTCGACGCGGGCAACACGGTCGTCGTCATCGAACACGACCTCGACGTGATCGCCGAAGCGGACTGGATTATCGATATGGGGCCGGAAGGCGGCGATGAGGGAGGTCAGGTAGTGGCGCAGGGATCTCCGGAAGAAGTGATGAGCAAGCCGGGGAAGTCGCATACCTCCCGCATTCTTCGGGAGTTCATGCGAACGCGCGCCGCAGGGTAAACAGCCAGTCAAGCGCGTGCGGTCGAGGCCCCTCGCGCTTGACTGACGGCGGCAACGTGTCATCACTTGCGAAGTTGAGTGCAGAAGAGATTTGTCTTCAAGCCGTCGAGCGGCCATTCGTGGCGCTGGCTCCGGGCGTTGACCGCCGCTATCGAAACCTACGCGTCATCGACGACGCCACACGCCTGTATCCACCTGAGTCTTTGCGTCGGACGCGCAAGCACCGCGCAACCAAGGCCCTGGCGCCGATAGAGCAATGGAGCATTCGTTGCAGGAGTCTGTTGTGTATCGCTGTCCCCGCATAGCGACACCTGCTCGACCCGAGATGATGCAGACGCAACAATTGCCGTTGCGTTTTCGATACATGTATACATGGGCGCGGTCATACTTCCGTCGCAATTTGCAAGTCTCTGAGCGAAGAAACGGAAAGTATTGGCTTTTTCGGCTGGTCTCAGCGCGTGCGAATTTAGCAACTAGGCTTTCAATGATGGATTTGGGGTTGTATGCTCGGCGCCACGCTTGGGTCTCAGGAAAAGTTCATTTTTTTTGCGACCCCAGAAGGGAGCGTCGCAGTCGCAATTTCAGCGACTGGCTTCAATCACGAAATCAATACCCTCTTGCAGGAGGAGCAATCTAATGTCGACGAGCAATTCAATTCGGCGCGCAGTGCACTACACGTTGCTGACGAGCGCTGCGGCGGCCGTCTCAATGCCTGTGTACGCGCAGGAACAGACTATTCAGGAAGTTGTCGTGACCGGCTCGCGCATTGCGCAGCCGAATCTCCAAACCACCAGCCCTGTCACGCAGGTGACTTCGGAAGACGTTCTCACGCAGGGCGTCACCAAGATCGAAGACCTGGTCAACCAGCTGCCGCAGGCGTTTGCGGCCCAGAACTCAACCGTGGTGAACGGCGCAACCGGTACAGCGACCGTCAACCTGCGCGGCCTTGGCTCATCCCGCACGCTGGTGCTGGTTGACGGCCGTCGTATGCCCTATGGCGGCGTCACGAACTCCGCCGCTGACTTGAACCAGATCCCGACAGCGATGGTCGAGCGGGTCGAAATCCTGACCGGCGGCGCCTCGGCCGTGTACGGATCCGACGCTCTGGCCGGTGTCGTGAACTTCATCATGAAGAAGGACTTCGAAGGCGTGCAGATCGATGGCCAGTACAGCCTCTATCAGCACAAGAATGACTTCGGCGGCCCGGGCGCGACGTCACTGCGCGACATCATTGCGGCTCGTTCGGTTACCAATCCCGCGCAGTTCGCCCTTCCTGATGACAATGTCACGGACGGCAACAGCGTGCAGGGCAGCATCACGATGGGTGTCAGCACGGACGACGGCCGCGGCAACATCACCGCTTACGCCTCGTATCAGGACACCAAGCAGATCCTGCAGCGTGATCGCGACTTCTCGGCCTGTTCGCTGGCCGCGAACAACCCGACGGTTCAGTTTGCATGCGGCGGATCGGGGACGGCGAACCCCGGTACTTTTGCGGACTTCGGCGCGAACTTCACGCCCGATCCGGGTCCTGACGGTATTTACGAGACGGCGGATGACCGACCGACGGTCGATATCAATCCGATGCCCGCGTTCAGTCAGACTGTCGATGCGACCACTGGAAATTTCAGGCAGTTCAACAGCAGTCTCGACCAGTACAACTTCGGTCCCATCAATCACTTCCTGCGGCCCGACACGCGGTACAGCCTTGGTGCGATGGGGCACTACGAGCTGGCCGAGTTCGCCGACGTGTACACTCAGTTGATGTTCACTGACGTCCGCTCAGTGGCGCAGATTGCTCCGGGCGGCATCTTCTTCGATGCTGCAACGATTAACTGCGACAACCCGTTCCTGTCGACGCAGCAGGCGACCACCCTGGGGTGCGGTGCGGTGGCGGCGACCGCGGCAGCGACGATCAATCCGGGCACGGGTCTGCCGCTGCTCGCCGATCCCAATATCGTTCCGCTGTACATCGGACGGCGTAACGTCGAGGGCGGCGGTCGTCAGCAGGATTTCCACAACTCCTCGTTCCGCGGCGTGATCGGTTCGCGCGGCGCGATCGCGGAAGGCTGGGATTACGACGTCAGCGTGCAGTTCTCGCGCACCACGGCGACGGCGCGTACGCTGAACTACTTCTCGATTCCCAAAATCCAGCGCGCATTGAATGCAGTGGTTGATCCGGAGACAGGCGCAACGGTATGCGCCTCGGTGCTCGATGGTACGGACGCGAACTGCATTCCCTACAACCCGTTCGACATCGGCGGCGTCACCAATGAGGCGTTGAACTACATTCAGGCCCCTGGTTTGCAGCAGGGTGTGATCGACCAGAACGTGGCGTTGGCGGTCGTTACCGGCGACCTCGGAACCATCGGCGGACAGCTGCCGTGGGCCGATGAGTCGATCAAGGTTGCATTCGGCATCGAGAATCGCCGCGATAAGCTGCAGAACACCCCGGATGATCTGCAGGCGAACAACCTGCTGTCGGGTGCGGGTGGCGCGACCATCGGAATCGAAGGCTCGACTAACGTAAACGACCTGTTCATGGAAGCCAGCATTCCGCTGGTGCAGGGTAGGACGGGCGCCGAGCAGTTGTCGTTCGATACCGCGTACCGGTACTCCGATTACAACTCCGGTACGCAGACGGACACGTACAAGTTCGGCGCGGATTGGGCGCCGGTCGAAGACGTCCGTTTCCGCGCCAGCTATCAGCGAGCGGTCCGTGCGCCGAACATCGTTGAGTTGTTCACCTCGCAGGGCTTCAACCTGTTCGACCTCGATGGGGATCCGTGCGGCTTTGAGTTGGCCAATTCTGATGAAGCGGCGAGCGATGCGGCCTGTCTGGCTCCGGGCTCTCACGGCGTAACCAGCGGACAGCTGCGCAGTCAGACGCTCGACAGTCCGGCGGGCCAGTACAACTTCCTGCAGGGCGGTGATACGACGCTCGATCCGGAAACCTCGGACACGATCTCGTACGGTGTTGTCTTCACGCCGCGCTTCGCACCGGGTCTGAGCGTGTCAGTCGACTACTTCGATATCGAAGTGGAAGATCTGATCTCGACGTTCGGCGCTTCGAATACGCTGGATGCCTGCTATACGTTCAACGACGCCGATGCTTGCTCCCGCATTCAGCGCAACCCGGCGAACGGCGCGTTGTGGATCGGCGATGGCAATGTGGTGGACCTCAACACCAACATCGGCGGACTGCAGACCTCCGGCATCGATCTCAACCTGAACTACACCGGGTTCGAGATGGGCAGCATGGGCAGCCTCAGCGTCAACCTCTCTGCGACGCATCTGCTCGAGCTGATCACGGATCCGGGCGCGGAGGGATTCCCGCCGTTCGATTGCGCCGGCTTGTTCGCGGGCGCCTGCGTCAGCAGTCTGACCACGGCGACGAACCCGGAAACGCGTACGCGTCTGCGCTTCGGCTGGCAGACCCCGTGGAACGTCGATGTGGCGTTGACTCATCGCTACATCAGCGAAGTGGAGCTGGAAGGTGGTGTGGCGAACCGTATCGATCGGAAGCTCGCCGCCGAGCACTATTTCGATCTGTTCGGCAGCTGGGCCGTCACGGACATGGCTCAGGTCCGTCTTGGCGTCAACAACGTGCTCGACAACGATCCGTCGATCACGACCAGCGTCGGTACGACAGGCAACGGCAACACCTATCCGCAGGTGTATGACGCCCTGGGTCGGTACCTGTTCGCGGGTGCGACCGTCAAGTTCTAAGTTAGAAAGTTAAGTCGACAACATTGGCGGCGGTCCTTCACGGGGCCGCCGCCTTTTTCTTTTGTGAGACAGTATCGTCACCGACAACGACGACGTCCTGGCCCGTGTTTATGAGCGAAGACCCGCTGACTCGCCTGTCCGCCTCTCCGGATCTGTACGTGCAGAAGATCGACCTTACCCGGGAAGCTGCACTGGTCATGCAGTTCGATCTCACCGCCTATCGGGCCGCAAGTTTCCTGGATGACCGCATCCTGATCCCGACCGCCAAAGGCCTCTGGACGCCGCTTGGTCGGCTTATTGAGGCCGCCGAGCTTGTGCGCGACGCGCGGCCGGTGCATTTCATTTTCCACACGGGCCATGTCGGTTCGACGCTGGTCAGCCGCCTGCTCGACGAGACGAGGGTCGTTCTTTCGCTCAGGGAACCTCTGCCGCTGCGCACGCTGGCCGACGCAGAAGACAGCCTGGGCCAGTGCGAGTCGCTGCTGAGCCATTCGCAGTTCGAGTCGTTGCGCCACACGCTTATGCAGCTCTGGGCCCGCGGCTACGACGAGACTCGCGCTATCGTAGTGAAGGCGACCAGCAGCAGTGGACGCATCGCCGGCTCGCTCCTCGACAGTCAGGTCGCTTCGCGCGCGATCTACCTCAACGTAGGGGTCGAGCCCTACCTTGCGACATTACTCGCGGGCAAGAACTCCTCGATCGATCTGCGGGGACACGGCCCAGTCCGGATTCGGCGTCTGCAGTCGCGTCTCACGGCCAGCCTCATGCCCCTGCATGCACTGACCCTGGGCGAACTGGCCGCACTGAGCTGGCTGGCGGAAACGTGGAACCAGCGGGACGCCGCGAAAATGGCTGGCGAACGGCTTCTGGCCGTCGATTTCGATCGCTTCCTCGCTAACGTGGAAAACTGCATGGACGAAATACTCCGGCATTTCGGATTGTCGCTCGATCCGAAGTTTCTTTCAGAAATTGCGCATAGCCCGGTGCTGACGCGCTACTCGAAGGCGGCGGAGTTCGAATATTCGCCCCAAATTCGCGCGGAAATCCTGAACGAATCGCGTCAACGGAACCGTGACGAGATCCGCCGAGGCCTCGGGTGGCTCGAAAACCTCGCGAAGGCAGAGTGCGGCGTGGCGGAGATCCTTAACTCGGCCGGCGCCGCCAGTTGACTGTGGACTGTTGACGGCAAGAAGGGACGCTCTTCATCCTTTCAGGCTCAACCGTCAACTGCCAACCGTCAACTTTCATCCTAGGTCGTCGACCACATCCGCATCAGATTCTGCCGTACGACGTCCAGGCGCACCCGGTTCTCCCAGCTCATGGTATTGCCTTCAAGCGCGGCGATCTCGTTGAGTTCATAGACCTGCATCCTCTGATGCTGATCGATGATGTAGCTCTCGATGAATGTGATGGACACCAGGCGCTGACCGCTGCGCACTGGAACCACTTCGTGCAGCGTCGTTGACGGATAGACAATTGCCTCGCCGGGGGCGCCCTTGAATGGAATCGCCTGATTGCCGATCGCAATGGACAGCTCGCCGC
>JBOHZJ010000341.1:0-8485 GCA_050738395.1 Steroidobacter sp.
GTTCTCTACTCAGTCGCTGGCGTATCGATCTCCGTCCCGACCCATCTCGCGTTCGATATCGAGATACGCTTCGGTCACATCCTTGAATTCGATCTCTGCATCACTGCTGTTGGCGTCATCGACTTCGTCGCGCAATGCGTGATAGCGCTCGGACAGATCCCGAAACGCGTTCTGAACTTCGTCACCGTCGCTGTCTCTGTCCTCGACGACGCGGCGGAAATCGCGCGCTTCTTCCGCAAATTCTTGTGCGTCGCGCGAGTAATCGGCGCCCGCGCGGTCGTCGCGTGATTCTTCCGTCAGATCGTAAGCGCTACGCTCGAGCCGCTCCGCGGAGCTGCTCAGGTTGCCGCTGGTCATCACACAGCCCGACGCCGCAAGTGCGGCAATGGCGGGCACAATCCACCCGGTACTTTTGACTGCAAACATTTTCAACTCCAGAACCCTTGCGGGCCGCGACCTCGAATACCTATCAACGGGTCGCTCGATCAGTGGGTTCCGAGGCGCGCGCTATGGCCGCCAACCGAGCGTGAGCATGATCGCGGCGAATCCTGCGACATAGGCCAGCACGATGCACCAGCCATGACGCAACCACAGCACAGTGGATCTGGCTTCCGGCTACATCGATGACAGCGCAACGCCGGCGGACGAACCGATCACTCATCGCCGCCCTGCTGTCGCAGGAACCGACGCGCGGGTGTGCGGCTTTATAGCCGCATGCGAACTGTGGCTTTCGTGTTCCTGATCGCATTGACGTTCGCCCCTCTCGGCGGCTGCCGTTCTGCGATGTACAACGCGTTGGAATCCGTCGGCATCGAGAAGCGCGACGTTCTGATTCGACGTGTGAGCGATGCTCGCGATGCGCAGGAGTCCGCGAAGGAACAGTTCGCCTCGGCGCTCGAACAGTTCAGAAGCGTCGTGGAGGTGGACGGCGGCGACCTCGAGCGCACCTACGATCGGCTTGACGCCGAATACGAGCGCAGCCGGAGCGAAGCGCAGGCCGTCACCGATCGCATCAATGCCGTAGAACAGGTCGCGGAAGATCTGTTCGAAGAATGGGAGGACGAACTCGATGAATACTCAAGCGCGGCATTGCGCGGCGACAGTCAGCGCCTGCTCAATGACACGCGGCGCCGCTACGCGACGCTGATCAAAACGATGCGACGCGCCGAAAACTCCATGCAGCCCGTGCTCGACATCTTTCAGGATCAGGTGCTCGCCCTCAAACACAATCTCAATGCGCAGGCAATCGGGAGCCTGCGCAAGGAACTCGCTTCGATCGAGAAACAGACGTCCTCGCTGGTGCGGCAAATGGAACGCTCGATCGCAGAAGCGAATGAGTTCATCAGAACGATGTCGGACAGGAAGTGACTGGTGAATAGTCAGACAGGACCGCTGCGCTGGTTTCCGACTGTTCACGAAGTGACCAATGACGGTGAATAGCCGGAAGCGCTCGGCGCTTCCCTGGCGTCGTTCTGACTATTCACCAGTCACTAGTCACTACTCACTTCAGTACGCAGATCCTGCAGCCAGACGCCCGCCGCCCTCGCCTCTGCCTCGTGCCCCGGTTCTCGCCACGTTTCGCGCAGAGCTTCATTCTCCCAACTGCGCATCGAAGGCAATGCAAGCAGACGAGCCGCATAGGCAGCAGCAGCTTCATCGAGCTCCAGGCCATAGGTCTGAATGCGAAACGCCACTGGCGCGAAGAACGCGTCCACTGCCGAGAACGCCTTGCCTGTCAGGAACGGTCCCCCGGAGCGGTCGAGTCCCTCATTCCAGAGTGCGCTGATGCGCTCAATATCCCGCGACAGCGCTGCAGACATGTCGTTCAGACGAACGCGGATGCCGCAATTCATCGTGCATCGTTCTCGAAGCGCGTCGAAACCGGAATGCATTTCGGCCGCGGCGCAGCGCGCCCACGCGCGAGACTGTGTGTCAGCGGGCCAGACGTTCTCATGCCGCTCGGCGAGGTATTCAGTGATGGCCAACGAGTCCCAGATCGCCGCTCCCTCATGGATCAGGCACGGGACTTTTCCGTTGGGCGAAAAGCTGCGAAACGCTCCGCGGCTCGTTCCTTCCAGAAACGGCGTCAGCCGCTCGTTGAATGGAATCACAAGCTCGCGCATCAACACCCATGGCCGCAATGACCATGAGGAGTAGTTCTTGTTGGCGATGCAGAGGTCGTACAAAGGCGTTGTCTGGTCGTCAGGAACTACGGATGCGTGTGGCGCCGATGATCCGCGTCGTCGCCCCCGGATGCATAACCTCGCACCTGATCGTACCGCTCGATCTGCTCTGGCGTGAGGATGCGGCTCTGGTCGAGGTGTGCTTCCAGATGCGCGCCGCGCAGGCGAGCCTGTAAATTCCCGATCCGCGCGAGCGCGGCGGACAAGCGATCCGGCGTCGCTGACTTGCCTGCGAACAGGCGGTCGAGTTTGCGTTCCTCATCGATCAGTGCGCGCCCGAGAGCGATCGATTTTGCCTGCATCGACGTAAACAGGGACTCGGTGCGTTCGCGTTGCTCGGGAGAAAGCTCGAGTTCGCCGGACAACTCAAGCACATGCTTCGGACCCGGATAGCCATTGAGCTCCGCCGCCCTGGCCAATCCCATCCCCTCGCCGGAGAGATACGCATTCACTTCATCGGCCGAAAGGGCCTTGATGTCGCGCCCTTCCTGACCGGCATAGGCCGATGCGCCCGGCGAGACAGTGGGCAAGAGCGGGAGGCCCAGAATCGCGATGCACGTGTGATATTTCATATGATGGCCTGACCTTTCAGCGCAGCTGTGACGACGCAGCCCTGGCCTGCGCCATGATAGCGAGTGGGCGCTTCTCCGGGTCGTTGAAGAACGCCATCCACTCTTCCGTGCCGTCGGCATGACGAGGAATCATATGCGGCGCTCCTCTGCGTCACCTCTCCTACAGGAGAGGTCGCGCGTCTGCGCGGGTGAGGTGTTCGCCTTTTTGCTGCGCGTCCCCTCACCCAACCTCTGCTGCACGGGACGTGTCCCGCGGGATTTCTCCCACTTGGGATTTCCGCTGGTCACGTTGGTCACGTTGGTCACGAATGTCGCGGGCGCAGGTGATGCACATGGATGTGCGAATGGCGCGGGGCGCATGGATGCGCTGGAGCGGCGAAGCGCTGGAACGGCGTCCCGGGAGAGGGTGACCTAATGTTTTTCCGTGCGCTTTACTCCGGCAGTGCGTACGCGATGATATGGCCGCCTTCCGGATCTTCTTCGATCGGTTCGGCGGGTCGCGGCATGCCGAAGCCGCGTGAGACGTTGGGTACGGTCAGCACGACGATCTGACGATTGCTCCGGGGCGCGACGTAGCTCATAGGCGTCGCTTGCGCCGTGCCGGGCAGATAGTCGCGCCATAGCTCCTTGCCTGTGTGCAGATCGAAGGCGCGGAAATGACGATCCATGGTTCCGCCGGCGAAGATGACGCCGCCCTTCGTCACGATCGTCCCGGCCGTCTGCGGAACGCCCATCGACAAGGGCAGGCCAATCTTCATTCCAAGCGGGCCGCTTTCGTTAGCCGTGCCGATCGGCTGATTCCATAGAACCTGACGAGTCTTGAGATCGACGACGCCGATCGTGCCGTACGGCGGCTTCTGGCACGGCACGGCCAGCGGCGACATGAACGGACGGGTCGTCATCGCATACGGCGTGCCGAGCTGCGTTCCTCCGCGCATATTCTGCGGGGCCTGATCGCGCGATATCAGTTGCAGACGATTGCCCATCAACAAGGGGTTCACAACCATCAGGCGGCGTTCTTCGTCGATCGATACGCTGCCCCAGTTGAACCCGCCGGCATTGCCCGGAACCTGCAGGGTTCCCTGGGTGGAGGGCGGCGTGAAGTGTCCTTCATAACGCAGCTTGCGAAACTCGATGCGGCACCACAACTGATCGAGCGGAGTGAGGCCCCACATGTCCGCTTCCGTCCAGTCAGGTCCGCGGAAGTTCGGCATGCCGACCGAAAACGGCTGAGTCTTCGACGTCCAGTCTTCAGGCACGGCGCCTTGCGGCACAGGCCGTTCCTGCACTTCGGTGATCGGTTCGCCTGTCCGGCGATCGAGCATGAACAACTCGCCGCGCTTCGTGCCTTGCACGAGCGCCGGCGTGACGCTCCCGTCTTCCTGCGGAAGGTCGATCAGCACCGGCTGCGAGGGAACATCGTAGTCCCAGATGTCGTGGCGCACGGTCTGGAAGGACCACCGCACCGACCCATTCGTGACATCGAGCGCCACGACGGACGATGAGTACTTCTCCGCGGCTGCGCTGCGATGTGCGCCGAAGTAGTCGGGCGTTGCGTTGCCGGTTGGCAGATAAACGAGCCCGAGTTCGTCGTCGTAACTGCTCATGCTCCACACGTTCGGTGTGCCGCGCGTGTAGGACTCCCCTGCTGCGGGTTCGGTGTTTACGCCCGGCCGACCCATGTCCCATGCCCAGGCGAACTTCCCGGTCATCGCGTCGAATGCACGGACGACGCCCGATGGTTCATTGACTTCGACGTTGTCGACGACCCAGCCGCCGATGATCGCGAGACCGCGTGCGATCGTTGCGGGCGAGGTAACGAAATAGAACCCGGACTTCACTTCGCCCATCCCGGGCAGCAGGCTGATTTCGCCATTGGCGCCGAAGCTCGCACACCGTGCGCCGCTCTTTGCGTCGACGGCGAACAAACGCGCGTCCGTCGTCGCAGTGAGGATCCGCTCAGGGCAATCGCCGGTGTACTCGCGCGGCGCGCGGTGATAACTCACCCCTCGACACGTCGTCGCGAAGTTCCCCATCGCTGGCAACTTCACTTCCGGGTCGAACTCCCAGCGCCGCTCGCCGCTGTCGGCGTCGAGCGCCACGATGACATTGCCGCCGGTGCAAACATACAGAAGATCTCCCACCTGAATGGGCGTCGCCTTGAAGGCCCCGCCGCGGCCCGTGCGGTAGTGCCAGAGTTTTTCGAGCCGGCCGGCATTGTCGGACGTGATCTGATCGGCGCCGCTGTAGCGTGTGCCATGGGTGGTATTGCCGTAATGAGGCCAATCATGGGAAGCGACGGGTGATTCGGGACTCGTGACTGGAGTGGACGAAGTCATGCGCGACGGCGCGGCGTTGACTGGCGAGCGCAGGCCGCCGAGGGCGAGCACGGTGACTGAGACAACCAACACCGACGCTGCAATCGATACGCCGCGGCGGCTATTGATGAGCGGCGGCGGCTCTTTGCGCGAATAGAGGCTGCGACGCACCCAGGGCGTCAGAAACCACAGGCCGATGACGCTGAGCGCGAGCAGGCGCGGCGCGAGCGCCCAGAGATTCACGCCGACTTCGAACAGGCTCCACAGGAGCGTGGCGACCAGGAGCAGACCGTAAACAAATGAACCGCGGCGATCGCGCCGCCAGAGCAATGCGCCCGAGGTGATCAAGGCCAGGCCGGCGAGGGCGTAATAGAACGATCCGCCGAGCGAGATCAGGCGTACGCCGCCGGCGGCGAAGACCAGCCCCAGCAACACAAGAACGACCGAGAAAATGTATGGCGGTCGCCTGCGCCGACCTGCGGCTTGCTCCGGTTCCGTGCTCGCTGCGTCCGTGCGACTGGAATGTGTTTTCATCTATGACCTCGGGCGTCGCCTGTCAAAAGGTCAGGGTAGTCGAGTCGTCTTGAGGGTCACTACCCTGCTGATGTTGTTATATGTGCCGCGCACCGCTTGGATCTCAGCGCGTCGTGCGCATTTATAGCCGAATCAGAGCACGCCGGTTCACGCGGCTGACAAATATTTGTTACTGCTTTGTATACGGAGACGGATGTCGAATAGCAGCTGCGAAGAGGCGCCCAGTGTCCTTACAGCTCTTCCGCCAAAGGACCTGTCCCCGCGGGATTTCGCCCATAGGAATTTCCGTTGGCCACGTTGGCGACGAGTATCGCGAGCGACGGTGATGCACATTTCTCTGCAGCAGGGCCGCGCGGGTGAGAATCGCCTTCGCTCGTCGCCCTGACCCTCTTCCCGAGGAGAGGGGGTCTTTGCGCGGGTGAGGTGTTCGCCTTTGCTTATCGCCCCTCACCCCAACCCTCTCCCCGAGGAGAGGGGGTTGTTCTCCGTTAGCGCTCCGCCAGCGCCGCTACAAGCGCGCCGCGTGCGGTCGCGGTAAGCGGGTCGCTCGCCATACGAACATCCGAAATCTGGAAGGGCAACTGACGCCGGCGCAGCGCCTTCTCGAATTGGTCGCGGAATCCCGCCGGCTTCGCAGTGCCGCCCGCCAACACGATTGGCAGCGGCTGATCGGTGCGCGGGCGGCGCGGCGAGCGTGTCACGGCGCGCACGAGTTCCCCGACCAGCGATTCGATGAGCTTTTCGTAGTAGATGTGCAGCGCCTTGTCGATCTTGTCGCCGCCTGGGCGCGACAGATCCAGCGACTCCTCCTTGATCGCTTTCACCCGCGTGGCCGGTTCGTGCACCACGGCTCCGACGGCGGAATCGATGTGATCGCCGCCCTGCGCCAGGCTCAACGTGATGGACGGGATCGAGAGATATGACAGCGCGATGTTGCACATTCCGCCGCCGCAGGACACGCCGATGCCGGTGAAGCTCTCCTTCGCGAGCTCCGCGAGCACCACTGCGAGACCTTCGTTGACGGCAAGCGGCGTGTAGCCGCGTTCGCGCAGATAGCGCTTGATCGTTTCCTCGTGGTAGGTGAGCTCATGACCGGTTTCATTGGACGCGGCCGGCACTGAAAATGCAAGCAACTCGCCTGGGCTGCGCGCGACCGGAACGAGCGCGCCAAGAATCGTTTCGAGCACGTGCGTCGCCGCTGCTTCGCCCGGATTCAGAATGCCCTTCGCCATCGGTCTGCGAACGTCCGCATTGAACATGTGCGCGAACTTTTCCGCGGCGCTGCCGTAGACGATCAACTCCTCGTCCTCGCGATAGAACGGCACCCGGTTCTGCTGCAGAGTCGATTCGTGGAGCGATGAATACGGGACCGCGAAGAACGCATTGAGCTGCGCCTCCGTGTCCGGGCTGTTCGTATCGCCGCGCGCAGTCACGACCTTGCTCGTGCCGACGTCCAGACCGATGCGCGTGCGCGCCTTGGCCGTGCGATGGTTTCCAGTGGCGGCGCCGTTCGAAGCTTCGGCGCCGAATTCGTTGCGATCTTCCATAGCATTACCCTCGCTTTTGTGAAACCAGCGCCTCGCCCGTTGCACTTTCGCTTTCCGGCGCATCGCGCGACCACTTCAGATACAGCGCCTGTCGTTCGCGCCTGAGTTCGCGCACCGAGATCGAACGCTCGCGCGCTTCGTCGGCAAGCGCCTGCTCCGCCGCGATCAACCCGGGCCAGCGTTCGCCGACCGTACGCAGGAAGTGCCGGTCGTAGCCGAACCCGAATAACGCGACGCTCGGCGTGGGCTGAGCATAGAGATCGGGCAACCCGAAGGCGTCGAAAGGAAAGCCGCGCGCCCAGTCACGGTGATAGCCGATGAGCTTCTGCTGCGCGTTGACGCTGGTGATGCCGTGCGTGACGCACATCTCCGGCGCGATGGCGAAGCGTTGACGCAGGTAGTGAGTGAGATTGCGCCCGGCGATCAGTTGCGCGCGCGTGATCGGCAATGTTCGCCCGCCTTCCCAGCGTGATTCGAAAGATACGCCGAGGAACGCATTGTTGAGATCCAGATAGATGTCGTCGTTGCGCGCCCACACGGCGCGCCCCGCGTGCTTCGCCTTGGTCTCATCGTCGACCACGCGGTACACGCGTCCGAAGCGATCGATGAGGTAGTTGTATGCCTGCGCTTTGCGCACGTAGCGCAGCAGCCCGGCGGAGCTGCGGCGCAGTTGCTGCTCGAACTCTTCCTCGAGCGGCCACAGGTCGCTCTCCGAGGTGTGATACAGAATGCCGACGGGCTTCGAGTACACCTCGCGCTGCAAGCCGCCTTGTCGATCGTGCACTCGATACCGCCGCGCTTCGCCTTGCACAACGTGCGTCGTCTCGATGCGCAGTCCGTTGCTGTAGAGCTCCCAATCGGCGCCCCGATCGGCCAGCCAGATCGTCGTCGGCATCAGTCCCATGACGTCTTGCGGCAGTTCCTCTGCGACGGGCGCGAGTGTGGATGGAGCAACGTCCGGCGTCGCTTCGGGAGCAGGAACGGAAACGGGGCTGGTCAGCGCGGCCTGTGCCAGCGGCGCCGCCATCTGCGAATCTCGCTGCAGAGCGAGGCCCGCCAGGAGCGCAGGCACGAGCAGGAGCGTGGTCGCAACCGTGCCCGCCACAACCCGCCGCGCCGTTTTGCGAGCTGCGAGCGTACGTGCGCTTACAGTAGCAGTCGTATCAGCGCCATCGATGACAGCGTCCAGCGCTTCAAGACCGCGCAGGCGATGCAACGCACGCCGTGCGGGTCCATAGGGGAGACGTTTGACCAGGGAATGCTCACCCGACTCTACGGCTCCGCGCAGATACCGCAGTTTGGCGATGGGGTCCTCGATCTCATGCGTAATG
>JBOHZJ010000342.1:0-4548 GCA_050738395.1 Steroidobacter sp.
GCTCCTTGACGATCTCTTCGTCGAACTCCTCCACTGCATTGAGTTCGGACGCGGGCACGTAAGCGATTTCCTCGATCGTCGAGAAGCCTTCCTGCACGAGAATTTGCGCAACATCTTCATCGACGTCGAGCTGCGTCTTGAACATCTCGACGAGCTGCTGCGTCTCTCCTTCGCTTTTCGCTTCCGCCGCCTGCTGGGTCATGACGTTCAGCTCCCAGCCGGTCAGCTCGCTCGCCAGACGGATGTTCTGACCGCCGCGGCCGATCGCCTGTGACAGCTTCTCCTCGGTGACCGCGATGTCCATCGAATGCGAGTCTTCGTCGACCACGATCGAAACAACCTCGGCCGGCGCCATCGCGTTGATCACGAACTGCGCCGGATTCGCATCGAACGGGATGATGTCGACGCGCTCGCCGGCGATCTCGTTCGACACAGCCTGCACGCGCGAGCCGCGCATACCTACGCAGGCGCCGACCGGATCGATGCGGCTATCGTTGCTCTTCACGGCGATCTTGGCGCGCACGCCCGAATCGCGGGCCGCGCCGAGTATCTGAATGAGGCCCTGGCCGACTTCAGGCACTTCGAGCTTGAACAACTCGATCAGGAACTCAGGCGCCGTGCGCGTCAGAAACAACTGCGGGCCGCGCTGCTCCGAGCGCACGTCCTGCAGGAACGCCTTGATGCGATCCTGTGAGCGCACGGGTTCGCGCGGAATCATCTGATCGCGCGGTACGAAACCTTCAGCGTTGCTGCCCAGATCGACGAATACGCCGTTGCGATCGACACGCTTCACGATGCCCGAGACGAGCGTGCCGATGCGGCCCTTGTACTCATCGACGACCTGCGCGCGCTCCGCTTCGCGCACTTTCTGCACGATGACCTGCTTCGCGGTCTGCGCGGCTATGCGTCCGAACGCCACGGATTCCATCGGTACTTCGACATAGCCGCCGACTTCGGCGTCCTTGGAGATATCGACTGCGTCTTCAAAGCGCAGCTCGCTGTCCGGAAACTCCAGTTCGGTGGAATCGTCAGCAAACACCTTCCAGCGACGCCACGTATCGTAGTCGCCGCTCTTGCGATTGATCGAGACGCGCACGTCGATGCCTTCGCCATGACGCTTGCGCGTGGCGGAAGCAAGCGCTGCTTCGAGCGCTTCGAAGATGATTTCCTTGTCGACGCCCTTTTCGTTGGACACCGCGTCGACCACCATCAGAATCTCTTTGTTCATCGCGCGAACTCCTGAGGCGCATCCATCGCCGGGCAGGGGCTTGCCTGACCGTGACGAATCTGATGCCCGCAATACCGTCTATGTGCTAACGCCTTCGCCAAAAATCTCATGCCTCGAATCGTAGGATCTTCAGAGCTCTGTATCTGAAATCCAGCAACGCCAAACAACGCCTACGTTTCCGGCGCCAGTCGCGCCTTGTGAATATCATCGATCGGCAGAGTGATCGCGCCGGTCTCGAGTTCGAGAGTGACTTCACCGCCCGCCGCTGCGATCAATCGCCCGGAAAACCGCTTGCGCCCATCCACCGGCTGCATCATTTCCAGCTTCACCCGCTCGCCCGCGAAGCGCTCGAAATGCGCTTGTGTGCGCAGCACCCGATCGAGCCCAGGGGAGGAGACTTCGAGCGTGTACTGACCCGGGATCGGATCCGTCGTATCGAGGGTCGCGCTGACCGCACGACTTACGCGTTCGCAGTCATCCACCGATATGCCGACGTCCGAGTCGATATAAAGCCTGAGCAGCCCACCGCCCGCGCGCGGCGCGAATTCGAGCTCCCACAGTTCGTAGCCGAGCCCCGCCACGACCGGAGCGAGCAACTCGCCCAGCTGGTTTCGCAGCATCGGTCACCTCCGGCTACAAACATCACGGCTTTTCCCGCCGCAGAAACGAAAAATGGGCCCAAGGCCCATTCTCGTTCTCCATCCTTCCTCACCGAACCGCCAGCAGCAGGTATTCGGCATCCTCCAACTCAGGGCGTCCGCAATCGAACCAGCACGACTCCCCTTGAGCTTGAAGAGCTTGACGCCTGCGACACCCGTTCGATGGGCATCCCCTGCGCCGCCGTCGACCTGCGTCGAGAGACAAAAAAGGCCCTTCAATCGGGGCCTTTTTCACGCGATGAGCGTGGTAGCGGGGGCAGGATTTGAACCTGCGACCTTCGGGTTATGAGCCCGACGAGCTGCCAGACTGCTCCACCCCGCAACAGAGGGCGCGGATTGTAAGGGTCACAGGAGGGTAATTCAAGGCGCAAAACGCCTCGCGCAGTACGGCTCGCGCTACTTCGATGGACGCGGGTCGCGAAACGCGAGCCGCAAGGCCCTACGGCAGCGCCCTAGCACATAAATCGAACAGCACTGACGGAAAAATTCCTAGCGCGAGCACTGCAAGGCCATTCGCACTCAGGACGGTCCGAAGCGTACCCCCGGCATCTATCGAGACCGCATCCGTCGGCTCATCGAAGTACATGACCTTGATGACGCGCAGATAATAGAAGGCAGCCACGACCGACAGCAGAACCGCTACAGCGGCCAGCCAGGCGAGGCCCACATCGAGCACGGCGCCGATCACGGCGAGCTTCGCCCAGAAACCGACGAACGGCGGCACGCCCGCCGTGCTGAACATCAGCATCAGCATCATCGCGGCAAACCAGGGGCTCTTGCGGTTGAGGCCGCGGAAGTCCTCGATCTGGTCCGCTTCGAACCCTTCGCGGGAGAGCAGCAGAATCATGCCGAAGGATCCGATCGCCATGATCACGTAGGTCATCGTGTAGAACATCGCTGCACGATAGCCATCGTTCGTGCCGGCCAGGATCCCGAGCAGAATGAAGCCGACGTGCGAAATGGTCGAGTACGCCAGCATGCGCTTCAGGTTCGACTGGGCGATCGCCACGACGTTGCCTATAACCATGGAGAGGACGGACAGCGCAATCAGCATGTCCTGCCAGCTCGCAACCATCACATCGAGCCCTTCGGCAAGCACACGAATCGCGAGAACGAACGACGCGATCTTCGGCGCAGAGCCGATGAACAATGTCACGGGCGTCGGCGCGCCGTGATAGACGTCGGGAATCCACATGTGGAACGGCGCGGCCCCGAACTTGAACGCTACACCGACGATGATGAACACGAGGCCGAACACGAGCCCGAGGTTGGAGGCGCCCACTTCCCGTACCGCGACTGCGAGCTCATCCAGTTGCAGCGTGCCGGTCACACCGTAAACGATCGAGAAGCCATACAAGAGCGTGCCGGACGCAATCGCACCGAGCACGAAGTACTTCATCGCGGCTTCCGCCGCGATGCCGGACTCACGATCGAAGGCGACCATCGCGTACAGCGACAAGGCCAGGAGTTCGACGCCCAGATAGACGGTGACCAGATTGCCGGCAGACGTCATGACCATCACGCCCAGCAGTGCGACGAGACCCAGGATGAAGTACTCGCCTTTGAACAACCCTCTTCGTTGCAGGTATTCGCGCGAGTACAGGAACGCGACTGCCACTGTGCCGTAGGCGAACAGCTTGAGGATGTCGCCCATGGGATCGGCCACGAACATGCCGTCGAACGCCGAAACGCGTGCGTCGACGCTGTATCGAACGGTCACGAACGCCGCGCCCACGAGACTCAGCAACGACAGTGCGTACGTCGCCCAGCGCAACCGATCGCTCAGGAACACGTCGATCAGCAGGATCACACACACGGCGCCCAGCATGAATATCTCGGCCGCGGCCGCGTGCATACCCAGGTTCGAGATCGCTGCTTGCATCACCGGGACCTAAAGTTTCGACACGAGAATCTGCTGCACGAGGTTTTCGACCGTGGGCCGCATGACGTCCAGCAACGGCGCCGGCCAGACCCCGAGCAACAACACCGCCGCCGCAAGAACGCCGAGCACGATGAACTCGCGCGCGTTCACATCCTTCAACGCCGCCACCTGCTCATTCGCGATCGCACCAAAGATCACGCGCTTCACCAGCCACAGCGTGTAAGCCGCGCCGAGCATCAGGGTGACGGCGGCGAGAAATGCGTACCAGAAGTCCGCGCGGAAGCTCGCAAGGATCACTAGAAATTCCCCGACGAAGCCTGACGTAGCCGGCAGCCCGGAGTTCGCCATCGCGAACAGCACCATGAACGTTGCAAACACCGGCATCGTGTTGACCACGCCGCCATAGGAGCCGATCTCGCGGCTGTGAACGCGGTCATAGAGCACGCCGACGCAGAAGAACAAGGCGCCGGAGATGAGCCCATGCGAAATCATCTGCACCATCGCACCGTCGATGCCCATCGCCGCTCCGCGCGCATCGCCGTTCACGCGCATGAGCTCAAACACCAGGAACGAGCCGAGCGTAACGAAGCCCATGTGCGCGATCGAGGAGTACGCGATCAGCTTCTTCATGTCCTTCTGCATCATCGCCACGAAGCCGATGTAGATGATCGCAATCAACGAAAGCGCAATCATGAGGCCCGCGAAATACCGGCTGCCGTCCGGCAACATCGGCAGCGACAGCCGCACGAAGCCGTAACCGCCGATTTTCAGCATGATCG
>JBOHZJ010000343.1:0-13337 GCA_050738395.1 Steroidobacter sp.
GTCACAGACTTCCCGGATCAATATGAGTCGCGATTGAAAGCAGTTATTCCTTCCGCCATCGCAACACGACTTCATCCGCGACGGACCAGAGGAAGTAACCGCCCGACGGCGCCGGTTCATCGATGATGACGGCGTCCAGATTTGCGTATTTCCCGGCTGCATACGCTTTGAAGTTCACTTCGCGAACGCCGTGCGTCGCGACGTACTTCGTCCAGCGATCCGTCTCGCGCGGCGTGATCCTCGTGCCGTCGACGAGGGCGCGCTCGAGCAAACGCTTGAACTCCTGAAAATCCACTTCTTCTACTGTTGGTCGCGCCATCGCGTGTCCCCGTTCGAAAGATCACTTATCGTCTGTCACATCTGTCCGCGCTTCGATCTGGCTTACAGCTCATCGAAAGCCGCGGGACCATCGCACAGACTTGCCGCTCATGATGGAACCTGCTCCACGCTTCTCGTGCGGCGAGGGCCGCCTGATCTCAAACCTTCGGAGGCGGCTGCGGCTCGCAGAGTTAGCCCATAGTGACACATTAACGCCGTAAGTTGTTGTTCTTGCGGCGGTAGCTGGTGGGAGCAGCCGGTCTTACGCTCTCTATATAAATGGGCAACGCGTTGCCGCAGGCCTTCGCGCGTGTAACAGGCCATCAGAAGAGGCCGGCGTCGGCCTCCACTACGCTCGCACCGCCGCTCATGACGACGCGTGCGAGCGCAATCGATTCAGGCAGCACGTGTTGCAGAAAGAAGCGCGCGATCTGCTGCTTCCCGGCGTAGAACTCGCGATCCGCATCGAGCTTCTGCGCGGCAATTTCATGCGTACGCGCCATCAACCAACCGCCGATGACGACGCCGCACAGCATCAGATAAGGCACGGCGACCGCCTGCGTGTGTTCGGGGCCGGCTTTCGACGCCTGCAGCAGGCTGGCTGTCGACTCTTGCAGTAATTCGATCGCGCTGATGACGGCCAGTCGGCAGTCGCGCACAGTCGCGTCGTCCGCGGCAGGCTGACTCAGTTCAGCGCGCATGTCGGCGATCAACGCGTTCATGGCGGCGCCGGCGTCGCGACTGACCTTGCGGCCCACGAGATCGCCGGCCTGAATTCCGGTCGTGCCTTCGTAGATGGATGCGATGCGCACGTCGCGCAGATACTGCGCAGCGCCAGTTTCTTCGATGTAGCCCATCCCGCCGTGCACCTGAATGCCCAGCGATGTGAGCTCGATGCCCAGTTCTGTCGACCAGCCTTTGATGATCGGGATGAGCAGGTCGCCGCGCGCCCGAGCCGCGCTGCGTACGGTCTCTTCCGGATCGTGATGGGCAAGATCGAGCTGCAGCGCGCCATAGAAGGCGATAGCGCGCGCGGCGTCCGTTCGCGATTTCATCGACAGCAGCATGCGTTTGACGTCGGCGTGATACGCGATCGATGCAGGTTTCACCGGTGCGCTCTGCACTGATTCACCTTGCCCGCCCTGCACGACGCCGGCCGGGCGGCCTTGCACGCGATTGCGCGCATACTCGCCCGCCTGCTGATAGGCGCGCTCCGCCAGTGCATATCCCTCGAGCCCGACGGACAGTCGCGCCGCGTTCATCATGATGAACATGTACTCGAGGCCGCGATTCGGCTCACCGACCAGATATCCGACGGCTCCTTCGCGCTCGCCATAAGACAACACACAAGTCGGACTCGCATGAATGCCGAGCTTGTGCTCGATGGAGACACAACGCACATCGTTGCGCTTGCCCAGAGAGCCGTCGTTCTCGACGAGGGACCTGGGGACGATGAACAGCGAGACGCCCTTCGTTCCCGCCGGCGCTCCTTCGATCCGGGCGAGCACCATATGAATGATGTTGGGCGTGTAGTTGTGATCGCCGTAGGTGATGAAAATCTTCTGTCCGTACAGGCGAAATTGTCGCCCGTCCGGAACGGCGCGCGTGCGGATCGCGCCGAGGTCGCTGCCGGCCTGCGGCTCGGTGAGATTCATGGTGCCGGTCCATTCCCCACTCACCAGCTTCGGCAGGTACTTGCGCTTCTGTTCGTCAGACCCGCACTGCTGAAGCGCTTCGATCGCACCCTGCGTCAGCATCGGACAGAGTTTAAAAGCCAGATTTGCAGACGCCCACAGTTCCTCGACCGCCGTGCCGAGAACGATCGGCGCACCCTGGCCGCCGTACTCCGGCGCTGCGCGCAATTGCGGCCACCCGCCCTCGACAAACTGGCCGTACGCGTCCTTGAATTTTGCCGGCATGACCACGCCATCCGGGGTCCACTTGGCGCCTTCGCGATCACCCAGTTGATTGATGGGATCGAGCACTCCCTCGGCAAACTTCGCCGCTTCGTCGAGCACTGAGTCCGCGAACTCAGTTGAGTAGTCGGGCAGCGCCGGGCAGCGCGTCAGCCGCTCATCGCCGATGAGCTCGTGAAGAGCGAAGCGGATTTCCTTCAGAGGAGCGCGGTACATGGCGAGCCTGCGCAGTGGTTGTGGTGAACGAAAGCGACTTACCAGGAAATCAACAGGCGACGGGCTACAGGCGACAGCCAGAGACGGGCGCGAGCAGAGCTGCCTGATCTCCGGCTGTCGCCGGGCGCCTGTAGTCTGTAGCCATCACGGAGCCTAGACGCTCCGCCGGTACTGTCCGCCGACGTCATAGAGCGCCCGTGAGATCTGACCGAGAGAGCAGCAGCGTACCGTATTGATCAGTTCGGCGAATACGTTGCCGCCCGAGGTGGCCGCTCGCTGCAGCTTGACGAGCGCCGACGGCGAGCGCTCGGCGTTGCGCGCCTGGAACGCTCTCACCGCGGCAACCTGAGCCTGCTTCTCTTCTTCCGAAGAGCGAATGAGTGCGACGATCTGTTGCGCGGCTTTCTCGTCGTGCGACAGGAAAGTGTTTACGCCGATGATCGGCAGCGTGCCGTCGTGCTTCTGGCGCTCGTAGAACATGCTCTCTTCCTGGATCTTGCCGCGCTGATACATCGTCTCCATTGCGCCCAGGACGCCGCCGCGCTCCGAGATGGATTCGAACTCCTTGTAGACGGCCTCCTCCACCAGATCCGTGAGATGCTCCAGCAAGTACGAGCCTTGCCATGGATTCTGATTCTTGTTGAGTCCCAGCTCGCGATTGATGATGAGCTGAATTGCAACTGCTCGACGCACACTTTCCTCGGTCGGCGTCGTCAGCGCCTCGTCATACGCATTCGTATGCAGCGAATTGCAGTTGTCGAACAGTGCGTACATCGCCTGCAGCGTAGTGCGGATGTCGTTGAACTGAATTTCCTGTGCGTGCAGTGAGCGACCGGACGTCTGCACGTGATACTTCAGCATCTGGCTGCGCGCACCGGCCTTGTACAGATCACGCATGGCGCGCGCCCAGATGCGACGGGCGACGCGGCCGATGACGGCGTACTCCGGGTCCATGCCATTCGAGAAGAAGAACGAAAGATTCGGTGCGAAGTCGTCGATCTTCATGCCGCGCGCGAGGTAGTACTCGACGATCGTGAAGCCGTTCGACAGCGTGAAGGCAAGTTGGCTGACGGGATTCGCGCCGGCTTCGGCGATGTGATAGCCCGAGATTGAAACTGAATAAAAGTTGCGGACCTTGTTGTCGATGAAGTGCTGCTGCACGTCGCCCATCATGCGCAGCGCGAATTCTGTCGAGAAGATGCAGGTGTTCTGCGCCTGATCTTCCTTGAGGATGTCCGCCTGGACGGTGCCGCGCACGAGCGACAGCGCTTCGGCGCTGATGCGCGAGTACTCCTCCTGCGACAGCACTCCCGGTGCGATGAGCTCCTCGCCGGTGACGCCGAGCAGCGCGAGCCCCGATCCGTCATGACCTTTCGGCAGTTCGCCTCGATACGTCGGCGCGGTGTGGCCGCGCGCGCGCATCGCATCGCGCAGTTCGCCGATGCGTTTCTCGGCTGCGGCCCACCGGCCCTCGGCGCGCAGAAAACGCTCGACGCGTTGATCGATCGCAGCGTTCATGAACATCGCGAGAATCATCGGCGCGGGTCCGTTGATCGTCATCGAGACTGACGTCAGCGGTGCGCACAGATCGAAGCCGGAATACAGCTTCTTCATATCATCGAGCGTCGCGATCGAGACGCCCGAGTTGCCGGTGCGGCCGTAAATATCCGGCCGCGTGTCCGGATCTTCACCGTACAGCGTCGTCGAGTCGAAGGCGGTCGACAACCGCGTGGCGCCGTGTCCGCTCGCAAGATAGTGGAAGCGACGATTCGTCTGCTCGGGACCGCCCTCGCCCGCGAACATCCGAATCGGATCCTCTTCCTCGCGCCGATAGGGATAGACGCCGCCGGTGTAGGGATAGGCGCCCGGCAGATTTTCCGTGAGGACGAACGCGAGGATCTCACCCCACTCCGAGGTCTTCGGCGCGGAGAGCTTTGGAATCTGGGTTCCCGTCAGGGTTTGCGTGTAGTTCTCGCCTGTCACGAAGCGATCACGGACTTTGTAGGAATACTGCGCTTGCGTGATCTCGCGAACGCGCTGCGGCCAGCGCCTGAGCTCGCCCAGCGCCTCGGCGCCGATCGCATCAAGCGCCCGGTTATACGCGGCGCGCAGTTCGCAGCGTGTCGCATCGGCCTGGGCATCCGTGACAGCAGAGTCCGGATAGCGCTCGAGCGGCGTTGGCAGCGCTGCATCGTGCAACGCTCGCAATGACTGATACAGGCCATAGGCGGTGCGCGCGGCTTCGACGAGGGCCTCAGCGTCCTTCTGGGCGCGTCGGCCATTGGCCGCGATCTCGGCGAGATAGCGCGTCCGCGAACCTGGAATGAGCGGATCGCGCGAAACGAACTCGGTCGGTCCAACAGCCTCCGGCGCCCAGGCGGGCTGGGCGGCGTCGCGAGCCTTGAGCTTCTCATTCAACGCTGTGCACAGTTCGCCGAACAGTCGATTCACACCTGGATCATTGAAGCGGCTGGCGATCGTGGGAAAAACGGGAATCTGCGCGTCTGCGAGTTTCGCCTGCTGCGGGTGATTGCGACGCCACTGCTTGCGAACATCGCGCAACGCATCCTCCGCGCCGCGCTTCTCGAACTTGTTGAGCACGATCATGTCCGCGAAGTCGAGCATGTCGATCTTTTCGAGTTGACTGGGCGCGCCATACTCGCTCGTCATCACGTACAGCGAGTGATCGACAAGATCTGCGATCTCCGAATCCGATTGTCCGATGCCCGCGGTCTCGACGATGATCAGATCGAAATTCGCAAGCTGCAGCAGGCCGATGGCGTCCTTCAGCACGGCGCTGGTCGCCAGATTCTGGCGACGGGTGGCGAGTGAGCGCATGAAAACGTTGTCCGCGGCCAGCGCGTTCATGCGAATGCGATCGCCCAGCAAAGCGCCGCCCGAGCGACGTCGCGTCGGATCCATCGCAATCACGGCGATCTGCCGATCAGGGAAATTACGCACGAACCGCTGCAGCAATTCGTCATTCAGGCTCGATTTGCCGGCGCCGCCCGTACCCGTGAGACCCACGACCGGAGCGCGATGCTTCGTCTTCGCAATCGCACGGCGGATCGCGTCGGCGCCTGGCGCGCCGGATTCGCCCTCCTCGAGCG
The DNA here is from genome assembly GCA_050738395.1 of Steroidobacter sp. Classification (GTDB taxonomy): domain Bacteria; phylum Pseudomonadota; class Gammaproteobacteria; order Steroidobacterales; family Steroidobacteraceae; genus Steroidobacter. The sequence goes on from JBOHZJ010000343.1 coordinate 5,561, forward strand.
CCGAAATGGCGCGAGCCAGCGAGGCGTGGTCGCGCGCACTCACCGGGCCAAATGCGTACGCAGCGCGCTGTGCACGACGCGTCCGCTCGAACACATCATCGATCATTCCCTCCAGACCAATGCGCCGACCGTCTTCCGGCGTATAGATTCTTTCGACGCCGTAGCGCTGGAGCGCCTCGATCTCGGAAGGCGCGATCGTCCCGCCCCCGCCGACGATGACGCGAATGTGCTCGACGCCTTTTTCGCGCAGCATGTCGACCATGTATGCGAAATATTCGTTATGCCCGCCCTGGTACGACGATACCGCCACTGCGTCGGCGTCTTCCTGAATTGCTGCGCGCACGATGTCCGCGACGCTGCGGTTGTGCCCGAGGTGAATGACTTCGGCGCCATGCGTCTGCAGCAGGCGGCGAATCATATTGATGGCGGCGTCATGGCCGTCGAACAGCGATGCGGCGCTCACAAAGCGCAGCGGCCGCTGCGGCGCGGAGGAGGACGACGCAAACTCGGGGGTATCGGCGGCAACAGAACGCGTACTCATCACGTCTCCAGAATGTACGCCGCCGGGTCCGGATATCGGTCTATACCCGGCGGTATAGAATCGTATACTCGCCAGTATAGGAACGGCGTTCGCGATGCGTCAACGAGCGTCGCGGCGGTTTTGTAAAGTGGTGCGTTCACGGGCGGCTATGATGGCGGCCCTGCACCGGGAGTACGAAGTGGCGGTCAAGCGAGCGACGAGGAATGCTGCAAAGCAGCCGGCGGGACGGGCCCTGTGGGAATCGGTGGAGTCTCGGCCCGGGAATCGGGAGCGCAAGCGTGAAGCAGTGATCCGCACCGCGGCGCGCGCGTTTCGTGAGCGCGGCTATCACAACACCTCGCTCGACGATATCGCGAGCGAACTGAATGTCACCAAGCCGACGGTCTATCACTACGTGGAGAACAAGGAACAGCTCCTGTTCGAATGCTTCCGCGCAGGGCTCAATCAGATCATGAGGGGATTCGAGGAGGTTCGCGGCTCGACCGGCAGCGCTCGCGATCGGCTTGAATTCGTGATTGCGCGTTACGCCGAGGCGATCACCTCCGATTTCGGCTGGTGCATGGTTCAGGCCGAGAACCAGGATCTGAGTCGCGCCATGAGCGACAAGGTGAAGGCGCTCAAATCCGAGATCGATCAGGGCATCCGGCGCCTGATCAAGGAAGGCCAGCTCGACGGTTCCATCCGCAAGTGCGACGCCAAGATCACGGCATTCGCCCTCGCAGGCGCTCTCAACTGGGTTGCGTACTGGTTCCGCAGCGACGAGCCGCTCTCCGCCGCCGACATCGCCAAGCGCTTTATCGACCTGTTTGATCTCGGCCTTCGGCCTCGATGAGATAGAGCTGATTAGCGACTAGCTGCTAGCTGCTAGCCAGAACAAGAAAGTGAGGACGCAAATGGCGCGCCTCTGGCTAGCAGCTAGTCGCTAGCAGCTAAATTGCGCAATGCTTCGCAGCCGCGCGATCCAGTCGCGCGAAGCCTTGCTGTGGATCGGCGACGTAGCAGCGATTCGGTCCAGCCAGGCTCGAGCACAGGATCGTGATGTCGCGGGCTGAGGGCGCGTCCTCGGGAACGCAGCGGATGTGGTAGCGCGTCAACCCATCAGCGTGTCCGTGCTCTGCTTCGCGCAGGTACCAACTTTCGCCTGCGAGCTTCGCGGTGCGAAGGACGCGCGCGCGGCAGTCTGCACTGACGCCGTCGCGGCAATAGCGAATCTCACACGCCGCAAGCGAGCCCGCCTCACAATCGAGTTCCGCCTGACGTTCGTTTTTGCGCAGCAGATTGGGGCCGCCGCCCAGCGTCCATTCCTTGCATGCCTTCATGTCGCCGGCGTCGCACTGCTTGCTGAGCGCTTCCAGTTCGGCCTGTGGCTTGATCGCGCGCGGCGCCTTTGGCGTCGTTGGGCTCGCAGCCGGCCGCCTCTTCGTGCTGATGCCGGGCACAATCTTCGCGTCCGCCCCACAGCGTTCATCGGAGAATATGCGCGTTCCGTCCTCGCCCACACAGGCATAGATCTGGGCGTATGCGGGCGACAGCGTAAACAACGCGCCTGCAATCATCATCCCGAAGAACAAGATCCGCATGATTCGCCTACGTCACTGCGAAGCGTCACTCCGGCGCGGAGGCGTACTTCGCCTTCATGAAGTTGTGATAGATCCAGCCGTAACGCTGGTACCAGTCGCGTTCGCCGTAGTAATTCGCTTCGCACTGCCCTAATTCCTGCAAGGCGCCCTGCAAATTGCCGAGATACTGCGCGGCTTTGTCTGTGTAGGTCTTCTTCAGCTTCGTCACCGCTCCCTCGATCTGCGGCTTGCCTTGCAACTGCCACGACAGCCCCGCGACCGCGTGAATGCCGGAGGCGCTATCGCCGAACGCCACGGCGGAATTCGCCATCTTCACGTTCGCTGCGGTGATGCACCGCGCGCGCTCGATGTAGTAACGATTGAAGTCGACCTTGCGCACTGCTTCTTCGTAGCAATCGCGGCAGTTCTCGTTCTCCGCGCACTGCGAAGGTACGGTGGGACCGGAGGCGTCGGTGTACGCCGATCCGCAGGCCGCTTCGTCGGAATCCAGCGATTCGGCGTTGCGAAGCAGATCGTCCGCGCTGCGAGTCACACCTAGCACGTCGCTGTCGGAGAGAACGTCGATCAGGTCGAGCGCGCCCGGCAGATCCAGGCCGTCGCTGAAATCAGTCCAGGAACCGGATGTTGGGCCATCTTGCGCCTGGGCCAACGCGACAAACAGAGTGAACGGCAGAAGCCACCAGGTTCGGATGTTCATGACGACTTCCTCCGCAGCACCAGCGCACCGAGCAGCGCGACGATAATGATCAATGCACCCGCGATTACCCACAGCACCATGCCGCCTTCCTTGCGCGTTTCTCCCTGATATTCGCTCGCCTTCACGACCACGGGCGCGAACTCGGGTTTGGTTTCATCGCCGACCCACACCATCAATCGATACGGCGTGCCCGCCTTCTTCGCCTCCACGGCGACCTGAAATTCGCCTTCGGTGCGAAACACATAGCGCAGGATGTCGCCGTTCGTTGCGCCCTCGCGCAATGGCTGATTCCAGGCATATTTTGTGACCTTCAGACCGACCTCATCGCCCTTGTTGACGGGACGCACCGCGACCGCCACGGGCATCATGTAGGTCAGCTTCTCCAGCCCGAACCGATGCGGCTGCGGCCCGGCTTTGCCTTTCACCACCACCGCCTTGCCCTGTTCGACGCCTGCCATTTTCTTCGGCTCGAGCCGGATGATTTTGGGAGGCGTTTTCGCGTCGGCCGCCGGCGCGGGCGCAGCAGAAAGTGCGAATGAAAAAGCGATGGCGATCGCCGGCAATCCGAGTGAACACGCGTTGCGCATGGGCCTCTCGTGGAAATTGTGTCTTAAGGGGCTATCTTGGTGTCCAACGTCGCGGCGCTCATCGACTCGCGTCACGAATCTCGACTCGCCGGTTCAATGCACGCCCGGCCGGATTGGCGTTGTCGGCCACGGGTTGCGTTTCGCCCAATCCCTCGGATTGCAGTCGGGCGCCTTCGATCTTTCGCTCCGTCAACCAGGCGACCACGGCGGCGGCGCGACGCTGCGACAAGGCGAGGTTGTACTCATCGCCGCCTTCGTTGTCGGTATGACCCGCGATCACCAGAACCAGCTTTGGCCTGCTCTTCAGTAACCCGAGGACCAATTCGAGGGCGCCTCGCGATTCGGGCTTGAGCGTCGCCTTGTCGAGATCGAAATAGATGCCGTACAGATCCACCTTGCCTTCGACTTCGAGTTGCTGCGCGAGCGCCTCGCTGGTGGTCTCGTTCTTCGCAAGCTTCAGTTTGATATCGACGGTCTGCCCCGCTTCGAGATCGCTTTGTTCGGACGCACCCTGATAGTCGGGATGGCTGCCGCTCGTCACGACGAGGCCGGCTGGAACGCCGGACAGTTCGAACCGACCATCCGCGCCAGTCTCCATCTGCTTTACGTTCGCGGCTGACGCCAGCACTCCGCCGAGCGGTTGATTGGTCTCTTTATCGACGGCGACTCCCCGTATCGTGCCGGCGTGCTTCCAATCCTTGGGATTGATCAGCAGCCGCGCGAAGTCGAAGGCGAAGCCGTCGCCGACGTTGTTGTCCGGATCGTCGATTGAGATGACCAGCTTGCCGTCCGACAGCAGGCTCAGGTATTCCGGCAACAGCTGCAACGTAACGAGCTTGCCGATCGGGCCGGTTTGTTCGAGTTCGTTGAGCGTGGCCGCCAGATCGGGAACGCTGCGATCGTCGATCGTCACCCTGAAATGACTGCGCAATTTCGGCGCCTGAAAGTCATCGACGAATAATTGCAGCGCCGCGCTCGTGACCGCGACGCCCTGATTGTCGAATTCAATCGTCAACGGGACCGGCAGGTTGGTCGGACGGCTCGTGCTGGTGCTGTAGCCGTCGTAATGCGCCGTGCGCCTGTTCGTCATACCCGAGGTGACCATCACGCGATCGGTCCCGACAGGATCGTCGCTTTCCGGTCGCCATGGATAGGAATGAACCGGCGTCGCCTTGCCTTCGAAGGGATCGAATCCTGCGGGCCATCCGAAACCGAGATTGTCGATGTCGCCTACCTGCACCAACAGATCCGCTTCGGTCCCGTCCTTCTCGACCCGATACGTGCTGCGCCATTGCTCGGGCAGATCCAGATGCTCGGGCTGCTTCTTGTAGCGGCGGAGCTGTCCCAGACGGCGATTCAGCTCGGTCACCTTTTCCTGAACCGCCGCTCGCTCCTTCGGATTGACGTTCGGATCCTTGCGTAGCGCGATCAACGCTTGCGTCGCCTCACGCAGTTCACCGGAGACTTGCGTGCGCTCTTCCTCTGCGCTCGGAAACCTGCTCTCCGACGCAGCGACCTGCGACTCGCTCGATCCGGACGTCGCAACCCGCGTCGGCTCCTCGGCAGGTGCGGGCTGCGGGGTCGATTCAGCGACTTCCGACGTCGCCGCAGATGCGGGCGCTTCTTCGTTCTTGTTGCACCCGGCCGCGAAAACCAGAATCAACGTGCTGCAAACGCAGCTCACACGCGTCAATCTCACAATCGCAATCCCCCCAATATCGACAATGTCCTGATTTCCTCACGCGTGCCCGTACTGATGCCGATCTCGATCAGCTCCTGGATCAGTCTTGCCGCGCCCGGCTCGCCATACGCGCGAACACCCGCTTCATCGCATTGACCTTCGCAACATAGGCGCGCACATCGTGATCGCCGCATCGTTGTCCGGAGTTCAAACGCAACCCGCGGCGGGCGTAGCGCGCGCCGGCGCCCGCTCCGCAAAGATGGATCACCGCCGCAAGGTCCTGCTGCTGCTGCAGGCTAGCGGTGCGGCCGCCATTGCGTGAGAGCGCACGCGTGACCTGTCGATGCAGATACGCAGAGGTCATCTCGATCGCGTGCGTGGCGAGGACGCGAGTGTAGAGACTGTTGAACCAGCACGATCGCGGCTCATTCCAGGGTCCATCGTCCACGACGGTGCGATTGCGAATGCAGTAGCGGCGCGCCTCGGCGAACGTTCCATCGGTAATCTGATACATCCCGACCGCGCTCGAAGCCGGCCGATAGACTTCGAATGGCTCGTGCGTAAGCGACCAGCGCCAGTACGTTCTGACGATCGGATTGCCGGAGCCCTCCACCTGCGCGAGTGCGGCCAGCAGCTCCGCCGTCATCACCTGCGTCGAATGCCTGCGAAAAGCTGCAGCGTACGTGGCCCAGGTTTCCGCGGGCGTTCTGTAGAGCGCGCCGCTCACAGGGAAGAACAGCTCGGTAGGCTTGCGGGCGACCTGGAATATGCCGTTCGCGGCAAACCATGCGATCAGAATGAGGGCGGCGCCCAGGAAAATCTGCAGCCCGGCAGGCGCTCGGCGGAATGCATGAATCCAGCGCTTGCGCACACGCGCACTGGGCAGGAGTCTTCGAATGCTGAAGCGACGCTGGCGTCGAGTTCGACTTCGAGTCGCTCGGGCGGATGGTTTGCGGGGCATGAGGATCGGGCGCCAGTCTCAAGTAGCGCCTAATGAAATGCCGCATCGCATGCAAGGCGGTTCTCTCGCAGATAGCGCAAAGGCCGCTGAGGAAGAGGCTGAGTTCGACAGCGAGCACTGATGATCTGCATGTTTTCCGGCCTCAGCGATCTCTGCGCCCTCAGCGAGAGAACGGGTTTGCCGACAATTTTCGGCTCACTCCGCCCGCTCAATGCTCTTGATCACGTTGTCCACGATCGTCACGATCATGCGGAACGATTGCGAGCTGCGCTGGTAGAACCATTGCTCGGTGGTCGTGCTGGTTCCGGTCTTGAAGGCATAGCCCGCTGCGTTGACGGCGAGGTTGTCTTCGGTCTTGCTCGTCTTGTCCAGCGGCGCGCCGCATTTCTCGCGAAGTTCGGCGACGCTCGATTGCTCGTTCACCACCCACTTGCCGCAGCGCATGGAGTCCGCGACAGCGCTCGCGGGGAGTAAGAGCACGGCAATGATGTACAACGCGGGCAGGCGCATGGGATCTCCCCGTTAGCGACAGATGCGACAAGCATATCCGCCCGAAATCCGTCCCGATACAATCTCGAGAGCTTCGACGGCGTTTGGCTGTTCGATGGATCGAATTCTAACGACCGAATAATGCTGCTGAACCGCGTCGACTCGGCTTTGCCAACTACAAGAAACTTGCTCATGCTCACCAGAACCCTGCTCCTGTTCATCGCCGGAACATCCTTCGCGATTGCGCAGCCAACAGTGACCGCGCCCGGCGCCGCATTCATCGGTGCAGAAGTCATCGTCAGGGTCAGCGGGACGAAGGATCCGAGGGACTTCGTGACGATCGTGCCGAAGGCCAATGCCGAAGGGTCGTACGACACGTATCAATATGTCAGCAAGCCGGGCGAGTTTAGGTTGCAGGCGCCGGAGGAGCCCGGCGATTACGAGGTGCGCGTTCTGGGAGCGCAGAGCCCGTACCCAACGCTCGCGCGTCGCGCGATTCGACTCGAGAACGTCGCGGCAAGCCTCGAGGCGCCGGGGCAAGTCGCCGCGGGCGCGAAGTTCGCTGTGCGCTGGAGCGGCCCGAACAACGGTCGAGACTACGTCGGCATCGGCGATAAGGAGCAGGAGTACATCACTTATAAGTACACGAAGACCGGCAACCCGATCGAACTCGTCGCGCCCGACAAGGCCGGCGACTATGAGCTGCGATACTTTCTGGGCAATGGCGATAAGGTCGTTGCATCGCGACGAATCACGATCGGCGGCGTCACCGCTTCGGTTGCGGCGCCGCCGAAGGTAGCGGCGGGAGCAAAATTCGCCGTTGCCTGGCAAGGCCCGAACAATCCGCGCGACTTCATCACACTGGTGAAGGCCGGGGCTCCCGACAAAAGTTACGAAGGTTATCAGTACACGGGCAGCGGCAACCCAGTCCAATTGCGGGCGCCAGATCAGGCCGGCGAGTACGAAGTGCGCTACTTGACCGCGCAGACCTACGCCACACTGAGCGTCACGAAGATTACTGTCACGCCGATCAGCGCCTCAGTTCAGGGGCCAACCGAAGCAGTTGCGGGAAGCGACGTAGCGGTGAGTTGGAAGGGGCCGAACAATCCGCACGACTACATCGCGATCGTCCTGAAAGGTGCGCGCGAAGGCGACAGCGGCGCCTACGCGTACACGCAGCGCGGCAATCCCGTTGCAGTCCTCGCTCCGCTTCCGCCGGGCGAGTACGAGCTGCGTTACGT
>JBOHZJ010000344.1:0-8337 GCA_050738395.1 Steroidobacter sp.
GTGCAGTGGTGCTGGGCGAGTACAAGCACATTGTCGAAGGCGATGCTGTCAAGACCACCGGTCGAATTCTCGAAGTACCGGTTGGCGAAGGCTTGCTCGGCCGCGTCGTCGACTCACTGGGCGCGCCGATCGACGGTAAGGGCCCCATCAAGGCGGCGCGCAATTCGCCGATCGAACGCGTTGCGCCGGGCGTCGTGTCGCGCAAGTCGGTGAGCCAGCCGGTGCAGACCGGCTACAAGGCGATCGACTCGATGGTGCCGATCGGACGCGGCCAGCGCGAACTGATCATTGGCGACCGCCAGACGGGCAAGTCGGCGCTCGCGATCGATGCGATCATCAATCAGAAAGACAGCGGCATCAAATGCATCTACGTCGCGATCGGACAGAAACAGAGCTCGATTGCGAATGTCGTGCGCAAGCTCGAAGAACACGATGCGATGAAGCACACGATCATCGTGGCGGCGTCTGCTTCCACGCCGGCCTCGATGCAGTATCTCGCGCCCTACGCGGGCTGCGCGATGGGCGAGTACTTCATGGATCAGGGCGAGGATGCGCTGATCATTTATGACGACCTGACCAAGCAGGCGTGGGCGTACCGCCAGATCTCGTTGCTGCTGCGGCGTCCGCCGGGTCGCGAAGCTTATCCGGGCGACGTGTTCTATCTGCATTCGCGGCTGCTCGAGCGTTCGGCGCGAGTCAATGAGGAATACGTCGAGAAGAAAACCGAAGGCCGCGTGAAAGGCAAGACCGGCTCACTGACCGGCCTGCCGATCATCGAAACGCAGGCCGGCGACGTCACCGCGTTCGTGCCGACCAACGTAATCTCGATCACCGACGGCCAGATCTTCCTGGAAGGCGATCTTTTCAACGCCGGCATCCGTCCGGCAATGAACGCGGGCGTTTCAGTGTCTCGCGTCGGGGGCGCAGCGCAAACCAAGATCATTCAGAAGCTCGGCGGCGGCATTCGACTCGCGCTCGCACAGTATCGTGAACTGGCGGCGTTCTCGCAGTTCGCCTCCGATCTCGATGAAGCGACTCGACGCCAGCTCGAGCGCGGCCAGCGCGTGACGGAGCTGATGAAGCAGAAGCAATACGCTCCGATGTCGGTGGCGGAAATGGCGCTGTCGATCTACGCCGTCAACAACGGCCACATGGACAAGGTCGATCTGAAAAAGATCGGCGCGTTCGAACTCGGCCTGCAGGCGTTCGCCAAGACAAACTACAAGCAGCTCGTCGACGGCATCAACGCGAAACCCGTGTTGTCGCCCGAGAACGAAGCTGCTCTGAAGAAGATCTGCGAAGAGTTTGCAACGACAGGAACGTACTGAGGAGGCGACAGGCTGCAGGCGACAGGCGACAGGCTGGTCCGGATATGCGCAACGCGCGTTTCCGGCCGTAGCCCCTAGCCCGTAGCCCATAGCCAGCGACAGCTCATGGCCGGCGTAAAAGAAATCCGCATCAAGATCGCGAGCTTCAAGAGCACGCAGAAGATCACGAAGGCCATGGAAATGGTGGCCGCGAGCAAGATGCGCAAGGCGCAGGAGCGCATGCGCGCAACGCGCCCGTACGCCGAACGCATCCGGCGGGTGATTGGCCACCTGCGTCACGCCAATCCTGACTACAAGCATCCGTATCTCACCGAGCGCGAGGCGAAGTCGGTCGGTTTCGTCATCATCACGACCGATCGCGGTCTGTGCGGCGGGCTGAACGTCAATCTGTTCAAGACGACGCTGGCGGCAATGCGCGAGTGGCAATCGAAAGGCGCCGATGTCTCCCTGTGCCTGGTCGGATCGAAGGGCGTGCAGTTTTTCCGCCGCCTCGGCAATGTGAAGACGCTCGCGACAGTCACGCATCTGGGCGATCGCCCCCATGTCGCAGACCTGATCGGGTCCATTACCGTGATGCTCGATCTGTACCGGGAAGGCAAGATCGACCGCTTGTTTGTCGTGAACAATCTTTTCGTGAACACGATGAGTCAGAAACCCGTCGTGCGTCAGCTGTTGCCAGTCCTCTCCGAAGATGAAGACAAGCTGCAAAAGCTGTGGGACTACATCTACGAACCGTCCGCCGCCGAGCTGCTCGATGGCGTGCTGATGCGCTACATCGAATCGCAGGTGTACCAGGGCGCAGTCGAGAACGTCGCCTGCGAGATGGCCGCGCGGATGGTTGCGATGAAGAGCGCGACCGACAACGCCGGCAAGCTCATCGATGAGCTGCAGTTGATCTACAACAAGGCGCGTCAGGCTGCGATCACCAAAGAAATCAGCGAGATCGTCGGCGGGGCGGCGGCGGTCTGAAGAAGCGGTTGGCGGTTAGCGGTTGGTCCGAAACCGGCAGCAGTTCTTGGCTTGAATTGATTAATGTAACGAGGCAGAGAAGCACGTATCGGGCAGGCGCAGCGGCACTAACCGCCAACCGCCAACCGCTAACCGCTTCCTCTTGCGAGGAACGAGCAAATGTCTACCGGCAAGATTGTCCAGATCATCGGCGCGGTCATCGACGTGGAATTCCCGCGTGAACAGATCCCGAAGATCTACGAAGCGTTGAAGCTCGACGATGTCGAGCTGACGCTCGAAGTCCAGCAGCAGCTCGGCGGCGGGGTCGTGCGCACCATCGCCATGGGCGTATCGGAAGGCCTGCGTCGCGGTCTCAGCGTCAAAGCGACCGGCGCACCAATTTCTGTACCGGTCGGCAGGGCGACCCTTGGGCGCATCATGGATGTTCTCGGATCGCCGCAGGATGAAAAGGGCCCGGTGCAGGCGAAGGATTTCTGGCCGATTCACCGCCCGGCGCCGTCGTACGCTGAACAGGCGGGCGGTCAGGAAGTGCTGGTGACGGGCATCAAGGTCATCGATCTGCTGATCCCATTCGCGAAGGGCGGCAAGGTGGGTCTGTTCGGCGGCGCGGGCGTCGGCAAGACCGTCAACATGCTGGAACTCATCAATAACATCGCGAAACAGCACGCCGGCTTATCGGTGTTCGCAGGTGTGGGCGAGCGCACTCGCGAAGGCAACGATTTCTATCACGAGATGATCGAGTCGGGCGTCATCGATACGGACGACCTGTCGAACTCCAAAGTAGCGATGGTGTACGGCCAGATGAACGAGCCGCCGGGCAATCGCCTGCGCGTCGCGCTGACCGGCCTCACCATGGCCGAGTACTTCCGTGACGAGAAAACGGACTCCGGCAAGGGCCGCGACGTACTGCTCTTCATCGACAACATCTACCGCTACACGCTGGCCGGCACCGAAGTGTCCGCGCTGCTCGGGCGTATGCCGTCGGCCGTGGGTTATCAACCGACGCTGGCTGAAGAGATGGGCGTGCTGCAGGAGCGCATCACGTCCACCAAGACGGGTTCGATCACTTCGATTCAGGCCGTGTACGTCCCGGCGGACGACCTGACCGATCCGTCGCCCGCGACGACGTTCGCGCACCTTGACGCCACGGTCGTGTTATCCCGGCAGATTGCCTCGCTCGGCATTTACCCAGCGGTGGATCCGCTCGACTCGACCAGCCGTCAGCTCGACCCGCTGGTCATCGGCGAGGAGCACTACAACGTTGCGCGCGGCGTGCAGGCGGTGTTGCAGCGGTACAAGGAGTTGCAGGACATCATCGCGATTCTGGGGATGGACGAGTTGTCGGAGGAGGACAAGCGCACGGTTACGCGGGCCCGCAAGATCCAGCGCTTTTTATCGCAGCCCTTCAACGTCGCGAAAGTTTTCACTGGGCAGGACGGCAAGATCGTCCCGCTCAAGGAGACCATCCGCGGCTTCAAGGGCATTCTCGCCGGCGACTACGATCATCTGCCGGAGCAGGCGTTCTACATGGTCGGCGGCATCGACGAAGCCGCGGAAAAGGCAAAGACGCTGCAGTAGTCACTGTTGCCCGTTGTGAGTTTTCCGTTGTCCGCAGAGCGGCACGCAGAACGCACAACGCACAACGCACAACGGAATCACCATGGCCACCATTCACGTCGACATCGTCAGCGCCGAAGGCGAGATTTTCTCTGGCGAAGCCGCAATGGTCTTCGTGCCCGCAGTAATGGGTGAAATCGGCATCGCACCCCGGCACGCTCCTCTGCTGACCACGCTCAAGCCGGGTGAAGTCCGCGTGCAGACGCCCGCGGGCGAAGAGCAGTTCTTCTATGTGTCGGGCGGCGCAATCGAAGTGCAGCCGCATCTTGTGACGGTGCTTGCAGACACCGCACTGCGCGCTCGCGATCTCGATGAGGCTGCAGCCCTGCAAGCGAAGCAGCGGGCAGAAGAGGCGTTGCGGGATCGCACCGGCCAGATCGAAGTCGCCGAAGCACAAGCCGAGCTCGCCCGCGCCGTTGCGCAGATCAAGGCGATCGAGAAGCTGAGGAAGCTCAAGCAGTGAACAAGCGGCTAGCGGCTAGCTGCTAGCCAGAAAGGAACGCGCCGCGAGGCGCGTTTTGCTTCTGAAATCAGCCGCGTTGCTCGCTGCCAGCTTCAGGAATACGCTGTCCCTCGTGAGTTCTGCGACGCGCGGATCCGATCCGGAGTCTGGCTTCAAAGCTAGCGGCTAGAAGCTTTTCGGAACAATGGCAATCAAACCCATGCCTCTTTCCATCGTCATTCTCGCCGCCGGTCAGGGCAAACGGATGAAATCCGATTTGCCCAAGGTGCTGCAGCCGCTCGCCGGACGTCCGATCCTCGCGCACGTGCTCGAAACGGCGAAATCGCTGCATGCCGATGCAATTCACGTCGTCTATGGGCACGGCGGTGAACTTGTGCGGCAGACGCTGGCCAGCGAACCGGTGAACTGGGTCATACAGCCGGAGCAGCTCGGAACCGGTCATGCGGTCGCGCAGGCAATGCCCGGAATCCCGGACGATCACGACGTATTGATTCTGTACGGCGATGTGCCGCTGGTACAGCGCGCAACCATCGAGCAACTTGCGCAGCAGTCCAGTGCGCATTCGATCGGCGTATTGACGGTCGTTCTCGCGGACCCGACGGGCTATGGCCGAGTAGTGCGCGACGGCGCCGGCAATGTGGTCCGCATCGTCGAACAGAAAGACGCGAACACCAAGGAGCGCGCGATACCGGAAATCAACACCGGGCTCATGTCCGCCCCGGGCGGCGCCCTGCGGAAGTGGCTGGCCGCACTGAAAAACGACAATGCTCAGGGTGAGTACTACCTCACCGATATTGTCGTCGCGGCGGTGCGCGATCGAATGCGCGTAAGCGGGGTCATCGCGCCGACGGAAACGGAAATCCTGGGCGTGAACGACAAGGTGCAGCTCGCGCAGCTCGAAGCCGCCTTCCGTGCCGACAAGGCCCGGCAGCTCATGCTGAACGGCGTCACGCTCGCCGATCCGCTGCGCATCGACGTACGCGGCGACGTCAGCGTCGGACGCGACGTATTCATCGACGTCAACGTCGTCCTGGTCGGGGAGGTCGTGCTCGGCGACCGGGTGCGAATCGGTCCGAACTGCTATCTGCGCAACTGCCGCATCGACGCGGACACCGAGCTGCATCCCAATTGCGTCATCGATCGCTCGACGGTCGGGCCGCGCAACTCGATTGGGCCGTTCGCGCGGCTGCGTCCTGAAAGCGTTCTGCACGAGGACGTGCACATCGGCAATTTCGTGGAAGTGAAGAAAAGCGAGATTGGGCCCGGCAGCAAAGCGAACCACCTGACCTATCTCGGCGACGCCACCGTGGGTCGCAAGGTCAACGTCGGGGCTGGCACCGTGACCGTCAACTACGATGGTGTAAACAAATGGCGGACAGAGATCGGCGACGGTGCATTCGTCGGCTCGGGATCCATGCTGGTGGCCCCGGTAAAGATCGGCGCGAACGCGAATACAGGCGCGGGTTCGACCATCACCAAGGACACCCCGGACGGAAAGCTTACGATCGCCCGGGCGCGGCAGGTCACGATCGACGGATGGAAGCGGCCGGAGAAGAAGAGCTAGCGGCCGGGCGGCGAGCACCCGCTAGCAGGTCGGCTGGATCGGGGGTCCTCGGGGCATTCTGGGGCAACCCGCAACCCGCAAGCCATTCACCGATCGTGACGCCCAGCAGAATTCGAGTCTTTACCGTCCGCTACAATCACGCCCCTCTCATATTCAGGCCACCCTCCCATGTGCGGAATTGTCGGCGCCATTGCTGATCGCGATATCGTTCCTGTTCTGATCGAAGGACTGCGTCGCCTCGAATACCGGGGTTATGACTCCGCCGGCGTCGCAGTGCTCAACGCGAGCGGACAGCTACGCAGGCTGCGTGCGGTCGGCAAGGTCAGGATGCTGCAGGAGGCGATGAACGACAGTCCGGTCGATGGGCGCCTCGGCATCGCGCACACGCGCTGGGCGACGCACGGCGTGCCGTCCGAACGCAATGCCCATCCGCACATCTCCCGTGACGGCATCGCAATCGTTCATAACGGCATCATCGAGAATCACGAAGAGCTGCGCGATGAGCTAAAGCAGCTCGGATATACCTTCACCTCCGAAACCGATACGGAAGTCATCGCGCATCGCATCCACCATCACAAGCAGAGGCTCGGCGATACATTCCGGGCAGTGCGTGCGACGGTGGCGGAACTCGAAGGGGCGTATGCACTTGCGGTCGTCGCCGAGGACACACCGGACAGCATCATCCTTGCGCGGGCCGGTTGTCCCGTGGTGATCGGCGTCGGCGAGAATGAAAACTTCGTCGCCTCCGACGTGGCTGCACTGCTGCCGGTCACGCGTCGATTCATTTTTCTGGAGGAAGGCGACGTCGCCGAAATCCGGCGCCACGGCGTTCGCGTTCTGGATAGCGACGGCAACACGGCCGAGCGCGCGATTCGCGAAAGCGCCTTGTCCGCGGACGCCGCGGAGAAAGGCGACTACGCGCACTACATGCTCAAGGAGATTTACGAGCAGCCGCGCGCCATCGCACAGACGCTCGAGGAGCGCGTGGCCGGCGGCAAACTGCTGGAAGCCGCCTTCGGTCCGCTTGCATCCGAAGTCTTTCGCCGCACCGAGGCCGTCCAGATCGTCGCGTGCGGCACGAGCTACCACGCCGGCGCCGTGGCCAAGTACTACATCGAGCAGATCGCGCGCCTGCCTTGCTGGGTGGAGATCGCGAGCGAGTACCGCTATCGCAATCCGGTGGTGCCGAAGAACACATTGTTCGTAACGATTTCGCAATCGGGCGAAACGGCCGACACGCTCGCCGCGCTGCGCATGGCGAAGCAGGCGGGATACCTCTCGAGTCTGTCGATCTGCAACGTGCCGGAAAGCTCGCTGGTGCGCGAATCCGATCTGGTGCTACTGACGCGTGCGGGGCCGGAAATCGGCGTCGCATCGACCAAGGCGTTCACGACGCAGCTTGCCGCGCTCAATATGCTCGTCATCGCGCTGGCGAAATTCAATGCCGCGGACGCGGAGCGCGAACGCGGGCTGGTGCAGCGGCTGATCGAAATCCCTGCGCTGGTCGAGAAAACCCTGCACCTGGATGAAACGATTAAAGAGCTGGCGAAGCGCTTCGCGGACAAGCACCACGCATTGTTCCTGGGACGCGGTCAGATGTACCCGATCGCGATGGAGGGTGCGCTGAAGCTCAAGGAAATCTCCTACATCCACGCCGAAGCGTATCCGGCCGGCGAACTGAAGCATGGGCCGCTCGCGCTCGTCGACGCCGATATGCCGATCATTACGGTAGCGCCGAACAATGACTTGCTGGAAAAATTGAAGTCGAACCTGCAGGAAGTCCGTGCGCGCGGCGGTGAACTCTATGTGTTCGCGGATCCCGACTCAGGCATCCAGTCCTCGGAAGGCGTTACGGTCATCACCATGCCGAAACATGTCAGCCATTTTCAGGCGTCCGCCATCTACACGATTCCGCTGCAGCTGCTCGCATATCACTGCGCGATTCTCCGCGGGACTGATGTCGACCAGCCGCGTAATCTTGCGAAATCCGTCACGGTGGAGTGAGGCACGGTTAGAAACTGACAAAAGAGTCGCCCTTCGGACAAATAGTCCTTCCCAAAGCCGGAAGGACAAATAGTCGTTTGAAAGGGAGTACAGCGCTTATGAACGTCGTGCTGTGCGCGGAGCACGAGGTCATGTGACCGCTCTACGGCTGGCCCACGATGGACAAACGACTCGGAAGTCCCAGGCCGAATGCTGGCAATAGACAATAAGTCTTTCCTGCGATGTGCTTCCGACAATAAAGCGCAGCCACAAGCTGGCGTCTGGTCGCTTAAGTAGCCTTGCCACTCAGAATTTCAAACGTCGGAAGTCGAAGTAGCGGACACGTTGCTCAGCAAAGCCTCTCCAGGACGCAATCCTGCGCTGCAGCAGAAATCGTTTTGGTGGCTCAGTTC
>JBOHZJ010000345.1:0-3042 GCA_050738395.1 Steroidobacter sp.
CCCTTGAACACATTGACGCCCTCGATTTTCGCGCCGCGGATCTGACCTGCGCGGGTCTTCGCGATGGGCGCATCGGAATCAGATAACGCGCCGCTTGCGACGGCTAATCCGAGCGCGACCACGAACAGCGAACCAACGAATGACCGAGACCGACTCCGGCTGCTTTTCATGTGAATCTTCCCCCTGATTGAATTCGCCAGGCTGCAGTTAGCACGCGCCGAGGGCCCATCGTGAAAGACAAGTCAACGGACGTGAGCGAGCAAGCGTAATGAGCATACCGCGCCTGACGCCGCAACCTCATTCGCAACTTCGTCGGGTACGCGTCAAGAATTGCGAAGCGTCGGCTTACAGCTCTCGCCTCAGCTCGCGACGTGCAACTACGACGCGCAGTGAAGCGAGCAGCAGGATCGTGATGGCGCATCGGACGCCGAAGGCGCTGCTTGGGGCGCGCGATCGGTCGTGACTGGTCGCAGTGTGCAAACGCGGGTTGCAGATCCTCGGAAATGGGGACAGTCCCCATTTCCGGATCCGCGTTGCACGACAAGGACTTGCTGAAATAGGGACTGTCCCCATTTCCGTTTGCGCTGCTCGGCGTTCTCTCGCAGCACGAACGCATCGAGCTCTTCGACCCATCGATAGCCAGGGTTGCGGCGCCGACCGTGACCATGGCTGTGCGTGTGCGGGCTCGAGCACTTCAACGAGCATCCACGCGATCAACAAGCAAGGCCCCTTCCGCGCCGTCCCACAGCCCAGGCTGCAGCCAGCGTCGCGGTGTGAGATGCGAGGCATTGGGCGGCTCCTTCATGCACCGCGGCGGCCAGGCGCGGCGCGATCGGTGGAGTGGAAGAAAAGAGGGTCGAGAAAAAGTGGGCGCCCTGACATGCATGTCCGGAATCTCCATTGCTGCAGTTCGAGAGCAACTTCAGCGCAGAAGGAGGGCGTCTTCCCGCGCAACCAGGACATGCAGCTGACCAATTGTGGTGAATTCTGACCTGCTTCGGCGTCGTTTCCCGTAACCTGCGTGGCCGTGACGATCGCAATTTCCGGCAACGATATTCGCGTCGGCCTGCTCGGCTATGGCCTGAGCGGCGCCTGTTTTCACGCGCCTTTGATCGCCGCGACGCCGGGTTTGCGGCTGACTACTGTAGTGACGCGAGATGCCGCGAGGCGCGAACAGGCTCTACGCGAGCATCCCGGTGTCCGCATCCTCGACGCCGCCGAAGACTTATGGCGGAATGCGGCCGAACACGATCTGATTGTCATTGCCACCCCGAACCGCACCCATGCGCCGCTCGCGCTTGCTGCGTTGGAAGCAGAATTGCCGATCGTCGTCGATAAGCCGTTCGCGCGAACCGTGGCGGAAGCACGCCAGGTGATCGCAGCCGCGCGTGCACGCGGATTACTCGTGAGCGCGTATCACAATCGTCGTTGGGACAGTGAGCTGCTGACGCTGCAGCGCTTGATGTCCGAAGGCGTTTTGGGCCGAGTGCTGCGCTTCGAATCGCGGCTCGAGCGCTGGCGACCGCAGTTGAAGGGAGGTTGGCGAGAATCTGCTGCAGCGGAGGAGGCCGGTGGGCTGCTCTTCGATCTGGGCAGCCATTTGATCGATCAGGCGCTGCACTTGTTCGGCCGCGCAACGCACGTTTACGCCGAACTCGATAGCCGTCGCTCCGGCATTGAAGTCGATGACGATGTATTTCTCGCCTTGATGCACGAGAACGGCGTGCGCTCGCACTTGTGGACGAGCTACCTGGCTGCGCAGCACGGCCCCCGCATGCGAGTTCTGGGCGCGCGGGCCGCGTTTGTCAAACAGCACGCTGACATGCAAGAGGCCGTATTGCGGGCCGGCGGTCGGCCAGAGGCGGAAGGGTGGGGCGAAGAGCCTCCAGAGCATTGGGGGGTAGTGACTGATGGCGTCGACCAAAGAGCCGTGCCCAGCGAAAAGGGCGCATATCAGAACTACTACGTGCAGATCGCGCGTGCGCTTCATGAACGCGCGCCGCCGCCGGTCGATCCGGAAGACGCCGTGACCGGTCTTCAGATCATCGAGGCTGCGCGGCGCTCAGCGGCCGAACATCAAGTTATCCGCCTGCCCATCAAAAATAATCCTGGAGAGTGATCGTGCTGAACCGTTGCGCCTTCATCGTACCCACGACTGCTGCGTCGCTGACGGCGTTATCGCTGTGTCTCGCCGGTTGCAAGAGCGCTGGAGTAGCGCGGGACGCAGCATCGCCTGTTCTGTTCGATGACTTCAGCTACGCATCGCTCGATGACTTCGCCGCGCATGGCTGGATTGCCCGCACGGCACGCGGCTGGCCCGGCGTCGTGGGCGCCGAATGGAGCGGCGCCGTGAGTCTGATCGACGATGCAGCACAGGTCGGCAATCGACTTGTCCGCATGACGGCGAGCATGGACGGCGGCAGCGCGCATCAGGCGCAGTTCTGTCATCAACGCAAGTACTACGAAGGCACTTACGCCGCCCGTGTGCGCTTCAGTGATCGGCCGATCGCAGGTCCCGACGGCGATCAAGTCGTCGAAACCTTCTATACCATCGCACCACTCAAGGCGCCGATGAACCTCGACTACAGCGAACAGGATTTCGAGTACCTGCCGAACGGCGGCTGGGGCGGCGCCGATCTGACGTTGCACACCACCACTTGGGAGACCTTCCGACCCGAGCCCGAGTGGCTGCAGGTCAGCACGAGCACTGCGCGTCGCGGCAGCCTCGAGGGCTGGCATACGCTGGTGCTGCAGATCGCGAATCGCGAAGTACGGTACTTTCTCGATGGCCAACCGCTCGCCACGCACGGCGAGCCGTACTATCCCGAAGAACCGATGTCCATCAACTTCAATCTATGGTTCATCCGCGACGGCGTGATCGCTTCGCAGGAGCGGCGCGTGTATCAGGAAGACGTGGATTGGGCCTTCCATGAAGCGGGCAGCGTGTTGTCGCCGGCGGTAGTCGAGCAGAAAGTCGCCGCGCTGCGCGGCGCGGGAGTGGGATTTCGCGACACCGTTCCCGCCATGAAACCGGCGCTGTCG